>NZ_JANFYZ010000002.1 GCF_024460775.1 Desulfovibrio desulfuricans | reverse complement strand
TCCGTGCGGCTGCTTAAATGCCGCTGGGGCAAGTGCTGCAGCGATGGAGCCACCGTCTTGGGGTTCAAAGATTCTGCAAGCTGGCTTACGCCCTGCAGGTCTGCCCAAGCATCAATATCAAGATTGCCCGCAACAGTTCCCAGAAAGACCACATCCGGCCGCATGGCAGCGAGAAGCGCCGCAGCACCGCCACCGCCAGAAAATCCAACCAAGGCAATCTGTTCTGCCCCGCATGCAGCCTTAGCCTGGGTAATGGCCGCATCAAGGCTGTTAATCACCTCCGGCCCAAGCCGCGCTGACGTCCAGTAGCGCTTTGAACACTGCCGTTTGTCGTCGCCCTGAACATATTGGCATGGTCGCGCCAGATAAAGCACGGGGTCCGGCCCCGGATCAGCCATAGCCAAGCGCAGGGCCGTAGGATTGCGCGGCGTAGGGTCTGTAGATGGCCGGGTGCGTGACTCCCAGGCGTGTCCGTCGCCTTCAATATACACGCGCAAAATTTTGGAGTGAGCCGCTAAGCTGGGACGAAGCAAGCCGTACAAAGTAAACGGTTGCGTTGAGAAGAGGTGCTCGGCAAATCCCTGCTCTTGCGCAAGAGCACTGGCTTTTTGCCGAGGCGAGGAAGCGCAGGCGGATAAAAAGCACAGAGTAACGCCCAGAGCAAAGCACAGCCACATACCTGCGCATTTTCTGCTGGTTTTACCTGTGCACCCTTTTGTGTCTGTCATGCCCTGCCACTAGCACAGGAACACCCAGTTGACCATATCTCCACGGCCCGCCGCAATTACTCTTTGGAGAGCGCCGCTGATGTCTGATGCAGCTGATCAAAAAACCCGCGGATATCGACCCCCGTTGCCGCCACAAGGGCAAGAGCGGACATCACGCCAGGCTCTTGCTGTCCTTTTTCCACCGCATTGACATTGCGCAGGTTATAACCCGCGCCTTTTGCCATGGCGGTCTGCGACATGCCGACGGCCAACCGTGCTTGAGCCAGTAATGGACCAAATATACTCTTCAGGCCCTCAACAGCCCCCAGTGGCTGGTAAGTCACGCTAATCCTTTTGAGTGACGATGCCGCCCCATCGAGCGCTTCGCCGACGGATTCTTCAAAAAGAGTTTCAAAAAACTCTCCCGGTTCCGCATCAACTGCGACCACCATGCGTAGCGCGAGCAGCACACCAGGCTGACGCGAGCCATCTTCAATACGTTGAATGTTACGCGTGTGGTACTGCAGACGCATGGATACCGTCCACTGCGATATTCCTCGCTGTTGACGTTCCCGCCTAAAAGCCAGTCCGAATGGGCATGATATTTCTTGCATGATGCAAGATCTGAATGAAATGCGGCGCATTCGCTAGTAGGGTATTGACCGACGGCTAATTTTACATAATCCTCACACCGGGAAGAACAACGTTGTTCCAGCTTCCACGAAGGAAGCGGTTGGACACAACCAGACAATTTCTGAGGAGGATTGCATGCGATTTACACAAGGCGCCCTGGGCATGCTCGTGCAACGCTACAGGGGAATTCTGAAAAAATGTCACATGCTCAATGTACTTGGCGGAGTGGCAGTTAGCGCATTTTTGATGGGAGGTGCTGGCATGGCAGTTGCCGCTGCGCCCATCGCCATCAGCGACACGCATCAGGTAGCGGACGGCGCGGCAGAAACCTACACCACAATTGATGTGAACAATGGCGGCACGCTGTCCATTGCGCGCAACGCCAAGGTGAGCGGGTCAGACGTAACCGTTAACACCGGCGGCACACTAACTTCTGCGAAGAATCTGCACTTCGGCTCTTTCAGCCCCGAGCCGGGCACGGGCCTGCTGGGTAGCACCCTCACCCTTGACGGTGGCACTGTCAGCGCCCAGCACATGGGGCTGGCCCTCAGCGGAACGGCAACTCTCAAAAAAGGCATGCTCACGCTGAATTCGCTAGACATGCGCAACGGCACATTTGCCTTTAACGTTGCTGGTGGCGACAGTGCCACGCTCACACTGCTAGGCACAACTGATGGCACGGCGTTCCTGCAGGGAACAAGCCTCAGCGTTGGCACGGGCAACAACGTTTTTCTTGGGGCGGATTCCGGCCCCGGCGGCAACCAGAATTCCACCACATCTCTGGTCGTGAGCGGCGGCTCGCTTCAGGTTGGGCATGGCAACTGGCAGACTGGTGATCTGACCCAAACCGGCGGACAGGCCAAGATCAGCGGTAACGCTGTGCTGACCGTAAACAACCTTGATCAGACCGGCGGTCTGCTGACTGTGGGCGGCACCACCAATTCAGGAAAACTTGTGGTCAATGGCAGTGTGGCCAATGCAGCCTACGCTGCCGGTTCCACGGGCGTGGCAGTAACGGGTACGGGTAGCTTGCAGGTGAAGTATGATGAACTGGTCAACGCCAGTGGTGATGACTTCAAAGACTCTGCCACCCAGCACGCCATCAATGTCGCCAATGGCGGCACCCTGCTGTTGAACGGCTATGCCGGTTCAAGCATGACGCTGGCCGACTTCAAGACCTTGTCAGACAAGCTCCTTGCGGCTGGCAGCACGGGTACAGTACAGGGTATCACGGTGAGCACTTCCGGCGCTTCGTTGCAGAATGTGGGCGATGCCCGGCTTGCCACACCCACTGCAGTCATAAGCGGCAGCGGAGGGCTCACTTCCGGGGCCGCAACGGTTGGCGGCATCACCGGCGCAACCACTGTCAGCGGCAACGCAGCTTTGACCCTTACGGGACAGGCTTCAGGCAATGTTTTGGCAGACAGCGGCGTTACGCTCAACGGCGGCATACTGACGCTGGGCAATCCTGCGGGTGGCTCAACCGGAGGCACGCTACAGGGCGGTATTGATGCCTCAACCGGCACCAATACTATCAATGTGATCAACGGTACACACACCGTTGCCGGGGGCCTCACTGGCAACGCAACCACTACGGTTGCCGTGGGCAGCAGCTCCGGCAGCGGCACCCTTGTTGCCACCGGCGTCAGCATGAACGGTGGTCAGCTCAACTTTGACCCGCCTTTCGCTACCGCAGGTGACACTTCCAACGCCTCCATGGGCGGTTTGACCTTCACCGCAAATACCGTGGATGCCCTCATGACCGTGGGCCAGAACAGCATGGTTTCGCTTGGCAGCACGGACGCCGAATGGTTGCGCACAGAAGTGCTGCGTTATCAGAGTGATGGAAAGGGCCTGTGGGGGCAGGACATAACTGCTGCGCTCGCCCTTCGCACGCCGCAGACGCTGAGCACCGCAGGCGGCATCAATGTGGATGGAACATGGGTCACGGGCGGCGCAGCCGCCACGGCCAACACCGCACATTTTGCCAATAAGTCCCTGCTTGTGGTGGACGCTTTGGGCATCGGCAGCGGCGTGGCCCTTTCCGGTGAAGCCGGTGGAACCAGCACCCTTACTGTGGATTCCGGCGCAAAACTGCACATCGTGGGCGGTCAGGACGGAGAAACGCTGAACGTCACTGGCGGCTTTGGCGCTTCCACAAAGGATGCTGCCAGCTGGACAGGCAGCAACCTTACCACAAGCACCGCTCTGCTTTCCGCCACGGGCGGCACGTTTGATACGGCCACGGGCGCATACAGCGTGAGCCTTAAGGCCAATGCGGCGTCTTCATCCTTCCCCATGCTGTCGAACAGCATGGGGGCGCTGGTAGATCGCATGGTGGTTCAGACCGGGGTAAACCCCAATTCGCCCAATGCGGGCGTGCGCTTCGTATCCCGTGCCATGAGCGACAATTACATCGGCACGACAGACCGCAACAAGGCCGCTGCCACGGTTGAAGGTGCGGCCCAGATGGCAGCCGTAGGTGCCGTGCAGGGCACTACCCTGAGCGCTGCGACTGCTGCTTCCGGCGCGGTACTCAACCGCACATCTCTGGCGTTGCCGCGTACGGATATGAGCCAGGCCGTGGCCGTGCGCCAAGATACGGACGGCAGCCTCAGCCTTGATTCCGGCCTGAGTGCCGGGGACGGCCTCAAAAACGGCCTTGGGGTGTGGATCATGCCGCTTTACCAGTCCAACAGCGTCTGGGGCATGAAGGCGGAGAACTTCAAGACCGGCTACAACAGCAACCTGGGCGGCATTGCCCTGGGTGCGGATTACACCATCAACGACATGTTCCGCTTTGGTGCTGCGTTCAACGTCGGTGCCGGGTACGCCAAATCCAACGGCGATTTCAACAGCACGGATAACCGCTTCAACTTCTGGGGCGTGAGCCTTTACGGCGGTTGGGTGTACAACAACTTCGGCCTCTCAGCCGATGTGGGCTATACCGGCAACTACAGCAAGGTAGAGCAGGAGATGCCTGCCTCAATGCAGATGGGCGACCTCAAGGCCGATGTCACCAGCCATGCCTGGAATACGGGCCTCAAGGCGGAATACAAATTCAACGCCGGTGCGCTGGATATTATTCCGCATGTGGGGGTGCGCTACCTCGGGCTTGTGACTGATGGCTATGACGTGAAGAGCGGCGGCACGGTCTTTGAGGTGGACGAGAGCACACAGTCCATCTGGACATTCCCCGTAGGCGTGAACTTTGCCAAAACCTTTGAAACCGAGAGCGGCTGGCAGATCAAGCCGCAGCTTGATCTGGGCGTTATTCCGGCGGCGGGAGACGTTAAGGCCAAGAGCAAGGCTCGCATTCCCGGTGTGGACAGCCAGGCCGAAATGAAAATGCAGGTGGTGGACTACGCCACCTTTGACAGCGGCCTGGGCTTTGAACTTGGCAAGGGCGACTTTACCCTTGGGCTGAGCTATAACCTTCAGGCCTCGGAACACCGCACTGGGCATGGCGTGTTTGGCTCGCTGAGGTATGAGTTTTAGATGATAAGAGGCCTGGGAATTTCCCAGGCCTCTTATCATTACATACCACATCAGAATTTCGTTTTTATTGCTGCGCGGCATCCCAGGCGGCAAGGCCACCTTCCATATACTGCACGTTAAAGCCCTTGGCCGTCAGCGCTGCATGCACAGATTTGCTTACGGAGCCACCGCGTGCGCAATAAATAGCCACAGGCTTGTTTTTCGGTAGCTGTTCGGCCCACGCATCAACAGTTTCGGGATTATGCCACTCTGCCCCGGCAATGGTGCGCTGGTCTGCCTGATAGTCCGCCTCTCGCCGCACATCACAAACCGTTGCGGATTTGTTATCGAGCAGCGCCTGAAGCTCTTGCGGAGAAATAGTTACGCTCATGCATCCTCCATAGTTTTCCATAATTCTTTGGCAAACTGGTTAAGCTGTTGCTCAGCCATAATGAAGGCCACTGTCTACCTACACGCTTTCTATCAGCTCAACAGATTGCTGTGCCAGAAGGGGGAGCCCCTTCTGGCACAGCAAGTCACGACTACTTCTTTTTCGATTCGAGCAGTTGCAAGGTTTTTTGTGGGTTATGTGCCCCAAGTGAACCATCCATAAGAACCTTGTTCAGGTTTTCTTTAGAAATGGCAGTACCCTGCAGCGCGCGCTGCGTTTTGTTCAGCACATCTTCCCGGACTCCCACCAACTGAGCACCCTTTGCCGAGCGCTCTGCACCCGAATGACATTTGTCACAACTTGAGCGCATCTTGAAAACATCTGCTTCTTCCGGCGTCACAACGCGCATGGTGTGCGCCGAAACATCCCACGGGTCCTTGGGGGTCTTTTGCGTTGCACCAGCACGGTTCCCCATTTTGGCCATATGGCAATCTACGCATGTCACACCTTTTTGTGCGTGGACACTTCCCTCAAACATGGCTTTCTGTGCTGTGTGGCAGCCGATGCATTGCTGCTCCCGAGGAAGTTTCAAGCTCGAGGTCAAATGCTTGGTGGCATGGTCCAGATGACAGGCAGAGCAGGTTACACCGGCTGCCATATGCCCAGAACGCATGGTGTCGTGATACTGCTGACGGTTCTTTTTGGCGTCTTCGTTACCCCAGAAGTTCGCAGGCTTGGTGGAATACGTCCAGAATTCGACCTTGTCCTGAAGGTCCGTCTGCCCGGTTCTAAAGCCCAGTGGGAAGGCAAAATCCTTATCCTGCTTGCTCGTAACACGGATATGACACTGCCCGCAAAGCTGTTCCTGCTGCCATGTTCCCAATTTGGCGGGGTTCAGAATACCGCCGTCCCCCTGGGCATCAACATGCTTTGATCCCGGCCCATGACACTGTTCGCAGCCGATACCGCCTTCAATGCGTGAAAAGGCGTATTTTCCCTGTTCATCTTTTTTCGCAATAAAATTCGTGGTGTGGCAACCATTGCACTGGTAGTCCACAGTCTGTTTGCCGGGCATTTCTTCTGGCTTCTTGGGGCGTCCGTCCGCAGTTCCATCTGCAACCCACCAGAAAGGAGCAAACGCTACTTTGCGCCACTGCTTGTCATTGGCGACCCAGCGGACAGGGCTGGGGAAAATTTTATCCCCCACCTTGAGGTAGTATTGCTGTTCCCACAAAGAACCCAGAACCTCAACAACCTCATACGACTGGTTGTTGGCGGGATTAGAAGTGGGTTCGGAAAACTGGACCGTGAGCTAAGGTGGACGTAAGAAGTCAAAGGAGGCTTTTTATGTCCAAATCGAGAAGGAAGTTCACCGCCGAATTCAAGACCCGCGTCGCCCTTGATGCCCTGTCTGGCGAGCAAAGCTTGTCCGAGCTTGCCAGCAAGCATGGCGTGCATCCAAATCAGATTTCTCAGTGGAAGCAGCAGGCCAAGGAGCAGATTGCAGCTGGCTTTGCGGGCAAGTCCCAGAAGGCTCAGCAGAATGATGAAGCCCGCATCAAGGAGCTTCATGCCAAGATTGGCCAACTTACTGTGGAGAAGGATTTTTTACAGCAAGCCTTCGCCAAAATTTGAGCTGCGAGCGAAGGCGTAAAATCGTCGACTTGGGGCATCCAGTGCTCAGTGTTCGGCGGCAGTGCGAAATCCTCAAACTGCAACGCTCAACATACTACTACCAACCGATCGGTGAGTCCGCGTACAATTTGGTGCTCATGAAGCGCATAGATGAATTGTTTCTGGAGTTGCCGTTCTTCGGTTCCCGGCAAATGCGCAACGTTCTGCGTGATGAAGGGCATCTAATTGGGCGTAATCGCGTGCGACGGCTTATGCGCAAAATGAGTCTGATGGCGGTTTACCAGAAGCCGAAGACAAGCCAACCGCATCCGCAGCACAAGACGTATCCGTACCTGCTGCGGAGCAAGGCGATCACAAGGCCAAACCAGGTGTGGTGTGCCGACATCACATACATTCCGATGCGGCGCGGTTTCTTGTACCTTGTGGCGATTATGGACTGGCACAGCCGAGCGGTGCTCGCCTGGCGCGTGTCGAATACAATGGATGCTGATTTCTGTGTGGCCGCCCTGGAAGATGCAATGAATCGCTACGGTGTACCAGAAATCTTCAATACGGATCAGGGTTCTCAGTTTACGAGCTACGAGTTTACGAAGACGCTCAGGGAGGCCGGAGCACGCATCTCAATGGATGGCCGAGGCCGCTGGATGGATAACGTGATGATCGAACGTCTCTGGCGTTCTCTGAAATATGAATGCCTGTATTTGCGAGAGATAGAGACAGGGAGCGAGCTCTGCCGGGTCCTGGCATGGTGGTTTGGCTTCTACAATAACCGGCGTCCGCATAAGACCTTTGACGGCCGAAAGCCGATGGAGATATATCAGCAGTACAAACCAGAGGGAGTGCCACCTCTGATTAGCCCTAGATGGGCGGCATAACCAATAAAACTGTCCACCTTAGTTTTGCCGTTGACTGGTCCAAAGAAGTGAACCCACTTCTCTATAAGACATCATCCAATCCAAGGGTGATGATAAAAAACGTAACTTATTGATTCTTAGTTATTCTGCTGGACGGCAAGCTATACCAAGGCTCAAAATAATATCAGCACGCAATTTTTTACCCATCTCTTCCTCGCTTGGACATTAATCGGTAAGACTAGGCAAAATGTTCGAAAAAATAAATAGTCTTATTTATCGCAGAAAAAATTTTAATTTTGTCGCTTCCTGCGTAAAGAAGCCTGCCATCAATTAATTCCCCAAAAAATCAATGCGATTCAAAGAGCACGGCCCGGCTAGTCCTGTCAATGACTGACCGAATGCCCCCGTCATGTCTGCAGTCGCGGTGGCTGGAACCAAGGATTATGCAATCTTCTCGTAGCGAACACGCTACGGATATCATTGCCAAGGTATCGTTACCGGCTAAGTTTTGACCTCGTCAGCATGACCACGCTCGACAGAAAAAACTCGGCCCATCAACTCCGCTCAAAAAACTCATCCTCATCAGCTGCGGTGTATTTGTGGGAATCAAACATCTATTGGCTTGTTAAGTTGGGTCAGTTTTTGTCATAAACGATACGTCCGTCCTTCCTCTGCCGCAGTTATCAGATTGATAATACCTATAACTATACGGCGTAACTAAAGGCGATGGCTTGCACTGCGTCATGTGATGTTGCAGCTTCCATGGCCGCCAGCAGGGTATCACGCCGGGCCGTGTGGATGGTCAGCAGGGCGGCATATCCGTCTGGATCATCCGTGAGCGCTGTGGCAACCTCATAAGTTGATGGCGTCGCACTTGTACTTGGCATCGTGAGGCTTGCAGACATTGCCGCATCAAAGCCTGCGTTTATCTGTTGCCGTTTGGTAGACCTGGCATCGGCCAGCGGCTGTTTCGGCGTTTTGAGCAGGGTACCCGTAGGTAGCGGGCCTGCCGCTTTCATTTCCCCGCGCGGGTGTGCCGAGCTTGTCGTCAGGCAACCACCAGGGCGTTGCCTCCTGCGCCAAATTCTTGCCAAATTGTTCGGCAGGGCGGGCGCGGTGGTCTTCAACAAGCACAAAACCCTTACCTTCAATATGCTGGGGCCAATTGTAGCCCCAAGGCGTCGGGGGTAACGGATCATAGGAGGCATTGTTGGGCAATGTGCCGTGATCTTCTATCAAACCGACATAATATCGTGTAGCATCAAACTGATTAGCAAGTGCCATTGATTCTCCCTATGCTGTTGGCTGGCCAAGGAATGCGCAAGGCAGACCACCATAACCACGGGGCTTATTTGCATTGCCCGTGATCACAACGCGCGCTGTATTGAGCGACCACACCTGACGGATAGGTATTCTCTGTGTACGTCAAATTCTTACCAACAATCGCTGAGCCAGATGTAAATGGACCCGAGGCTGCGGTACTGCTTAAATATCCATCGACACCACCAGCAGAAAAGAAAATTTGTCCTACTATGTTACGTATCATGTCGATATGTACGCCACCAACTACTAGAGAGTCGTACCCCGCAGGTTCGGCATATATACCTCTAATGTCTGGCAAGCGCAGCGTACCTGCATTCAAATCTTGCACATAATAAGGCACACCACCAACGCCATTGAACCCAATGTTGGTTCCATCCGCCAAGATATAATATATATGGGTCGATAGTTCCTGCCACTGCGATTCTGTTTTACAAAGCAGTTGACCTTCCGTGGTCTGCAGATAAGCCCATATCTGCGAATACGTAGTGGCCACGTTTGTGAGCAATCCTCCATAACAAGATTGCATGTCGTGCTTGAGCGTTGGATGGCGGAACAAGTAGAACTCGCCAAGCTCATATCTTAAAGCGGACAATTGACCGGTTTCGTCAATTTTGATTGTTACGCCGTCAGGATGGCAGATGCCGTTGGCTTCCTCTGTGGCAATGCCGGGCAGCTTGGATTCCAGCAATCCCATAATAACAGACACAAGCGCCACCTCAACTTTATCCAGGTCGCCATCGTCCTTGACTCCGCCCGCATAGCGCCGGGCCAAAAACTGCGCGAGGCCAGCAGACATGTGTGAGACCTGCCGCGCCTGTTTGTTTGCCAGCTCCTGCCGTGCGATTCCCGGCTGGTGACCGATGGTGCGCTGCACGTCGGCGGCGTACTCCGCCTGTGCGAACAGATCACGACCATCAACGCCTTGAGCGCAACACGGCAAAATATCATTGATAACATTGGCAGCATCAACAGTGACGCCAGTGTCTTTGGTAGTGGACATAGTGTCCTCCGTGTCCCCGGTGTAACCGGGGAAAGCTCACATCGACACCCTGATATTGTTCAGGGTGTCAACTAGCAGGCCTCAGCACGGAGGCCAAACGGCCTGCCCCCCCATCCGGCTAGGCCGTCAGCCTGGCATCCCCAGGCCACCAGCGGGCCGCCATCCTGCGTAACGGCACACCAGCTCACGCGCACCCCCTCAGGCTTGAGAGCTATGTAATTGCCCATGAGCAAAGCCTGGGAAACGGCATCTGGTCGCATGCCCGCTATGCCTACAACCATGCTCATGTCCTGGTTGTCCTGAATCATAATGATGCCGCCGGTATCTGCAAACGCAGATTCCCACACGTCGTAAGCTCCAAGAATTAAGCCGTTCCAGGCGACCGTCACTTGTTATTCTGGCGTTGACCATGTTCCGGCCTGCGCCTATTCTCTCCAAACCAATAGCCCACGCGGCTTTCCCGTTCCTCTATATCCTTCTATATTCCGGTATATTCCGGCTCTCGTTTCTCCAAGTCTATCTGCCACTTAACAAAGAAAAATAAACCTGCGCTGGTATCAGGCCTGCCCGGCTTTGATTTGGAGCCAATTCAACAGACGACGCTTCGCTAAATCAGTATCACGGCCTTTTTATGCCCGCTCCTGTCAGGCACACCAATCAGGTTGTATAATTTTACTAAGTGGATTCACGAGGGAGTCCCCGTGGCTGGATTGCCATGCCTCACTGGGCAAAAAACTTTTTCTTGGTGTTCACAAAGCAAAATCTCCCCGGCCAGAGCTGAAATTTAACGGTTCTGCCGCGTCGAAATTTACAGGTAATGGGCTGACGCGCAAAATAATTTTACAAAAAAAATCGTATCCGCTTGACACTTGCCTCCCATTTGCGTAAACACCTCTTCACGCAATGCGGGTCATTAGCTCAATTGGTAGAGCAGCTGACTCTTAATCAGTTGGTTCGGGGTTCGAGTCCCTGATGGCCCACCAGAAAATCCAGGTTCGCGGTTATACCGCGAACCTTTTTTCTTTTGTTATCTCTGTAGTTACAAAAAAACCGGCCACTGGCCGGTTTTTTTGATCATTGATTCCTCGATTCCTTGCGCGCTGCTTATGCTGTCACTTGCCCAAGCCGCGCACAGGCCTGGAGCCTACAGAATATACTGGCTCAAATCCTGATCATCGCGCACATCCTGCAAGTGCTCTTCCACATAGGCCTTGTTGACCACCACCTGCGCACCGGGCATTTCGGGCGCGTCAAAGGATATGTCAGCAAGGATTTTTTCCATGATGGTATAGAGCCGCCGCGCGCCGATGTTTTCCGTGCGGGTATTGGTGTCTTCGGCAAATGCCGCGATTTCTTCCAGCCCGTCATCCGTAAAGCTCAGGCGAATCTGCTCCGTGCCCAGCAATGCCTCATACTGCTTGGTCAGGGCATTGTCCGGCTCCTTGAGGATGCGCAAAAATTCTTCCTTGCCCAGAGGCTGCAATTCAACCCGCAAGGGAAAGCGCCCCTGCAGTTCGGGGATCATGTCCGATGGCTTGCTGAAATGGAAAGCCCCCGCCGCAATAAACAGGATATGATCCGTGCGGATCATGCCATACTTGGTGTTGACCGCACTGCCTTCCACTATGGGCAGCAGGTCGCGCTGCACGCCCTCGCGCGAAATGTCTGACGTGCGGTTTTGCGAGGAGCTGGCGATCTTGTCAATTTCGTCAATAAAGATGATGCCCGTCTGCTCCACCCTTTCGCGGGCCTTGTCCACCAGGGCTTCCTGATCCACAAGCCTGCCCGATTCTTCCTGCACAAGCACGGCAAAGGCATTGCGCACCTTCATTTTGCGGCGGCTGTGCTTGGGCGGAAAGGCCTTGCTGAACATGTCCTTAACCTGCCCCCCCATCTGCTCCATGCCGGGGATGGCGAACAGGTCAACGCTGCCGCCGCCCTGTTCGGTCACTTCCACTTCCACTTCCCGGTCGTCCAGAAAGCCAAGGCGGAACTGCTGCAAGAGCTTTTCGCGCGTGGAGGCGCGCTCTTCCGACCCAAAGGAGCTGGGCAACAGCAAATCCATAAGGCGCGATTCCGCAGCGGCCTCGGCAGCCTTGCGTACACGGGCGTTTTCCTCATCGCGCACAAGGTTGATGCCGATTTCCATGAGGTCGCGCACCATGGATTCCACATCGCGCCCCACATAGCCCACTTCGGTAAACTTGGTGGCTTCAACCTTTACAAAGGGCGCTCCGGAGAGCTTGGCCAGGCGGCGGGCAATTTCCGTTTTGCCCACGCCCGTGGGGCCCATCATGATGATGTTCTTGGGCGAAACTTCATCGCGCAGCTCTGGCGCAAGATGCTGCCGCCGCCAGCGGTTGCGCACCGCCACGGCAACCATGCGCTTGGCCTGTTCCTGTCCCACCACAAATTTATCAAGCTCGGCAACTATGCCGCGAGGTGTCAAAGTACTCATCAAATTCTCCTGCTATAGGCACATTCGTATGTAAATATAGGCATTGCCGCGCACATGGCAATGGAGAGACAAAAGGTTTTCTCCACTGCAGCAGCGTACCTGCGCGTACTGCCCTTGCGTACACTTTCCTGCAACGATACACTGAAAAGGTGAGAGCGAGAAATCTGGAAATCCAACCTCGCTAATAATAATCATTGACAATAAAGCCTTGATAGCACAGAATCCAAGAACCCTGAAACAATAAGGAGTTTCCTATGGATACAGTTACGTTCAAAGGCAATGTCATGCATCTTGAAGGCACCCAGCCCGCCGTTGGCGGCAAGGCTCCCGACTTCACGCTGACCGCCAACGATATGAGCCCCCGCAGCCTGAAAGACTACGCTGGCAAGGTGCTTGTGCTTGTATGCGTTCCCTCGCTGGATACTCCCGTATGCGATATGGAAGTTCGCCGCTTCAATACCGAAGCCGCCGCCCTGTCCGACAAGGTGCGTATTGTGGCCGTGAGCCGCGACCTGCCCTTTGCGCAGGCCCGTTGGTGCGGAGCTGCTGGCGTAACCGCTGTTGAAGCCCTGTCCGACTACCGCGCTGGCGCCTTTGGCAAGGCCTATGGCATCCTGATCAAGGAGCTGGATCTGCTGGCCCGCACGGTCTTTGTGGTCGCCCCCGACGGCACCCTGGCTTACAGCCAGCTTGTGGGCGAAGTTACCCACGAGCCTGACTACGCCGCCGCTCTGGAAGCGGTCAAAAAGCTGGCCTAGCTCATACAAGCTACCCAAAAGCCAAAACGCCTTCCCCAACTGAAAGGGGAAGGCGTTTTTTTGTGGTATCGGCCAGAGCAGGCGCAAAGATGCGCTGCGGCACTGCCGTCAGGAGCGTCTGCGGCCCGTGGCCTGAGCGGCAAAGAGGCTCACCGCAAACCAGCAGCAAGCCACAAGAATAATGGTGGCCCCGCTGGCCGTAGCCAGCCATTCCTGAGCGGAAAGGGTCAGCCCTGCGAAGGCGGATGATGTGCCCACCAAAAGCGCCCACCAGAACATGCCCCCGGCAGAGCGCGCAAAATTGCGGGCCGTGGCGGCGGGCACAATGAGCATGGCCGTCACCAGCAGCACGCCCACCGCCCATACAGAAAACATCACCACCAGCGCCAGCAGCCCGGCAAAAGCATACTGCCACATTGCCACGCGTACACCGTGAACCCGCGCCATAACCGGATTCAGGGCAATATACATCAGCCTGTTGTAGCCCACGGTCTGAAACAGAAGCAGGGCAATAAAGAGCAGGGCCAGAAAGCCAATTTCACCATCGGTGATGGTAAGGATATCGCCGTACAAAAAGCGCTGCATGTCCCTACCTACGCCCTCGGCACGGCTCACCACGGCAAGACCAAAGGCCACCACGGCAGAAAAAACAATACCGATGACTGTGTCGGACGAAAGGTCGCTCTTGCGCCGCACAGCCATGATGCCAAGCCCCACCAGTATGCCAAACAGGGGCATGGCAAGACGCGGCGGCACAGCCAGTATCAACCCCAGCGCAACCCCGGCAAAGGCCGAGTGCCCGATGGCGTCTGAAAAAAAGGCCATGCGAAAATTGATAACTTCCACCCCGAGTACAGAGGCCATAGGGGCCAGCAGCAGCACTCCGAGCAAGGCTTGCTGCATGAAACGCATTTGCAGGCAATCGAGCGGAATCATGGAAATAAGCGCATATATTGGGCTGAGATCAGGCACGGGAACCTCCCTGATCCGGCGATTTTTCGCCGCAGGGTTCACTTTGTGAGGCGCTCATGCGAGCAGCCAGGCGCGCGTTCAGGCGGGCGGCCTCCCGCCGCTCTATGGCCGCATAGTTGGGCAGCAGGCCCTCGGCTTCGCTCACCACGCCGCACTGGGGGCAGCCGGGGTCTTCAGGGTCGCACTGGTCCGGGTACAGGTGGATAGGCACGCCAAAAAGTTCCATAAGGGTGGAAGATGTCAGCGTGGCGCGCGGCGCGCCTGTGGCGCATACTGTCTTGTTGAGGCAGATCACGTGGGTTGCGTAGTGCGCCACCAGAGGCAGATTGTGGCTGACCATGATCTGCGTAAAGCCGCGCTCGTGCCGGGCGGCATCCAGCAATTCCCAAAAGAGCCTCTCGCCGCGCACGTCTACGCCTGCCGCAGGCTCGTCCAGCACCAGCAGTTCCGGATTGCGGCCAAGAGCCGCAGCCAGCAGCACACGGCGCAGTTCGCCGCCAGAAAGGTCACCCATGCGGCTCTGCTCCAGATGCTCGGCCTTGACCATCTGCAAAAGCTGCCGCCCCTCGCTGCGCGCCCAAGGGCGCAGGCCCAGCCACAAGGGCTGGCGCTGGCGGCTCAGGGCCAGAAATTCGCACACGCGCAAGGGCAGGCTGCGATCCATAATCAAATGCTGCGGCACATAGGCCATGCGGGGCTGATGCTCTAAACCAGCGAACTGGATACGCCCTGTATAGGCCATTTCGCCAATAAGGCAGAGCAGCAGCGTGGTCTTGCCCGCCCCGTTGGGGCCCACAAGAACCGTGCTGCCGCCAGCGGGCGCGGTGGCGCAGATATTGTTCAGAATAAGATTGCCCCCCCGGCTGAGGCATACATTCTCAAAGCAGACCGAGGGGGCAAGCAAGCTGTTATTTGCCAAAGTACTTCTCTAACATGGCAATATTTTTTGACATAACTGTTTCGTAATAATCAAGGGGCGCGCCAGACGGCCCCGAGGCCAGAGGGTCAAGCTGCACTGCCGGAACACCCGTTTCCGCCGCAAGGGCGAGCACGGGCTTGTCCGAATACTGGGGCTCGCCAATGAGCACAACCGGCTTGGATTCTTTTATCTTTTTTACGAGATCAAGCAGACGCGCCGCAGAGGGTTGAGCCTCTTCATCTTCCTGAATCACATCCACAAGGTTCAGCCCGGCATCGCGCACAAGGTAGGCCATGCCATCGTGCAGGGCCACCACATTCTTGTTGGCGGCATTGGCCCCTACGGCGGCAAGGCGCTGGCCCAGAGCCTCAAGCCTTGCGGCATAGGCATCCGCAACCTGCGGGCAGTTTTTTGCGGCAACCGGCGCAGCAGCAGCAAGGCCACGGCCAATATTGCGCGCCATCACCGCAGCTTGCAGCGGGCTGGAAAAAGCATGCGGATTCAGGCCGCCGTGGTCGTGCCCATGGTCATGGCCGTGTTCGTGAGCATGATCATGCCCTTTTGCCGCTGCCGCAGGGTTGTGGTCATCCTTATGGGCTGCGTCCGCCTTGCCGTGGTCGGCATCGTGATCTTCGTCATGTTCTTCAACAATGGCGTTTATGCCCTTGCTGCTGTCGATGACGGCGATCTTCTTGCCTGCGGCGGCAAGGGGTTTTTCCAGAAAGGACTCCATGCCCAGGCCGTTGATGATCACAACATTGGCCTTGGAGAGTTTTTGCATGTCCTTGGGGGTCAGCGCGTAGTCGTGCGGGCAGCCGGTCTGGGCGGGAATGAGCAGATCAACCTGCACATCCGGGCTTGTCTGGGCAACAGCGCGGGTTAACAGGTATACGGGATAGGTGGTGGCAAGAACGCGCACCTTGGGCTCAGCGGCAAACGCGCCAGTAACCGCAAAAGCGGTTACGAGCAGCGTGCATAAGAGTGCCAGGCCGTGATGTTTGCCCTTGCGAAACAAGACAGAAATACAATTGCTCATGGTACTTGCTCCTGTTTGCAAAGCAAAATGGTCAGATAAGACCCCGCAGCAGCCGTGTCAAGCCGGATATTTTCAACCCGACAGCGGTTAATCCTGAGCGGACGGAAGCCAGTGTTTGATGAATCTGCCTTCTTCAATTTCAAAATACGCCTGCATCAGCTCCTCATCCGTATTCATGACAATGGGGCCGCCCCAGGCAACCGGTTCCCGCAAGGGTGCGCCGGAAACCAGCACAAAGCGGCATTCCTCTTCGCCGCCTTCAAAGGCCACGGTGTCCCCATCGCCCAGCAGGTAGGCGTGCCGGGCCAGCATCGGCTCCCTGCCCTCCATCAAGAAGCAGTCGCCAGCATACAGATAGGCAAAAACAGTGTGGGCGGGGTTGGTCTCCACCTGCCAGCGCGCCCCAGGTTTGAGTCGCACGTCAAGAAAACGCACATCCACATAGTCGCCCCTGGCAGCGCCTTCAACGCCCTTGTATTCACCCGCGACCACGGCCACGTAAGCGGCCTCTTCCTCAACGCACGGCACCATATCAATGGTGATGTCGCGGTACTTGGGATCGGTCATCTTGTGGGCGGCCGGCAGATTGATCCAGAGTTGCAGGCCGAGCATGCGCGGCGAGGCAAGGGGCATCTCCTGATGCAGAATACCGCTCCCGGCGGTCATCCACTGGCAGCCGCCATCGCGGATAACGCCAGCATTGCCCAGGCTGTCCTTGTGCTCGATGACGCCATTCACAAGATAGGTGAAGGTTTCAATGCCCCGGTGAGGATGCATGGGAAAACCCTTTACGTAATCCTCCGGATTTACGGAATCAAAGGCATCAAGCATAAGAAAGGGATCAAATGTTTTGACTGTGGGCGAACCAAGCACGCGCACAAGGCGCACACCTGCGCCATCAATAGTGGGACGCCCCGTGACGTCTCCGGTGATGGATCGTAACTGCATGTGCTGCCTCCTTGTGCCGGGCTTTTCGCCGTATGCGCAGTAAGCCTGGCTTGCATTTTTTACAGTGCACCGTATGCTGCCGACCTGTTCGCGCTCAAAACGCAGCCACAGACGGGGAGAATACGTGTCGAAATTTCTGAGCAGACTCGCGCTTGGTGCCCTCTGCATAGCCCTTGGCTGCCCTCCCACGGAACTTGTTGCCGAGGGCGCATCGTTCGCGCCCGCTGCCGACAGCGCAAAACCTGCCACGGAACTTGCTGCGGAACCCAGCGCGGGCCAGCCAGACAGCCCAGAATCCAAGGCTGGACAAACAGACGCGCAAAAAACATCTGCCAGCAGCCAGCATGCAGCGCCTGAATCTTCCCCAGCAATACCGGAATCAGCCCATCCCGGATCAGCCGCCAATGCCGAGGTTTGCCGTTCCTTGCCGCCCCTGCGAGAGCTGATTACATCCCCCTTTGGCAACCGCCGCATGCCCGGCTGGCTCAGCAGGCGCGGCGTGGTCATGCGCGATCATGGGGGTGTAGACATCCGCGCGCACATGGGCTGGCCTGTCACGGCCTTCAAGCCCGGCACAGTCATCCGCGCCGGAGAAAACGGCCCACTGGGCATCTCCGTTGATGTCCGGCAAGAGGACGGCATGACGGCGCGCTACGGGCACATGTCAAAAACTCTGGTAAAAACCGGGCAGCGCGTTACCGCAGGCGAACCCGTGGGGCTTGTGGGGTGTACCGGCAGAACCACCGGGGCCCACCTGCACTTTGGCCTGCTGGACGCCTCCGGCAAAGCCGTTGATCCTCTGCCCTATCTGCATTCTGCTGATGAAGTGCTGCGCCCCGCCCCGGCGGACATACCGCCCGTCATTGAAGCGCAGTCTTGCGGGCCTGTGATGCGCGGCCCCAACGGACGTCCCACCCGCATGGGCACTACGCTGAAAGATCTCGATAACTACACTCCGGCGCCCATCCCCACCTGGGATCAGCGCCGTTAGCAAGAACAGCCAGCCAGCGTCTCGCACAGGGGTCCGGGCAGAGTCCCACCCCGATCAAGGGAGAACGCCCCGCACAGCAATGGCCAGAGAATGACCTGAACAATGGCCTGATTCCAGGCCTAATTACGGGTTCGCCGATCTGCCGCCGTACGGGCCTTCTTGCGCGCTTTGGGCCACAGGGCCGCCACAAGCACAAGCTGCCCAACCACCAGCACCGGGTCGCGGTCAAACAGGCCCGCGCCGAGCACAAGGCCCGCCCCAAGCAGGGCTGCGCCGCGGCTGGCGTAAAACCTGCCCGCAAGCTGCAAGACAACGCCAAGCCCGACCACTATGGCAAAGAGCATTGCCGGGGCGGTTTCCGGCGCAAGGAAAATGGGCAAACCGGGCAACGCAGACGAAATATCCGCCTGCGCCGCCGCAGCTGCCAGAGCAAATACCGTCAATGCTAATCCCAGACCAGCGCGCACCACTCGCCGTCAATAACGCGGCGGGGTTTGGGCAGGCATTGGGCCATATAGGCTTCTTCCACGCTGTCAGCCTGAATTTCAAGCAGGCCGGAGAGCACCATGCATGCGCCGGGCTTGCAGGCCCACACAATGCGCTGGGCAAGATCAATCAGCGGGCGGGCCAGAATATTTGCCAGCACCAGATCATAGGTGCGGCCTTCAAGCGCGTCTATGCTGCCAAGGCCCACTTCAAAGCCATCGATTCCGTTGATCTGCCTGTTTTCAATGGCATTTTCCACGGCCAGCATGTCGATGTCGTAACCTTCACCGGTCAGGCCGCTCTTGCAGCAGGCAATGCCAAGCACGCCCGAGCCAGTGCCGAGATCCAGAAAATGCTGGCCCGGCTTGACGCGCCCGGCTTCCACAAGCTCGCTCAGCACGGTGAGGCACAGGGCCGTGGTGGCATGATGGCCCGTGCCAAACGCGCTCTTGGGCTCGATGACAATCTTTTCCCGACCGGGAAAATCATTGCTGTCGGCAAGCCAGGGGGGCAGCACCACAAAACGGTTGCCGCAGGGCACAGGCGTAAAAAACTGCCGCCATGCTGCCAGCCAGTCCTGGTCCTCAAGCGTGGTCAGGGTGTATTCCGCAGCGGGAATGCGGGCCTGAAGATCGCTTTGCAGGTTGTTGATAAATTCGGGGTTTTCGCAATGCACGCGAAAGCGGGTTTCACCCGTGGGCAGGGTTTCTTCTTCCCAGCCAAAGGGCACACCCAGGGTCAGCAAGCCGGTGGCGCGGTCTGCATCTTCTTCGGCCACAACCATTTCCAAACGAAAAATCTGCTTCATAATCCTCTCGCTCAGTGTTTGCGGCGGGGCCACTGGCACACCAGCCGACCAGCCAACAATGCCAGACTTCCCCTACCGGGTCGAGCCCCTTTGGCGGGCCGAACCTCTTTTGCGAGGCGTTGGCCCCCGTAATACATACTTAATCAATAAGGATTGCCATGCGCCTAAAATGCGGGTATAGTAACTAACTTATCGAAGCCTTTGTATTCCCCTTTGCAAGGAACATCCATGTCTGACTCCCTGTGCACGCCGTTGTCACCCGAGGAAACATCGCCCAGTCTTTCCCAGGCCCATGCCGCCGAACTTGAGACCCTGCTGGAACGCATCCGCACCGATTTTGATGTGGAATTCGAACCGCTGCATGTGGACGAAAATCCCCTTGAGGTGCTCTCCATACAGAATATGAGCGCCCATCTGGACAAGCTGCTGCAACGCAAGGCCATCCATGATCCGCTCAAGGATCTGCCCCTGTGGGCAAAGCTTTGGCCCGGTTCTTTTGTGCTGGGCCGCCTGCTGCGCAAGTACGAACCGCAGGGCAAAAGCCTGCTGGAGCTAGGCGCTGGCTGCGGCGCGCTGAGCCTTGTAGCCGCCCGCTACGGCTTTGCGCGCGTGGTGCTGAGCGATGTGGTGGAGCAGGCCCTGCGCTTTGCCAGGGCCAACGTGCTGCGCAACGGCCTGGGCGACCAGATTGAAGTCACCCATGTGGACGTGACCGCGCCAGGGCGCGACCCGCGCTTTGCCAGCGGTTTTGACATTATCGCCGCCTCGGAAATTCTCTATCTGGACGAGCTGCACAGGCCGCTGGTCAAATTTGTGGATCGCCACCTCGCACCCGGCGGCAAGGCCTTTTTCTGCACCGATGTAGCCCGCGCCAAACCCCATTTTGGCAAAATCGCGGCCAAGACCTTCAAGATAACCGAAGGCCGCATCGGCGTTAAATCCCACGATGAAAACGGCGAAGAACAGCGCCGTCTGTACAGCATTCTGATTCTGGAGCGGCCATGAACGAACAGTTGCCCATTATAACCCTGGCCCCCTGCCCCAAGGGCTACACGCGCGATCTGGACAAAACCATGAGCCCCGCGCAGACCATTGCCCGCGTTCGCGAGCGGCTGGATTCCTCCCGCCTCGACATTTTGTCAAAAACGCGCCGCGTGGACGTGGGCAGGCTTGGCATACCTGTGTTCCTGAGCGTGTGCGGGGCCGATGCCCGGCGCATCATGCCCACCCGCAAACAGATGGGCAAAGGTTCCTCCGCCGAACAGGCCGAAGCTTCGGCCCTTATGGAACTGATGGAGCGTTTTGCCTTTTTCAGCTTTTGGGAAGAACGCCCCCATATGGTCAGCGCCACATGGAGCGAGGCCGAGGCCCGCTTTGGCAGCGATCTGCTATCCATTGAGGCCATGCTGCGCTCGGTGGACGACACCCTTTCGCCGCAGGATGCCCGCCGTGTGCTTGACCTCACGCGCTGGCAGTTCTACCCCGCCACCCGCCTGCTGGACGGCAAAACCGTATGGCTGCCGCTGGACTGGTTCAAGCTGCTTGGCGAATTTAACGGCACTTCGGCTGGCAACAGCCGTGAAGAATCGCTGCTGCAAGGTCTGAGCGAACTGATCGAGCGCCATGTGTGCTGCCGCGTTGACCGCAACCTGCCCACCACGCCCACCATCGACCCGGCATCCTGCGCCTTTGACCCGGTGCTGGCCGAACTGCTGGCGGCCTTTGAGCGCGAGGGCGTGCGCATTGTGCTGAAAGATTTTTCTCAGGGCATGCCCCTGCCCACGGTCGCCGCCGTTGCCTGGGATCCCAAAACCTTTCCCGACAGTTCTGAAATCGTCTACACCGCCGGTACTGCGGCTTCCCCCGCCAAGGCGGCCATCCGCGCGGTTACGGAAGTTGCCCAGCTTGCAGGCGATTTTTGCACCCGCGCCTGCTACGAGGCTTCGGGCCTTTCCAAGTACACGGCCCTTGAGCAGATCAACTGGCTTATCGAGGGCCCAACCGTCTCCCTTGCCAGCCTGCCCACCGTGGAGAATTCCGATATCCGCGAAGAACTGCTCACTGCCCTGCGCGGCCTTGCCCCGCTGGAGCTTTACGCGGTAGAAACCACGCATCCTCGCCTTGGCATCCCCACCCACTACAGCATTGTGCCGGGCCTGCATTTTCGCGAGCGCGACCGCAACCAGAGCCTTGGCCTCTTTGTGGGCCGCAAACTCGTGGAGGAAGCCGATGCGGAGACAGTGCTGCACGGGTTGAAGGTGCTGGAATCGTGCTATCCCGGCGCGCATTTTCTGCCTTTTTTTGAAGGCATGCTGGCCCTGCGCGCGGAAGACTTCAACACTGCCCGCAGCGCCTTTGCCGCAGCCGTTCCCCTGCAACCGGATGCGGATTCCCAGGCTCTGGCCTCCTTTTACCTTGGCTATGCAGACACCCTTGAATGCCGCTGGCAGGAGGCCCTGCCCGCGCTGGCAGCCGCTGCCAGGCTCTGCCCGGACATGAAGGAATACGGCAATCTGCTTGGCGTGGCCCACTTCAAGACTGGCGACTATGTCAAGGCGGCAGAAGCCTTTAAGGCTGTGCTGCGGGTGGACAAAGGCTCTGCAATGGACCTCGCCAACCTCGGCCTATGCGAAAAATTCATGGGCAATGCCGAGCCGGCCCGCGAATATCTGAGCGCCGCGCTGGAGCTTGATGCCAGCCTGGATTTTGCCCGCAATCATCTCGCAGAGCTGGAAGGACAGGCGAGCTGAACAGGCTCTAGAATTGGCTCCATAACTGGCTCCAGAACTGGCTCCATCCCCCAATCGGGAATTGGCGTTTCTGTCTGGCGTAATGCCGCAAACACGGTTTTGCCGCGCTGAATGCGTCAGCGCCGGGTTTTTGATGCTTCCGTGCAGGAATACGGGTGCGCAAAATCCCGGCGCTTGCTTTTCAAAAGCTGCAAGTCCTTTGCCTGGATGCTTCCAGCACTCCATTGATATTCTTGATAAAATACACATTTTGCCTCAGCATGTCTCTGAGGGTATAAGAATACGCGCTTCACGCAGAAAAATTGCGGCTGCCTGCCTGTGAGGTAAAAGGCAGCGTATGACAACTACGCGGTGGAACTGGAGAAATATAGTGAGCTTTGCAGTCAAGGAAATCTTTTATACGTTGCAGGGGGAAGGGTTCCACGCGGGCCGCCCCGCGATTTTCTGCCGTTTTTCCGGCTGCAACCTCTGGTCAGGGCGGGAAGAAGATCGCAAATTTGCCAAATGCCCATTTTGCGATACAGACTTTCTCGGGGCCGAGAAATCGGGCGGAGAATTCAAAAACGCCGCTACGCTGGCCCAGGCGATCTGCTCTTTTTTCCCCAGCTATACGCATCCGGGCTATCGGCCGTACGTGGTCTTCACAGGTGGGGAGCCTGCCCTGCAACTTACAGAAGAATTGTTGCAGGAGTTGGGCCGCTGCGGTGTGGAAACAGGAATAGAAACCAACGGGACGCTCCCCCTGCCCAAAGGCCTGGACTGGATTACGGTCAGCCCCAAGGCGGGAACAAAGCTGGTTGTTACATCCGGGAGCGAGCTGAAGCTCGTCTGGCCTCAAGAGGGCATTTCCGTACAGGATTTTGAGCAACTGGATTTCAAACATTTTTTTCTGCAACCACGCGACTATGCAGGTCAGTCACAGGCAACAGAAGATGCTGTCAGAATCTGTCAGGATCGCCCGCTGTGGAAGCTCAGCCTCCAGACGCACAAGTTTATCGGCATTGCTTAGGAGAACATATGGATATTTACGTTACTATGACGTTTGACGCGGCGCACCGGTTGCCCGCTGTACCGGTAGGCCACAAATGCGGCAATCTGCATGGGCATACTTTTGTTGTTGAAGTTTATGTGCAGGGCGAAGTGTCTGAAACCAATGGCTGGGTTGTTGATTTTGGCGACATCAAAGCGACTGCGAAGTCGTATGTTGACCAGCTGGATCACACGTATCTGAATGATATTGAAGGGCTTGAAAATCCCACCAGCGAAAATATCGCCATCTGGCTCTGGGGCAAGCTGGATCCCCAGATCAGGGGGCTTTCAAAAATCGTGGTTAAGGAAAGCCCCACGTCTGGTGCCGTGTACACCGGGAAGTAGGGGGAAGATAGCAACGGACAGATAGGAGGGGCGGGCGGATTTTTCTGACTCTCAATTTATCCATTTGATCATGGCTGAACGAAATATTCAGAGAGCTGTTTTCAGCACTTCAGAAGAATCTTCAATCATGGCTGAAGCAGCTTTTGATTCAAAGCGGAAGCGTTCTCTGGCATTAACGCGGCGCGGAGGGAGATCCCCTGAGTGAGCGCAGCGAGGGAAGGAAGCTCCCGCAGCTATAGCCGCGTTGCCCTCGTAGCATAAAGATAGTTGAAAGCCCTCTTTGGGGGTGCTTCGGGGGGGGATGCAAGGGGGGCCGCGAAGGGGGCGAAGCCCCATAACCGGCCCCGCCTTGCCGCGCGCCGCGCAGGCTTCCAAAATTTCGCCGGAGGGCGAAATATCGTGCCCAAAGAGCAAAAAATTTAATCGACCTCAGTGGGTAAGCTGAAATCGCGTGCCGCACAGGCGTCCTAAACTCCGCCAGAGGACGGAATCCTGTGCCCACAGGGCAGAAAATTTCAGAAATTTCAGTTAGCCGCCCGCCCCGCAAGCCCCCCAAACGTCCCCTAATTCCAGAAAACCCTCGTCATAACCTCGCACTTCCCCAGCATGCCTGGTTCAAACTGCTTGCCCTCGCCATCACTGATGGTTATGCGCACAGGCACGTAAACTTCCGGGCGGGCCGCAGTCTCACTGGCATCCTTGCTATCCGCAAGGGCATTGGGCGGCAGGGGCTGCGGGTCGAGCCTGTCATAGACGCGCCCTTCAAGCCTGGTGTCATTTTTCAGGGTTATGGCGCATTTCTGGCCCGGCTTGAGGGCATTGGCGGCATCCTGCGTAAAAAAGGCCAACAGCCAGAAGGATTTTTGCGCTTCCTTGCCCTCGGGCAACAGCAGGACCACGGGTTCACCGCGCTGCACAGACTGCCCCGGCATGGCGATGCCGCGCAGAATGCGCCCATCCTGCGGCGCGTAGAGATTGCCGTCCACAGCATTTTGCGGCACGGCATTCATGGCAGCGCCCAAGGCGCCTGCCACATATTTTGGCGCATAGCGGTTGCTTGAGGCCAACTGTTTGTAACGCAGAGCTTCCGCACGCACTCGGGCAAGTTCCTGATCTATGGCTGCGCGCACAAGGCTGACCTGTTCAAATTCCACAATGGCCCGCTCCTTGGCAAGGCGGGTCTGAGCTTCCGCCTGCTTGGCGGCTGCGTAGCGCGCGCTGCCCACGGCGCGTTCACCGCCCTGGCTATCAAGGGTGCGCAGGGCAAGCTGGGCGCGCACATGCTCTGCCACGCGCTCTTCACGCGCTTTCTGTTTGAGATCTTCATCATGCCGCGCCAGTGCGATGCGGCGCACCATCTCCTGTTCCGAATCCTGCGCCTGCTTGAGCCGGGCTGCGGTTTCTTCAATGCTCGGCGGGCCAGCCATAGCGCGCAGACCGGCTGCCTCGCGCCCAGCTTCGCCCACACGGCCAGCATAAGCTCTGGCGTCCAGCCGGGCCAAGACCTGCCCTTTTTTGACGCGGTCGCCCTCGCGAACAGCCACGGATTCGACCTTGGCGGGGAATTCGGACGAAACCGCATACACCATGCCATCGAGCATGGCCCAGGTGCTTGTTACGCGGCCAGATTCAATCCACCACCACCCGGCGGCAACCAGACAGCCTATCACCCACAGGGGCAGGAGGCGCAAAAACATGCGGCCATGCTTTTTCAGTCTGGGTTCGGGCATTTGCAAATATATTGGTTCGGGCATGTCGTGTCCTGTGGGGTTGGAGCATTTTCATGACATTATCATAAAAACATGCAGATACCGTACCATACTACCCGCAATGCTCTTTACAAGCCGCTCGCAGACGCTTACAAAAGCTGCATTCACGGAGAAGCGGCTTTTTGCCGTCAAATCTCCGCCAGGGGAGTCGACACATATCATGGTCTTATCGCGAATCTGCGCCCTGCTTTGCCTGGGCTGTCTGCTTGCCGGCTGCGGTACCACCCGCCCTGTAGTTGTGGTGGAAAAAGACGAATTCATGAAAATGGCGCATAACATGCCCAAGGAACTTCAGGCCCGTGACCTGCTGGACAAGGACGGCTCCTACACGGCCCCCATGTCGTTCAAGGGTTTGAAAGACTACGGCGACATACTTTTCACCCGCCTTTCGCCCTCATTTATGCTGCAAAACGATACGGCGCACGATGTGTATCTTGGCGAAACATTTTCCGCCACCATCCTGCCCGACAGCCGCGTGCAGCGTTTCCCCAACGGTTTCAGCATCAATCATGCCACGCAGAAGCTTAAAGTCAATATGGTCGGCATTGCGGACTGGAACGGGGACGGACAGGATGAATGGATAGTTTCCTGCTTTGTGGAACCCAAGAGGGGCGGGCGCACCCGCATTTATTACGTGCTGGTTCCACCGCCGCTCAATGATCAGGAAAAGCTCAAGGGCACTGTTGCTGCGGTATACGAGTGCTTTGGCCTTTCCTGCACGCTGTACGTGCGCGACAGCAAGGTCATTCAGCGCGATGCCGCCGATCCGCTCTTGCCGCCTACGGAAGTGCATGACGTGGTGCCCGGCTTGCAGCCTGTCACTACCCCGCCCAACAAGGCCAAACAAAAGAGCGGCGAAGGTCTGGAAGAGCGCAGCCTGTAGGCCGCACACTCGTCCAACCCTGCAGTATAAGAATCAGAGGCTGTCGGTTCGCACAGAACTGGCAGCCTTTTTGCGTCCGAGCACCAGCAGAGCCAGCCCTCAACTGAATTGCGCGGCAACATGCAGGCGCTGCGGTCAACGGCCTGCCCCGAAGGCATCCCCCACGATTTTGCCGCATCTTACGCACCCTTGCCCCTGCCCCCGCGCGCGGATAAAGCACTGCAAAAGCGGAACTGCCTGCGCATGGGGGCCGCTGTTGGGGCATCCAGCCGCAACCGCACAAATCGCCCGCCTGTGCGGCACTATTATGACGCCGCCTCACCCTGGGCAAAAGGCAGCCACTGCTGCTCAAAAAAGCGCCAAGTGCTGCCCTGCAAAAAAGAACCCCGCCAAGGCAGGGGTTCGGTTCGCAAGAACCTGCTTCCCTGCCCCGGCGGGGCAAAATCATTTCAAGCTAAGCTAGAGCTTACTTGAAAGCCTTTTCAAAGTTGGGCACGACCTGCTTTTTGCGGCTCATCACGCCGGGCAGCCACACGGATTTGCCTTCGGCCTTCACGCCAAAAGCCTTTTCCACCACGGAAGGATCGTCAGAAACGATCAGCATTTCAGAGCCTTCCTTCATGATGTCGGTGAGCAGCAGGAACACGCTGTGACGGCCTTCGCCCTTCACGCGGGCGATTTCGGCCTGAAGGCCAGCCTTGACGGGTTCCAGAATGGAAAGGTCGACCACTTCGAGCTGGCCGATGCCAACTTTCTTGCCGCCCATGTCGAAGTCCTTGTAGTCACGGAAGACCAGATCCTTCATGGAGGTGCCTTCAACGGCGCTCTTGACCTTGAACATTTCCATGCCCAGAGCCATAACGTCGCTCACGCCCGCGATCTTGGCCAGTTCTTCAACGGCCTTCTTGTCGGCGGGGGTGCAGGTGGGGGACTTGAAGATAACGGTATCGGAGAGGATGGCGCACAGCATGCCGCCAGCGATGCCCTTGGAAATTTCCACGCCGTAGAAGTCAAACATGTTCTTCAGCACGGTGCAGGTGCAGCCCACGGGCCAGATCCAGGCTTCCAGGGGCGCGGAGGTGGTCACATCACCAAGCTTGTGGTGATCAGCGATACCGAGCACACAGGCAGAATCCATTCCCTTGGGGGCCTGAGCCAGATCGGAATAGTCCACCAGATACAGATTCTTGCCAGCCACGTCGGCAACAACCTGGGGAGCGGTGAGACCGAACTTCTTGAGCACGAATTCGGTTTCAGGAGTGGGCGCGCCCTGAGCGGCAGGGGTAACGTCCAGACCGCGCTTGCTGTACAGGTCGGCGGCGGCAATGGCAGAAATGATGCTGTCGGTATCAGGATTCATGTGACCAATAACTAATGCGGACATGACAGTCTCTCCTTCCGGTATTGTTCGGGTATGCGGTTCAGTGCGACCGCTTTGTTCTCTTTAGCACAAAGTCCTGTCCATGCCAAGGTCTTCGCACAAAAAAACCCGAAACAGATTAGTGGACACCCTACCCCACAAAACACATCTATCTGAAAATAAACGATATTTTTAACTTAGTGATTTTTTTATTTTTTCGTCGCCTTGGGATGGGCCTTGTCATAGGCTTCCATCAAATGCTCAAGGCTTACCTGCGTGTAGCGCTGGGTGGTGGTCAATCTGCGGTGTCCCAGCAGCTCCTGCACGCTGCGCAGGTCGGCCCCTGCCGAAAGCAGGTGCGTGGCAAACGAATGGCGCAGGCTGTGCGGCGACACTGTAAAATCCAGCCCGGCCCGGCGGCACAGGCGCTCCACAATGCGCGCGGCCTCCCTGCGGTTCAGGCGCGAACCACGCGAACCCACAAACAGGGCCTGCTCTTCCGGCAGGGCCAGAAGCGGGCGCTCGTCAAGCCATGCCCTGAGGCTCTCGCACGACGTGTCGGAAAGCGGCGCAAGCCGCTCACGCGAGCCCTTGCCCATAACGCGCAGCACGCGCGATGAAAGCTGCACATCATCAATATTGAGGCCAAGCGCCTCTGAAATGCGCAGGCCAGAACCGTAGAGCAGTTCCGCAAGGGCAAGGTCGCGGCACAGCAGGCGCGCGGATTCGGCGCTCTCTGTCCCGGCCGGCCCATGCTCCGCATCCAGCAAGGCAAAGGTTTCGTCCACATTCAGGGCGCGAGGGTGGCGTTTTTCCTGCCGGGGATTACGCACCTGCGCGGCCACATTTTCTGTTACCACACCATTGCGCTGTTGAAAACGGAAGAATGAACGCACAGCCGCCAGTTTTCTGGCCATGGAGCTTTTGGCCTCGCCCTGACGGAACAGCCAGGCCAGATAGGCCTGCACGTGCCGCCGGGTGACGGATTCGGGCCTTCCAAGGTCAGCATCCTGCCCGCGCAGAAATTCGATGAGTTGCGCAAGGTCGCTGCCGTAGGCTTTGAGCGTGGCGGGCGAAGCGCCCTTCTGCACTTCCATCCAGGCCAGAAAGGCATCAACAAAGAGCTTTGCCCGGTCGGGGCCGGGTTTGCGTTGCCCGCCAGCGGCCTGTTCCTGCGTGTTTGGCGTGGCTGCCTCGGTCAACGAGCCTTGCGTTTGCTTGCCCGCAGTTTTTTTGCGCGCTGTTGTTTTGGCCGCAGCAGCACCGCCCCCGGCTTTTTGGCTGGTGGTCGCGCCGACCGGGCCTTTTTGCCCGCCCTGTGCCCTGCTCATGCCGTCACCTCATAGCGCGCGCCGGGCAAACGCCGCACCTTGCCCAGCATCTCAAGCCCCACAAGAGCGGCATTGGCCGCCGCAGCGCTCAGCCCTGCGGCATCAGCCAGAACATCGGCATGGGTGGGGCCATGCTGACGCAGATACGCAAGCAGATCAGCGTTGCCATCGGCGGCAGCGGCGTTTTCCGCAGCGGCGCGCTCGCCCTCGTTAAGGGGCTGCACTGTGCATGCATTGCTGCTGGCATCATCTATAATAGGTGCATTTTCGCTGGCATGCTCCCCGGTTGGGGCATCCTGCTCATCGGCCTTGCCGGGTTTGCCAGCCGCCGCGCCCTTGTCTGCGGTGCCCCGGCCTGCTGCGCTGGGTGCTGACGCTCTGGACGTGCCTGCCGCCTTGGATGATTGCGGCACAGGCACATCCTCCAGCAGTCCTTCCTCTTCACCGGGAACACTGCCCTCGCTGATGCCAAAGGGCCGCAACTGCTCCGCCAGATCGCGCAACACGTCCTCGGCGCTGAATACGGCATGCGCGCCCTGACGCACCAAATCCTGACAGCCAAGGCAATGGGCATCCAGCGCAGGCCCCGGCACGGCGTACACTTCGCGGTTTTGCTCCAGAGCCAGCCGCGCCGTGATAAGACTGCCCGACCGCTGGGCGGCCTCCACCACCAGCACTCCCAGCGACAGCCCGCTGATAATGCGGTTGCGGATGGGGAAATTGCCCGCATGCGGCAGAGTGCCGGGCGCGAATTCAGAGATCAGCAGACCCCGGCGCTCCATTTCATCAAAAACAGTCATGTTGCCAATGGGATAGAGCATATCAATGCCCGTTCCCAACACGCCGATGCTGCGGCCAACGCGCTCAAGCGCGGCCTCATGGGCAACCCTGTCTATGCCCAGCGCCATGCCGGAAACAATGGCAATGCCGCAGGCCGAAAGGCAGCGCGCCATGTATTCGGCCACAGACCTGCCATGTTTGGTGGCCTTGCGCGAGCCAACCACCGCAAAACCCGGCGATTGCAGCAGGGAAAGATCACCCCGGCAATAGAGCAGCAGGGGCGCATCAATAACCGGGCGCAGCAGCACGGGATATTCAGGGTCTGTCCACAGGACTATGGATGCGGCAAGATCGCGGGCGCGATCCCATTCTTCTCTGGCAGTGACACGCCACGACCCCGTAGCCAGTTCGGCGGCCTGCCCCTTGTTGACGCCCGCCTCATGCCAGAGTTCGCGCGCCTGCACGGCGGCGTAGGCCGAGCCAAAGTGCCGCGCAAGGCGTGCGGCAGAACGCGCACCCAGCCCACGGCAGTGCCGCAGGGCAAGGCTTGCCCAGTATTCCTTGCGGGCGGCCTCGTCCATTACAGCCAGAGTTTTACATGGCTGGCTCATGCCGCCACCGCTGTATGGCCCAGCGCCGCTGTGCAGCCCATTTTACCGGGCCAGACCACGCGACCGGGCAAGCCCCGCCGCTTCAGAGTTGGGAAACTGCGACAGCAGTTTTTTGTACGCCTGCGCGGCGCCTTCCTTGTCGCCCATACGGCTCAAGGTCATGCCGGTTTTCAGCAGGGCATCGGCATTCTTGTGATGGCGAGGCCACTGGCTGTTGACCTTTTCAAACTGCGCCAGCGCATCCTTGTACTTGCCCTGGGCGTAGTAGCCCTCGCCAATCCAGTATTCCGCATTGGCGGCAAAGCGGCCCTGCGGGTATTCCTGCAAAAAGGTCTGAAAACGGCCAATACTGTCTGCGGCCCGGCCAGACATGGCAGGCTGCAAGGCAGCCTTGTATGCGGCTTCCTCGCCCTTGCCGCTCTTGGGCAAGGCTGCGGGCTGGGCTTGCGCCGAGACAGCAGGCGTGGCGGCAGCGCTTGCCGCCGAAGCAGGGGCCGAAGCAGGAGCAGGTGAGGCAGCGGCTTTGGCAGCCTTGCCCTTTGCGCCGTTTTTGGCGGCGGCATCCCCAGGCAGGGGCGGCAGGCCCAGCCCAGGATGTTCGGGCGGCAGCGCAAGATCAGAGACCGGCACAGAAGGCACGGGGACATCAGGATTGCCCCCGGCTGCGGCAACAGGCGGCAGCATGGGCTGAACCGCCCCCTTTCCGCTTGCGGCAGAAGCCGCAGGGGGCAAAGCCGACTCGGGCGGCAGAGCGAAAGATGCAGCAGATCCGGCCGAAGCAGCCCCCGCCGCGCCCTTGGCGGCAGCTTGCGGCTTTTCTGCGGAGCTTTGCTGTGCAGCGGTCTTTGCTGCAGGGATCTTTTCCGCAGAAGTTTTGGGCATCGCCTCGGCTTCGGCCCTGGCGGTCTCACGCGGGGCGGCAGCGGGAATGGGCCTGATTGTGGCGGCGGGATCAACAGTACGGGCGTTGGGCGCTGTGGAGTTTGCTGGAACAGCACTGGCTGCGGGCTGAGCGGGATTAACTGGGGGGCGCTCGGAGCTGCTGGGCGCAACCGGGCCGTGTGCGGTAAGCTGGGCGCTTTCCGGCTGGGCAGGCGTAACCACAACGCTCTTGTGAGGCTGCGGCGGAATAATGGGCACCACGGTCATGCCGGTTTTTTGTCCGCCACGGGTGCGCACTTCGTAAACCCTGTTATTGAGCTGGGCAACCTGGGTATCAAGCGTATTTACGCTTTGCTCCAGCGTACGCAATCGCTGGTCGGTCTCGCGCAGCAGCTTCTGGTTGGTTTCGCTGGTCGATTCCACCTGACGCATTTTGTCAGAAGAAGCGCAGCCAGCAACCAGCGCAACGCAGGCCAACGGCACAACAATCAGTGTTTTCATCCCGGTCTCCAGCACAAGAGCATTCTTGCGTTGAAATATCGCTCAATGCATCAAAAGCCCGCAACAGACGCCCATCAAAAAAATTTCGGCCCGGTCTTGTCGCTTGCCCGGCTGCTAAAGCCGCCAGAACTGCAAACGCACAAGCCCATCAACCTGCCAACCTTTCTTGTGCCTCAACCCCGGCCATATTTCAAGAACTCTTGCAGCGGCAGCGTTTTTCAGGCAAGAACAGGCTTGCTCACGCTCGTACTACATAACAGATACGGACAACCGGAGCATCGCAGCATCAAAAAGTCTGTTCCGCAGCTTTTGGTGTGCCCTGCGCCCGGCTGCAAACGGGATTTTGCCTTCATTCGCACGTGCACAGGTGGCTCACCCGAAACACGGCAGGCAAAAGGCGGCAATAATCCGCATGAACAGTTCCTATCCGGCATCAAGCCAGACCGGAGGCGAAGCCAGATGAATTTTTTCCAGGAAATGGCAGCGGCCCTGACAACTTGGATGGACGCGTTGCGGCATCTTGGACAGTCCTTTCCCATGGCGCGCATGGGCCTTGACGCCCTGAGCATAGCCCTACCGCTCGCGGCCCTGCTGGCCTTTGCGGGCCTGGGTTTCATGTCTGCCACCGCACGGGCGCTGGCGGTTACGCGCAAGCGCGCCTCCTATGAAAAATGCGCGCGCCAGCTGGCCTTGCTCTCATTGCTGCTTGGCTGGGCGCTGCTCATCTGCGGCAGGGTCTGGCTCTTCTTTACGCAAAGCTCCTATACGCCCGACTCCATCTCCGACTTCATGGTTGAAATGAGCTGGATCATGCTCGGGCTGGCCGTACTTATCAACAGCATGTATTTTGCCTTGTGGAAATTCTTGCTCAAGCTGCCCATGCTGCATGTGGGCATGGGCGTGGTCAGCGGCATTCAGGGCATCATCGCCACCGTGGCGTCCCTGGCTGCGGCCCGCCTGCTCATGGCACTGGCCCGCCCCGATGCGGACTTGCTGACCCTTGGGCACATTTATGTTCCCGGTTTTGGAACCCCCTTCTGGTGCGCCCTTTTCTGGTCGTTGCCCCTGATGCTGGCCGTGGCTGGCGGCATGGGCGCTTTCTGGCTTGTGCTGCGCCGCAAATATGACGACTTTGGCCGCGACCACTACAATACCATGCTCCCCTGGTGCGCCACATGGGCGCGCAACGCCTGGGCTGTTTTCTGGGTTATTTTGCTGGCATCCTCGGTGTTTGACGTGCAGAACGCCTGGCAAAACGACACGTTTACCGCCACTGACGCCATTATGGAAAGCGCAGAGCTGCTGCTCTGGCTTGTTCCGGCCCTGCTCTGGACATTCGTGGCCCGCAGCGCCACCCCCATGCGCCACAAGATCACCCTGCTGGCCGCGCTGGTGCTGGCAGTTGCCATCATGCTGCCCTTCTACCTCAACATGACGGAAATCACCCTGCCCCCATCCATGACCGATATTGTGCAATAGCGGCTAATTGCCGCATGGATATGACGTAAAAACCCCGCCTCTACGGCGGGGTTTTTCATATCTGCGCGCTGCTGGCAAAACCGGGCATGGCGCACTAGGAATTATGCAACTATATTGGAAAGTTATTTTTTGCCGTATTGCCTGCGCCATTCATCGAGAAACAGCAGGGCAGCCTCGGTTTCTGTCAACACGCCGCTACGGGCGCGCAAGGCATTGATGACATCATCAAATCCGGCATTGGGGCCAAGGCCAAGCCCCTGCAACATCGCCGCCATGTCCCTGCGAATCTCGGGCGAAAGCACGGCCTCAACATCGGGCGGCATGCCGCCGGAAGAACCCAGCTCCACCGGCCAGGGGCCGAGGCGCTGCTCCACAAAGTCGAGCAGCGCAGCCATGCGTTGCTCGTACGTATGATCGCGCAACACCCGCTCCCTTGCGCGGGCGGCAAAGGCATGACGTTCGTCCGGATGGGCCAGAAAATACTCGATGCCCGCGTAAAATTCTTCCAGCGTGCCAAAGGTTGCCAGTTCATCCTGCGCAAACAGCTCGGGCATGAGCGCCCGCCTGTCCACAAGCTGAAAGGCCCCCATGCACGCCAGTTCAAAAGTGCGCGGATTGACAAAATCACCCTTGCTCACAAGCTCCGCAGTGCCAAGGCTCGAGTGCAGATTCAGGTTGACGCGCGTGGCATTGTAGATTTTGACGCTCTCATCCGCATCAATGCGCGCGCCGCCGCGCTGCACGTGGGGCGCAAGCAGGCTCTCGCCGTCCCAGTCCGACCCCCAGATTTTAAAATCACGCCCCACAAGCTGACGAAAAGCCAGCCGACGGTTGGGGTAACCCGCGCCAAGAAAGCCGATATCGGCCCCATATTCGCGCTTTTCCTGCTCGGTCAGCTCCAGTGGCTTGTGGAAATCCGGCTGGGCCGCCAGCGGCAGATACAGGGCATTGCCCTGCCCGATGCCCGAGAGCATGGATAAAAAAGGCTCTTTCTGGATAACGGCAAAAACATCGTACAGTGGTGCGTAGGCCTTCCAGTAATCAAAAACCTCGTGATCTTCCACAAACCACATGGCTGTACGCACGCCCGACCTGCGCAAACGCTGCAACAGGCTGCGCCCTATGGGAGCCTGCGCCAGGGCCAGCACCAGATGCGGCTCCTGCGCCTGAACCTGCGCCCACACGGCCTGAGAAACCACCTGCAAAAAAGAATTTTCCAGTTGGGCAGTCTGCGTCGGGGCCAACCCAAGGCCGCGCAGCCCGGTAAAGGCCGGATGCAGCAAGGGAGCCTCAAACACGCGCACGCTGTGCCCCAGCCCGCTGAGGGCGCTGGCGCAGTAGCGGCCGATGGGCAGCGAGCCGCCGTACATGGGCAGCACCACAAGAATTCGCAGAGGAGCGGCGGGCATCAGCAGTATCTCCCTGGCGGCAACATCCAGTCCGCATCGTTATAAAGCCATTCGTCAAGATTCGGAGCTTGCGGGGCAAGAGCGGCGCTTTCGTCCGGCATGGGCAGATGCAGGCGCGCAGCCAGAAAATCGCGCACGCGCCTGCGCTCCTGCGCATGCGGGTCACTTCCCGCGAGCAGGTGCGGCAGCGTGCCCAAGGAGTCCATGCCCGTGCGCCACAACTGCAAATCCGCTGGCAGGGGCGGCCATGATTCCGCCTGTGCGACGGCAAAGGGCGCGCCCGATTTTAGACGGGCAAGTACTGCGGCAATGGAGCGCAAAAGCTCCACCTGCGCCAGGGGCTGACCACAGGCTACATCGTAGGGACAAGGGGCGGTTTCAAGACACGGCCCGCAGGAGCGCGCCGTCTGCCACACATGATGGCCCTCGCCGTATGGCCCGGTTTCGTGCAGCCAGGCTGAAGAGAGAAAAAAACCAAGCACAGGCACGCCAAGGTGCGCGCCAAGGTGCATGATGCCCGTATCGGGCGTGATCAGCGCATCCAGCCCGTCTACGGCGTCCACAAGGGAGGGCCAGTCTGTTTTGCCGCTGCAATCTTCCACCCTGTCGAGCATCTTGCCAGGCAACTGCCGCAAGAGTTGACGGGCAGCGGGCTGCTCCGCCCTTGAACCCAGCAACAGAATGCGCGGGCCGCCCAATGCCCCAAAGGCTGTGCGCACCACCTCGGCCAGCACGGGCACGGGCAACGAGCGGCGCGATTCGCGCCCTGCCAGCACCACGCCGAGCCCTCGCCCGCCGGGGGTCGCCACAGGGTTGACCCTGCGGGGCTCAACCGGCTCTGGTGCAAAATGCGCCCAAAAATCCACAAGATTCATCGTTGCCAGCGCGCGCCGCTCACTGAGGCGGAAGCCAAGACGCGCCCAGGGCGAGCGCGAAATGCCCCCGGCCTCTGGCCGGTACCCCTGAACCTGTTCCACCTCAAAAACTCGGCACAGGGCCGCAGTAGTGCCGGAAAAATTGCAGTTGTACACGGCTTCAAAGGGCAAGCCCTGCCAACGGTCCAGCACAGCGGTGTTGCGCGCCAGCGCCTCTGCCTCGGGCCTGCCGTGCACCGACAGGGCGTGCAGCTCGGCAAAGGGATAGAGCACCCTGGCCAGCGGAACCAGGCTGACATCCACGGCAAGATGAACCTCGCCGCGCAAGGCCAGGCTCAACAACAGGCGCTTGGTCTGCACCAGATCGCCAAAGCGTGCCGCCTGTATGACCAAAAATTTGGGCATGTCGTTCCGTATGGTTGTTGATGGCAGTAACCGGTCAATAGCCGCAAGCATGCGTAAAACTGCCAATTGCCCACAATCTAAGGCAATCTGTCCACCTAGGCAAGCAATGTGCGGCGCAGCTTCGCTGCACAACAGTCAAAGTTGCGCAAATGCTGCGGCGCGCAAGCCCTTTGCAAAATATTTCGCGCTGCTGTATGCTCACCCTCAAGCTTCTTTCACCATCTGGATCACACATGCGCGCACAACTGCCCCCCGCCCCGCTCTACCCCATATTCATCTCGCTCTCAGGCATTCGCTGTCTGGTGGTCGGCCTTGGTCAGGTGGGGCAACGCAAACTTTCCGGCCTGCTGGCCTGCAATCCGGCATCCGTGCTGGTGCTCGACCCTGCCGGGCCTGCGACGGAATCAGCGCCGGAAGCGGCGGAACTGCTACGCGACCCAAGGGTACACTTTGAACGCCGCGCCTGCGAGACTGCCGACCTCAATGGCTGCGGGCTGGTATTTGCCGCCACGGGCAGCGCTGCGGAAAACAGCCGCATTGCCGCCCTGTGCGCCGTTGCGGGTATTTTGTGCAACAGCGCGAGCAATCCGGATGAGGGCTGTTTTCAGGTGCCAGCCGTGGCCCGCAGCACCCCGCTTGCGGCGGCGCTTTCCACTGGCGGGGCAAGCCCCGCGCTGGCCCGCCGCTGGAAGGGCGAACTTGAGCGCTGGCTTGAACCGCGTTCGCGCATGGCAACCCTGATGGGTCGGCTGCGGCCTCTGGTTCTTGCCTTGGGGCACGATACAGGGCAGAATACCGGATTGTTCCGCAAGCTGGCAGAATCACCTCTGCAACAGTGGCTGGAAGAACACGACCATGAAAACTGTACGCGTTATTTGCAGGCGGCGCTTCCGCCCGCACTGCACGCCAATATAGCGGAGTTGCTCCATGATCTCCCCTGAATTTTCCACCGCCGTAACCCTGCTGCTCTATGGCTCGGCCAGTGTTGCAGGGCTTGCGGGCGTTGCCGCGCGCAGCGCCCTGTGGCGCAAGATAGGCTGTAGCGTGGCGCTGGCGGGCTTTGCCTGCCAGACGCTCATGCTCTTTCTGGGCTTTCACAAGGCCCTGCCCGGCGGCCTGAGCGCTGGCGCGTACTTTCAGCTCATGGCCTGGTTTGTGGTGCTCTGCGGCATTGCCGCCTGGGCCAAGCTGCGGCAGGAGATTCCGCTGGTATTCGCCACGCCGCTCGGGCTTATGCTCTTTGCCATGTCGGCCCCGTATCTGGCCTCGGTGGTGCAGGTTCCGCCCTCGCTCAACACCTCGTTTTACGCCCTGCACATCGGCTCGCTCTTTTTGAGCCTTGCCCTGCTGGCGCTGGCCTTTGCCGCCGGAGCGCTCTTTCTGTTCATGGAGGGGCGCATCAAAAGCAAGCTGACCATGAAGGGCTTTTGGCTCGACATGCCCGCCCTCTCCATGCTTGATAAAATCAATGCCATCACGACCATGATCGGCTTCCCCATGTACACTCTGGGCATCGTTTCCGGGCTTATCTGGGCCAAGCCGGTATTTGGCGGCACGGTTACGGGCGACCCCAAGGAAGTTATCAGCATTGTGATCTGGCTGTTCTACTCCGTGCTTTTCCACAACCGCCTCACCAAGGGCTGGAAGGGCCGCAAGCCTGCGCAACTGGCTGTTTTTGTATTTATTCTCTGCCTCTTTTCAATCATTGTGGTGAATACCTTCATGGAAACACACCACGCATTCATCCGGCGCTGACCGGGCTATCATCATGGACTGTGATATCTTTCTTGTCGGCCTGAATCATCGCACTGCCAGCGTGGACGTGCGCGAGCGCTTTGCCCTGGTCAACCACTGCGATGAAGAGCATTGGGCCGTGCCGTGTGTTGGCGCGGTGAGCGAAAGCGTGATCCTTTCCACCTGTAACCGCGTGGAGCTGCTGGCCGCCGGCAACGGCGACGTAGCCGGGCAGATGCTTGAAAACTGGGCCGTTGCGCGCGGCGCGAAGCCCGAGGAACTCAAGCCCTACGTCTATGTGCACAAGAATCTGGAGGCGGTGCGCCATCTGTTTTCTGTGGCGTCCAGCCTTGATTCCATGGTGCTGGGCGAACCGCAGATTCTGGGCCAGCTCAAAACCGCCTACCGCAAGGCGGTCAAGTGCCACGCCACGGGCGTTATACTTAACAGGCTGGTGCACAAGGCTTTTTCCGTAGCCAAAAGGGTGCGCACAGAAACTGCGGTGGCCTCCAGCGCGGTTTCCATCAGTTATGCCGCCGTGGAGCTTGCCAAACGCATTTTTGGCGACATGAAGACCCATAAGGCAATGCTGGTGGGCGCAGGCGAAATGGCCGAACTTGCCGCCATGCACCTTTTGCAGTCGGGCATTGATGAAATTCTGGTTGCCAACCGCACGCTCGAGCGCGGGCAGGAGCTGGCAAAGCAGTTCAAGGGACGGGCTATCCCCTTTGAAGACATGGCAGAGCACCTGACAGAGGTGGACATCATCATCACCTCCACCGGTTCGCAGGAACCCATCATCCGCGCGCGCGACATCCGCGCCGTGCTCAAGGCCCGCAAAAACAGGCCCATGTTCTTTATCGACATTGCCGTGCCGCGCGACATCGACCCGGACGTCAACGGCCTCGACAACGTCTATCTGTACGACATTGACGACCTCAAGGAAGTGGTGGAAGAAAACCTCGCCACTCGACGCGACGAAGCCGCCAAGGCCGCAGATATCGTCAATGAGGAAGTGCTGCTGTTCTCCCGCTGGCTTTCAAGCCTCGACGTCCAGCCCACCATCGTTGACCTCATCCAGCGCGGCGAACGCATGGGACAGGAAGAACTGGCCAAGACCCTCAAAAGGCTCGGCCCGGTGAACGATGAAACCCGCGATGCCCTTGAGGCTCTGGTGGGTGCGCTGGTGCGCAAGCTCAACCATGACCCCATCATGTTTCTCAAGCGCGGCAGCATGTCCCAGGAGGGCAACGGCCCGCGCATCAGCATTGCGCGCCGTATTTTCAATCTGGATAAAACTGGCTGCCCCTATTCGGAGGAACACTGATGCGCTGGTACGGAATTGACGACATCACGGAAGAAGATACCGCAAAACTGAGTGCCACCCTCACCGAGATGGAGCTTACCTCGGGCATGGACGGCCTCTTCTGGCTGCCCGTTCCCGCCGACATGCTCTCGCCAGTGCAGCAGGAGCATGAGGAAAGCTGCGGCCCCCACGTCATGGGGCTGGAAATTGAAGAAAATTTTGTGCGCCTTGAGCTGCTTGTGCGCGCGCGTGGCCGCATGCGCTGCGAATGTGTGCACTATGCCTCGCCCGAACTGCGCGACCGCATGATCGTATGGCTTGAGAACCTGCTGGTGGAACTGGGCATCAATCCGGCTTAGGGTCAGTCTCTAACTCATTCTTTTGTCCAACTGGCTGCGTCAAAAGGATATTTTTTACTCCAGTCATGTACCGTAAGAGTACACTCCTTTCGTAAAAAAAGCCTTTTTCCTTGCCCTTGGCGCAGAATCATTGAGTTAGAGAAGCCCCCAGGCACGGCTTTTTGATACGGATTTGGGGCGGCACATGCCCCCCAAAAACCTTCCTGCATCGGTCATTCCCGGTTTCACAAGTTCCAATCTCTCCGGGCCGAGCTTCTGCCCATATATCCTTGCCGCAGGCATGCCATGATCAAATCCGCGCCTACGCTGCAAAACATCCCGCCCGCCGCGGCCCGTCTTTGCCTTGAGGTGGAGCGCTTCTGCCTGACGCGGCTTGGGCTTGCAAAAGATTCGCGGCTGCTGCTGGCTCTTTCCGGCGGGGCCGATTCCACAGCGCTCGCCGTTGTGCTGCACCTGCTGGCCCCACGGCTGGGGCTGAGCCTCCACGCCCTGAGCGTTGACCACGGCTTGCGGGACGAATCTGCGCAAGACGCTGTATTTACACTCCAGGTATGCAATATCCTGAACATCCCCTGTACCGTGCGGCAAGCCGATGTGCGCAAGCTGGCCGAAAACAGCGGTACTGGCATTGAAGATGCCGCACGCCGATTGCGCTATGCCCTGCTTGAGCAGGAGCGCGTTGCCGTGGGGGCCGACGTTATCGCCCTTGGGCATCACGCTGGCGATGTGAGCGAGGACGTATTGCTGCGCCTCACGCGGGGCACAGGATGGCCCGCCCTTGGAGGCATGGCCGCTCGCGATGACGAGCGCCATCTGCTGCGCCCGCTGTTGGCAACGGACGCGCAAGCGCTGAGAACATTGTTGGTCGAATGCGGCATTGACTGGCGCGAGGATGCCAGCAACCAGAGCCGCCAATACAAGCGCAACAGGCTGCGGCTGGATGTGCTGCCCCTGCTGCGCGAAGAAAATCCCTCCCTTGACCGCACCCTGCATGATCTGTGGCAAATGGCACGGCTGGATGAGGATTACTGGAATACGGCGCTCGATGCGGCCCTGGCTGAACATCCGTGGATTGTGGGGAAGGATGACGCGGAGCTTTCAGCAAAGAAAGATATTGTTGAAGGCCCCAGCCTGACCTTGCCTGCGAAGTTGCTGGCGGGGCTGCACCCTGCCGCCCGCTTGCGCCTGTATGTTCGGGCTGTGCGTTTTTTGTGCCGCCCTGCGGCGGGGAATGCTGACAAAGATTCTGACAGTTCGGGGCAGATTCACGGTCAGGCTCGCGCCCGAACTTTGCTGGCTCTGAATGATGCTCTTGCCAAGGGGCGGGGGAATACGAGGTTTCAGTTGCCCGGTGGGTTGGAAGCGTATTTGAAAGGTGGGAGTGTTGTTTTTCGCCGCTGCGCGGCTGGCAGATAACTGGATTTTGCCGCCTTCGGGCACGGGGTTTCGCCCTCTGGCCACAATGATTTGGTTTGCTGCCCTGCGGGCACTTGGTTTCGCCTTTCGGCGAAGGTTATGCGCCTCCCCGGCGCGGGGCAAAGGGGGCCTGTTAGGGGCTGCGCCCCTCCTCGGCCCCCTCTGCACTCCCCCCGGAACACCCCCTAAGAGGGTTTTCAACTTCCGCTGGATGACGAGGGCAACGCGGCTATAGCTGCGGGAGCTTCCTTCCCCTCGCTTTGCTCGCTCAGGCGATCTCCCTCCGCGCCGCGTAAATGCCAGAGTCCGCTTTCGCTTTGGATGGTTTCCATTTCAGCCAAATACCACTGTTTTTTATGCCTTGAATAAATGCTTTGCCCCTTGCGCATGCCCTTGGCTTTCCAAGTCGATAAAAATAATAACCATTGCAGATAGATAAAAATTTTGTTCAAAAAAACAGCCCATTGCAAACAACACCTACCCCGATCAACCGTGATCAAGCGAATGTCCTACAAGTCAGAAAAATATCGTCCTTCATAAGAAGCTGGTCGTGGAGTTGCCTTCCTTATACTCGCCGGAGCGAAAGCGGAGGCGATGGCTGGTGTTGGGCTAATTTGCAAAATACGCGTTTTGCGGACTGAAAAGAAAGCGCCGGGATTTTGAGCGCAGCGTACTCAAGTACGTGAGCATCAAAATCCCGGCGCTGACGCATTCAGGGTGCAAAAGTCGGGTTTGCGTAAATCAGCCTGACAGGCTCACCCCAAACCGCAAGGCAACCATTTGCATGGTGGGGATTTTTGCTTTCTGGCAAGGAAAAACGTTTTTTTATGCAGGGAGTGTACTCTCACGGTACTCGACCGAAATAAAAAACCGTTTTGACGCAGCCAGAGACAAAAAGCCCCCCATGCTCTAGTGGGCGGAGCCCCAATCCCTGCCCTGCCCCCAGTCAACGACCAACGGCACAGACAAAGCCACGCCGCCCGGCATAACCCCGCCCATAAGCGCCGCCACCCGTTCACCCGCAGCAGCCGCAGCCTCCGTGGGCACTTCCAGCAAAAGTTCGTCATGCACCTGCAAGAGCAACCGGGCATCCAGCCGCTTCAACTCCGCATCATGGGCCACAGCCAGCATGGCAAGCTTGATGATATCCGCCGCTGACCCTTGAATCACGGTATTGATAGCCTGCCGCCGCGCCAGCGCGTAGTTCTGCCCGTTGGCGGAATGGATATCGGGCAACAAGCGCCGCCGCCCGCCAAGGGTAGTCACATAGCCCTGCCGCTTGGCAACAGCCTCCACCTCTTCATAAAACTGCTTCAGGCCTGTGAGCCGCTCAAAATAGCGCGCAATGAATTCCTTGGCCTCGTTGGTGGTGATTTTCAGCTCCTGAGCCAATTTTTGCGCGCCCATGCCGTAAATAAGACCAAAGTTGATGGTCTTGGCATTGCGCCGCTGGTCGGGGCTGACCTCGCTGGACGGCAGGTCGTACACCAGCGCCGCCGTGCGGGCGTGGATGTCCTCGCCGTTGCGGAAGGCTTCAAGCAGGGCCGTATCCTGCGACATGTGCGCCAGCACACGCAGTTCTACCTGTGAATAGTCGGCGGAAACAAGGGCGTGATCCGGCCCGGCGATAAAGCACGAGCGCATGCGCTTGCCCAGCGGGCCGCGCACGGGGATGTTCTGAAGATTGGGATTGCTGGACGAAAGCCGCCCCGTGGCCGTGGCCTTCTGGTTAAAGGTCGTGTGGATGCGCCCGCGTGGGTCCACAAGGCGCGGCAGGGGATCCAGATAGGTGGAGCGCATTTTTTCCAGTTTACGAAACTGGAGAATGCTCTCCACCACGGGGTGTTGCCCGGCCAGTTTTTCCAGTGTTTCCTGATTGGTGGATGCCTGACCGCCACGGGTTTTGCGCGGCGAGGGCAGCTTGAGCGTGTTGAACAGCACCTCGCCAAGCTGCTGGGCCGAGCGGATGTTGAACGTGGTTCCCGCTGCGGCAAAAACTTCCTGCGTGAGCCTGTCGATCTCGCCCTGCACGTCTGAAAGAAAAGACTGAAAGGCCGCTGCGTCAATGGCGACGCCGCGCGCCTCCATCTGGGCCAGCACGGGCGTGAGCGGCAGTTCAAGCGTGCGGTACAGGTCGAGCAGACCGTCAGCCTCCAGCCGCTGTTCCATGGCGGCGGCCATGCGCAGGGCCATGCTGGCGGGGCCGTTGCCGCCCTGCCCTTCGCGCAGGGGGATGCCCCAGCGCACAGCCAGACGGGGCCAGCCGTAATCGCTTTCCTCTGGGTTAATGAGGTAGGCGGCAAGACCAAGATCAAAAAAGAACGGCGGATTGGCCTCCGCAGGCAGCTTGCGCCAGCAGGCGGCGGCTATCAGCTGGGCCTTGAGGTCAGCCGTCACCAGCCTTTGCGCCCCGGCGAGCCATGTGCAAAGGTCTTCCACATTACCGCCCCAGCGAAAATCATCGCCGCCAGCCACGGCCACGTGGGGCGGTTTGCCCGGCCCGCCGGGCCAGATTATTGCGGCCTCAAGCCCTGCGCAGGGGGGCAACTGCCCTGCTTCGCTCAGGAGCGGAGCTTCGGGTTCGTCGGCCACATCCAGCAAGCTCATCTGCGGGCCTGCCCCGGCTGCGGGGCGAGGTTTTGAAGGGGATTTTTCGGCGGGAGCCATCAGCGAACCCTGGGCAGCAGAACGGAGCGCGGCGGCATCGGCACCAATATTTGAGCCAGCATTCGATACAGACCCGCCAGTTGCAGAGTCAGACTCGGCCGGAGCCGCTGCCGAACCTGCTGGGGCGCTGCGCTGCAAACGGGCCAGCGTTGCCATGTCGCGGCGCAGGGCGTGCAGTTCAAATTCCTCCGCCATGCTGGCGCACTGGGCTTCATCCAGAGGATTGACGGTCATGTCGTCAAGGGTCAGCTCCGTGCACACATCCAGTGAAAGAGAGGTGAGCTGCCGCCACAAAAACATGTTTTCAAGGTGGTCGCGCAGCTTGTCCTGAATCTTGGGGCCAAGCAGGGCAAAATGGTCGCGAATGTCTTCAAGCGTTGGGCATATTTCAAAAATTTTCTGCGCCGTCTTGGGGCCGATGCCCGGCACGCCGGGGATATTATCGCTCGTGTCGCCCACAAGGGCCTGCACATCGGCCCACTGGTCGGGCCTGAGGCCGCTTTCCGCCGTAAATTCTGCGGCAGAGAGCAGTTTTTCTTCCTTGGATGCAGGGTCCCACATGTACACGTTGGGGCCGAGGCACTGCTTGAGGTCTTTATCTCCGCTCACGATAACCACGGGCCGCTGGACGGAAAAACGCGCCGCCAGCGAGGCTATGCAATCGTCAGCCTCGCAGCCGTCAGAAATCTCAACAGGAATGCCAAGAGCCTTGACCATGCGTACAATGGGGTCCATCTGCCGCACCAGATCTTCTGGCGTGGCGTCACGGTTGGCCTTGTACAGTGGATAGAGGTCGTGACGGAAGTTCTTGCCCTTGCCATCCTTGACGAAGAGAAAATGGGCGGGCCGTTCATCGCGCAGAATGCGCAGCAGCACGCGCGTTACCACCACCAGCGCGTTGGTGGGAAAGCCGTCGGAGCGCTGCATGTTCTTGTTGGCAAAAAAACCGCGATATATAAAGGCAGAGCCGTCCATAAGAAAGACAGGTTCGGCAGAAAGATTGAGGCGTTGTTTCAGCGACATGACAGCCCGGTGGTTTGGGGTTTCAAAAAGGTTTCAAAACGGTTCGCAGGCCAGGACGCTTGCGAAGATGTTATGCTACGCGTATAGTATAGTGATGGAAACAAGTCCGCAAGTGACCGTATCTGTTCAAGGGCCGCTGCTGCGCGTAAGCGTTGGCGGGCGCTGGAATCTGGACGAACCCTGGCCGCTGGAGGCCATGGCCGCCCTGAGCCAGGTAGCCGACCAGCGCATCCGCGAAGTACGCCTTGAAAGCGCCGACCTAGGCCAGTGGGACAGCACCCTCCTGGTTTTTCTGGTGCAAATGGTCAAGGCGGCACGCGCCCGTGAGCTGCCGGTGCATACGGAACTGCCCGAAGGCCTCGAGCGCCTCATCAAACTGGCCTTTGCGGTTCCTGCCAAGGCAGGTTCCGAACGCAGCAAAACCGATGCGGGCTTTGTGACCCGCGTGGGCGAAAGCGTGCTGGCTCTTCCGCCCAAGATCGCGGACTTTCTGAATTTTCTTGGCGAGATTGTGCTTTCCATCTGGCGGCTGTTTCTCGGCAGGGCCAAGATGCGCCCCATGGATCTGTTTGCCGCCATGCACGAATGCGGCGTGGCCGCCCTGCCCATCATTTCGCTCACCAGCCTGCTGTTTGGCCTGATTCTGGCCTTTGTGGGCGCGGTGCAGCTCACCCAGTTTGGCGCGCAGATTTACGTTGCGGGCCTTGTGGGCATTGGCATGTTGCGGGTCATGGGGGCCATTATGGTGGGCGTGGTCATGGCGGGCCGGGTGGGCGCCGCCTACGCCGCCCTTATCGGCACCATGCAGGTCAACGAAGAGGTGGACGCCCTCTCAACCCTTGGTATTTCTCCCCACGATTTTCTTGTGCTGCCGCGTGTACTGGCCCTCATGGCCATGATCCCCCTGCTGACCCTGTATGCCGACCTCATGGGCATTATCGGCGGTTTTCTGGTGGGTACCACCATGCTGCGGCTGAACCCCATGGAATACATCAACGCCACCATCCAGATGGTGCCCTTCAAGCATCTGATTATCGGCCTTGTGTACGGCACGGTTTTTGGGGCCATTGTGGCTGTGGCCGGGTGCTATCAGGGCATACGCTGCGGGCGTAGCGCCCAGGCTGTGGGCCAGGCCACCACCACAGCGGTGGTGCAGGCCATTGTGGGCATTATTGTGGCGACCGCCATTATCACCGTTATCTGCAACGTGCTGGATGTGTAGCATGCCTGACGCCGCCCAGCCCCCCATCATCCTGCCAAACACGGACGCGACCAGCGCTGCTCCGTCCAGCCTGGCCCCTGCCGTGCCGGACGAAGACGTGCGCATCAGTGTGCGCGACCTTACAGTGGCCTTCGGCTCCTTTGTGCTCATGCGCAACGTGTCGTTTGACGTGCGAGTGGGCGATATTTTCATGGTCATGGGCGGCTCCGGCTGCGGCAAAAGCACCCTGCTGCGCGTGCTCATGGGCCTTAAGGAGCCGCAGCAAGGGCAGATTTGCTATAATGGCGAAAATTTCTGGGCGGGCACGGAAGAAAGCCGCAGCCGCATCATGCGCAATACGGGCGTGCTCTTTCAGGGGGGCGCGCTGTGGAGTTCCATGACGCTTGCGGAAAATGTGGGGCTGCCCCTGCAGCAGTACACAGACCTCACCGATGATGAAATCAGGGAGCAGGCCTCGCTCAAACTGGCCCTTGCGGGTCTGGCCGGATTTGAGGATTATTACCCCTCGGAGATCAGCGGCGGCATGCGCAAACGCGCGGGGCTTGCGCGAGCGCTGGCGCTTGATCCGCAGATTCTCTTTCTGGACGAGCCTTCCGCAGGGCTTGACCCTGTCAGCTCCCGGCTGCTGGACGACCTGATACTGGAGCTGCGCGACAGTCTTGGTACCACGTTTGTTATTGTTTCTCACGAGTTGCCGAGTATTTTCACCATAGCCAGAAACAGCATCTTTCTGGATGCGCAAAGCAGAACGGTCACTGCCAGCGGCAATCCCAGCGAGTTGGTGAAAGACCCCAATACAGACCAAAGCGCAAAGCTCTTTCTGACCAGAGGCGGCATGCGCGACCGGAATGAAGACGCAGGCGAAAGCGCTACGGCGGCAACTTCGCACGCTGCAACTTCGCACAAGGAACAATCCCGATGAACTCGCAGTCATACAAAACAACTGTCGGCGCTTTTGTGCTGGGGGGCCTGGCCCTGCTGGTGCTGGGCATCATGCTGCTCGGCGGTGGCCGCCTTTTCAGCAATGATCTTGAATATGTGATGTACTTTGATGGCTCGGTCAGCGGGCTTTCCACGGGCGCGCCGGTTGTGTTCAGGGGCGTGCCCATGGGCAGCGTCACGCGCATCAACCTGGTTGCCAACGCGCGTGATTCCAACGTGACCATCCCCGTCTATATCCGCATTGATGAACGCAGCTTCGTGCGCGCCAGCGGCGCCGCCGCGCCCTCCGAGTCATTCCAGCAGGAAATCATACGCCGCATGGTGCAGCGCGGCCTGCGAGGACGGCTGCAACTGCAAAGCCTCATCACCGGGCAATACCGCGTGGAGCTTGATTTTTATCCTTCCACGGCGGCCAACTTCCGCTCCGCTACGCCGGATATGGAAATCCCCACCATTCCCTCGCCCATTGATACGCTGCAAAGCACACTCTCGCAGATGCCGCTGGAGCAGATGGTAAATTCCTTCAGCGCCGTGCTGCAAAACCTTGCCCTCGGCCTCAGCGACGACAAGCTGGGCAAGGCGCTTACGGCGTTCACCAACACCTTTCAGGAAGCCCACGGCATTCTGCACGAGGGTGCCATACGCACCAATACGGAACAGGTTCTCAAAAGCCTGAGCACGGCCAGCGTCTCTGTTGAAAAAGAACTGCCAGCCACGCTGGTTTCCTTCCGCGAAGCCATGCAGAGCATGGCTGTTGCGGCAGATCAATTACGTGTGGTCACAGCTTCGGCTCAGGGTATTCTGGGGCGCGATTCGCCCACCATGAACGACCTGCGCCGCCTTCTCAAAGAGAGCACAGATACCATGCGCTCCATGCGCGCCCTGGCCGAGATGCTTGAACGTAATCCCGAAGCTCTGCTGCGGGGCAAGCAAGGAACACGCTGATGCAACGCAAAATCCTTTTTCTTTCACTGGTGCTGCTCACACTTTTGAGCGGCTGCGCGCGCAGCACCCCCACGCGCTATTATCTGCTTGAAAGCGCCCTTGAGCCGGTCAAGGCCGACACGCTGCCCAGCAAAAACCTGCGCGTGGCGCAGGTCACCGTGCCGGATTACCTTGACCGCAACAGCATTGTCAGCCGTGTGAACGGCGAAACAGAGCTTGTGGTTTCGCAATTCCACGCCTGGGCGGAGCCCGTGGGGCATGGCGTGCGCCGCGTTGTGCAGGAAGTGCTGACCCCGCCCTTGCTGGCTGTGGGGCTGAACGTGCTTGCGCCGGGCGACGACACCCGCGCCGACTATGTGCTGCTTGTGGATTTGCAGAGGCTGGACGGCAATTTCGACTCCAAGGCCGTGCTTGAAGCGCGCTGGACACTCAAAAACCGCCACGACGACGTAATCGCCCGAGGCATTTATGCCGATGCTGAACCGGTGGCGGGCAAAACCTATGATGTGCTCACAGCGGCAGAAAGCCGCATGGTGCGCCGCATGGGCGAACATCTAGCCGCCCGCCTGCCCGTACTCACACGGGGCAAGTCATGAGCTGGGCAGAAGAATCCGCCGATCCATCCCAGGTAGACAGGCGCAACATCATCCTGCTTGTGGATGACGCGCCTGAAAATCTGCGCATTCTCAGTGAATGCCTGCGCGACAAATACACAATCATGTTTGCCAAAAACGGCACGGACGCCCTGCGTCTGGCCCTGCGGCAACCCCCGCCAGACCTGATCCTGCTTGACGTCATCATGCCCGGTATGGACGGTTACGAAGTCTGCAAACGTCTGCGTAGCGATGCGCAGACCCGCGACATCCCGGTTATGTTCATTACGGCGCAGAATGAAGAAACTGACGAGGCCAAGGGCCTTTCGCTGGGCGCGCAGGATTACATAACCAAGCCTTTCCGCTCCTCGCTGGTGCGCAACCGCGTAGCCAACCAGCTCAAATACAAACTCTATCGCGACCACCTGAATGATCTGGTGCTCGCCCGCACACGCCAGCTTGCCCTTACGCAGGAAGCCACAATTCACGCCATGGCAAGCCTTGCGGAATGGCGCGATACGGAAACCGGCGCGCACATCAAACGCACGCAGAACTACGTGAAGGCGCTGGCCGTCTATATTTCGCAACTGCCCGAGTACAGGGACGAACTGGACGCCGATGCCATTTCGTGGCTCTACCTTTCTGCGCCGCTGCATGATGTGGGCAAGGTCGCCATTGCAGATACCGTGCTGCACAAGCCCGGCCCCCTTACCGATGAGGAATACGAAGCCATGAAGGAACACACCACGCTGGGGCGTGCTGTGCTGGCCTCGGCTGACAAGTTTCTGGGGGAAAATTCCTTTCTGCGCATCGCCAGCGACATTGCCTACTGCCACCACGAGCGTTGGGACGGCAAGGGCTACCCACGCGGCATTGCTGGCAAGGACATTCCGCTCTCCGCCCGCCTTATGAGCGTGGCCGACGTGTATGACGCCCTGCGCAGCAAGCGCGTCTACAAACCCGCCATGCCGCACGAAACAGCCATGCGTATTATTGTGGAAGGACGCGGAACCCAGTTTGACCCAGAAGTGGTGGACGCCTTTTTAGCCATGCAGGAGCAATTCCGCAGCATCGCCGCAAAATATTCAGACATGTAGCTGCTCCTGAACTTTGCCGCGTCATGGCGGGCTTCTGCTTCTGCCCGGCATTTCCCCATTTTCTGACGCAGCGGCTGCCAACAGCAACCGCCGCGCCTGTCTGCCCTACACTTTCTGCCCATCCTGCCCGTCAAAAACATCCCTGGCGGCAAACAGGCCGTTCAACGCGGCGGGAAAACCCGCGTACACGGCCATCTGCATAATGACCTCCAGTATTTCCTTGCGAGTGCAGCCCACATGCAGGGCAGCCGCAATATGCACGCGCAGTTGCGGGGCCGCGTTGCCCATTGCTGTCAGGGCCGCCACAACGGCGATCTCCCGCTTTTTCAAATCCAGGCCTGGCCTTGAATAAATATCCCCGAACGGAAATTCCACAAGGTATTGCGCAAAATCGGGGCAAATGGCCCGCACGCTTTCCAGCACTTCTTCCCCGCCGCGTCCGTCAACCTGTTCCAGCATGGCAAGCCCTGCGGCATAACGATCAGTCTGCATGACATTCTCCGGTGTAATGGCCTGGCTCAATGCCGTGACCCTGATCAGACTTTTATGCCCATGCCCGCGCTTTGCCTCTTGCCTTTTTGGTGATACCTTTAAAGCATGGCTAACGATCTTTTTGACATCCCCGACTGGCGGCTGCTGCGCTATTTTTCTGTAGTTGCAGAAGAAGGCAGCCTGCGGCGCGCCGCTGACAGGCTGTATATGACCCAGCCGCCCCTGAGCCGCCATATGCGGCATCTGGAAGAAATGCTGGGCCTCACGCTGTTTGAGCGCCACAGCCGAGGGCTCACACTCACGGAGGCAGGGCTGGAAGTGCTACGCATTGCCCGCCCGGTACTGGAAGCACAGGACGCCGCAGGACTGCGCTTGCGGAGGCTCGGACATGGCAGGAATGGATCGGAAGCGCCCTTGTCCATTGGCCTGACAACAGCCTTTGAACAGGGCATTTTTGCGGGCTTTATAAAAAGACTTGATACTCTCAACGGCAGCCCGGTGCGGTATGTGCGCCAGTCATCCCCCCAACTTGCGCGGGGAGTTCGCCGGGGCAGGATGAACGCGGCGCTGGTGGCTCTGCCGCTTGATGCTGCGGGCGTGCATGTTAGCCCGCTGCCGTATGCAGAACCGCTGCTGGCAGCTTTGCCCGCGGCATGGGTTGCAAGCCTGCCCCATGCAGGCAACGGCGCAGTAAAACTGCAAGACCTGAACGGCAGACCTCTTTTCTGGTTTCGGCGCGAGAACAATCCCGCGTACTTTGACCACATGCGCGGCATTTTCACCCATGTGGGCTTTGCACCAGTTTATCTGGAAGAACCGGAAGAGCACGATGTGCTGCTGGCCCGCATTGCCCAAGGGGATGGCATGGGGATGCTGCCTCGTTCATTTTCCGCCATTGGGCGGAGAGATGTTGTCTTTTGCCCTCTGGCGGAGGGGGAACTGCTGGAACTACGCCTGGGCCTGGCGCTGCAAGTGGGTGGTGATTACAACACGGACGGCAGTGCTCATGAGGGGGACGAACCGGAAACGACATCACAATTGCGACAGATCATTGCCGAAGCCGCCCATTTTCTGGGCACGGCATAACCAGCGCAAAAAACAGAAAAGCCCGGCAGCCGAAGCCGCCGGGCCGAAAAGCCGCGCACAAAAAATTTACTGTTTTACCATCACCTTGGCGGGGCGGAGCAAACGGTCGCCCAGCTTGAAACCCCGTTGCAGCACACGCGCTACAGAGTTGGGGGCAAAATCGGGGCGGTCTTCAAAACCCACGGCTTCATGCACGTTGGGATCAAATTCCTCGCCTTCCTCGCCGAGGGGCTTGAGGCCATGCTTTTCCACCGCATCAAGCAGGAGCTTGTGGGTCATGGCCACGCCCTGCAACATGTCCTTGCAGGCTTCGCTCTTGCTGCCGTAACGCAGGGCCAGATCAAGGTTGTCGAGCGTGGGCAGCAGGTCGCCCAAGACCTTTTCAGCCGCGTAGCGCATCTGCTCTTCATGTTCGCGCGTGAGGCGCTTCTTGAAGTTGTCCATTTCTGCGGCATTGCGCAGGCGCATTTCTGTCAGCTCCGCCTTGCAACGTTCTTCAAGGCTTTCGCCTGAGGCCGCCTTGTCTGCCGGGGCAGTATCAGACTCCTGCACGGAATCGGCAGCGGGGTTTTTGCCCGCATTTTGACCGAACAGAATACCGTCTTCTTCAAGAAAACCATCTTCCGGTCTTTCGGGCTGGCATTCTGCCCGGTTATCCGCCTGGCCGCCCTGCTGACTGCCCTGCTGTCCGAATGAGTGGTTCATTTTATGACGCTGCATGCTTCCTCCTGAATCGACCCCGGCGGGGTCACGATGCTTTCCGTTAAGTAAGTATGCTTGTCCACCCTGTCAAGGCGCTGCCGTAACTGCAAAAAGTTTTGTTCCGGCTCCACAGCGCCAGCACTTGCGCCAGTTGACAGACATCTGCGCCTCGACATTCTGCGGCGGCTTCTGTATATTGCCCGAACCAGAAGAGGAACAGCACTATGACATGCCGAATTTTGACGCTGCAACATGAACAGGAATGGCCCGCGCTGGCCCAGTGGCTGCAAGGGCGGCACAATCCCGGCAACGGGGTGGAAAGCGCCGTAACCGACATTATCAACGCTGTGCGGCAAAGGGGCGACGATGCCCTTGTGGAGTACACGCGCAATTTTGACTGCCCTGATTTTGCCCCGCCCCTGCGCGTGAGCGAGCAGGAAATCGCCAAGGCGGCAGCCTCAGTCACCATTGAAAGCCGCGAAATCATCGGCGAGGCTGCGGCCAACATACGCTCTTTCCATGAAGCTCAGGTTGAGAAATCGTGGTTTCTCACCCGCCAGGACGGCAGCATTCTCGGCCAGCAGGTTACATCTGTTGACGCTGGCGGCCTGTATGTTCCCGGCGGTCAGGGTGGCAATACGCCCCTTGTTTCCAGCCTGCTCATGAGCGCCATACCCGCCCAGGTGGCCGGCGTGCCGCGCCTGGCGGTATTTACGCCGCCCCGCAAGGACGGCACGGTTAATCCGCATATTCTTGCCGCAGCGCATCTTCTTGATATTGATGAAGTTTACCGCGTTGGCGGGGCATGGTCCATTGCGGCCATGGCCTACGGCACGCAAACCATTCAGCCTGTGGATGTTATTGCCGGGCCGGGCAATATTTTTGTCACCACTGCCAAGCGCATGGTGCAGGGCATTGTGGGCATTGATATGATCGCCGGGCCGAGCGAAGTGCTCGTGCTGGCCGATTCTTCCGCCAACCCCGCATGGCTCGCTGCGGATATGCTTTCGCAGGCGGAGCACGATGCTCTGGCCTCGGCTATCTGCATCACTGACGATGCCCGTCTGGCCGATACCCTCCAGCAGGAGCTGAAAAAGCAGTGCGCCGCCCTGCCCAGAGCCACCACCGCCGCTCGCGCGCTGGAAGACTGGAGCGCCATTGTGGTTACGCCCAATCTTTCCGTAGCTGTGGCGGTTGCCAACATGGTGGCCCCGGAGCACCTTGAACTGTGCACCCGCGACCCCTGGGCCGTATTGCCCTTTATCCGCCATGCCGGGGCCGTATTCATGGGCCAGCACAGCCCCGAACCTGTGGGCGACTATTTTGCCGGGCCCAACCATGTGCTGCCTACACTGGGAACGGCGCGTTTTTCATCGGCTCTTTCGGTGCAGACCTTCTGCAAAAAGACCAGCATCGTAGCCGCTTCTTCAACCTTTTTACAGCAGAACATGCAGTCCATAGCCGCCCTTGCCCGGCTGGAAGGCCTGGAAGCCCACGCCCGCTCCGTTGAAGCGCGCGGGAAGAAATAGCAAGAGCCAGAGGAATCAGGAGCCATCATGAAAGTCGTGGTAAAAACCGAGATCAGCGCCTATCCCCTTCTTTCTCGCGGGAAAGTGCGCGACATCTATGATGTGGACGAAAAAACACTGCTCATTGTCACCACTGACCGCATGTCGGCCTTTGACGTGATCATGAACGAACCCATCCCCTACAAGGGCGTGATTCTTAACCAGATCACCCTGTTCTGGATGGAAAAGTTCAAGGATATCATTCCCAATCACTTGATTGAAAGCGATGTGAACCGCTTCCCCGCCGCTCTGGCCCCCTGGAAGGACGAGCTTGAAGGCCGCGCCGTCATCGTGCGCAAGGCCAAGCCCCTGCCTGTGGAATGCATTGTGCGCGGCTACATCACCGGCTCCGGCTGGAAGGATTACAAGGCCACCGGCACCCTGTGCGGCTACAAGCTGCCCGCCAACCTGCGCGAATCCGACAAGCTGGAGCCTGCGCTGTTTACGCCCTCCACCAAGGCCGAACTCGGCCAGCACGATGAAAACATCAGCGTGGCCCAGGCTGCGGAACTGCTTGGCGCGGAAACCGCCGCCCAGGTTGAGCGCACCACGCTTGCCATTTACGAGGCCGGGCGCACCTATGCCGCCGGGCGCGGCATTATCGTGGCCGACACCAAGTTTGAATTCGGCTTTATTGACGGCAAGCTGCACCTCATTGATGAAGTGCTCACGCCCGATTCTTCCCGCTTCTGGCCCGCTGACCAGTATCAGCCCGGTCAGGGCCAGCCCAGCTTCGACAAGCAGTACCTGCGCGACTGGCTGGAAAAGCAGCCCTGGAACAAGCAGCCCCCGCCGCCCGCCTTGCCGGAAGAAATCATCAAGGCCACGGCGAATCGCTACCAGGAAGCTTACGACATCCTTACAAAGTAACAAATTGAGCGCGTCCGGTACAACAGTGCCGGGCGCGCCTTTGGCGTGGCAGCCTAGGCACTTTTTTCACAAAAGCGCCGGGCTGTACCATCGACCTGCCGTCCACTGTCCGACAGCGCCGTATATTGTGCGGCTTTTTCGCCCAGGCGCGCTGCCGCTGTTCTGATACACTTTAGTGCCGACTCGTTCGGCTCGCATTGTTTTTTCAGGAGGATCCATGCTGCTGCAAGGAAAGAAAGCTCTTATACTGGGTTTGGCCAATAATAGAAGTATCGCTTACGGCATTGCCAATGCCCTTAAGGAACAGGGTGCCCGCCTGGCATTCAACTATGTAGGCGATGCCATCAAAAAACGCGTTGACCCCCTGAGCGAAGAGCTTGGCGGTGAATTCACCTTCCAGTGCGATGTGTGCGATGACGCGCAGATTCAGGCCGCCGCCGACCTCGTCAAGGAAAAATGGGGCGACCTGGACATCCTCGTGCACTCCGTGGCCTTTGCCAACCGCGAAGACCTGGGTGGCCGCTTTGTGGACACCTCCCGCGAGGGCTTCCGCCTTGCCATGGACGTTTCCGCCTACTCGCTCACCGGCGTCTGTCGCGCTTTTGAACCCCTGCTGCACGAGGGTTCTTCCATCATTACCATGACATATCACGGTTCCACCAAGGTCATTCCCGGCTACAATGTCATGGGCGTTGCCAAGGCCGCTCTTGAAGCCTCCGTGCGCTACCTTGCCTGCGACTTCGGCACCAAGGGCATCCGCATCAACGCCATCAGCGCCGGCCCCATCAAGACCCTTGCCGCTTCTGCTGTTTCCAGCATGAAGGATCTGTGCAGCATTGTTGACCGCAACGCCCCCCTGCACCGCAACGTCACCACTGGCGACGTGGGCGGCACGGCCCTGTACCTCGCCTCTGACCTTGCCCACGCTGTGACGGGCCAGGTCATCTATGTGGACAGCGGCTTCAGCACCATAGGCGTGATGGGTTAACCCCCTGCTGACAAGAACAAGAACGCGCGCTTGCGCAATGGCGCGGCCTCAGCAGCCTGATGCCGTCAGAAGGATCAGATCATGGACGTCCTGACACTCAACGCTGTGGGCATTACCGTTATGGCGGTCTTTGGGCTGTGGGCTTTTTACCGCGCCGCGCAGATCACCAAGAAAAAGCGCAAAGATGACGAGACCAAAAACAAGGACCGCAAAGACGATTAGCCAAGGCCGATCGCGTGCAGCCCTGTTGATATATTATGCAAGGCCCGCCCGGAATTCCGGGTGGGCCTTTGCTCTGGGTGCTGTGGGACTTTGCGCTGAGGCCAGTGCTCTGGGCGCGTTGCTGTGCTGCGGAGCTTCGCCAGGCTCGATGCTCTGTGCGCGAACAGGAATGGCTGCGCTGCATTGGGGCTGGTTGTTGCCCTTATGACAACTTTTTTGCAACAAACTGCCCTGATTCAATTTTTTCTCTTGCAATTCCTGAATGCCTGCTATATAGGTATTCGGCTTTGAGCGGTGAACATCACCGAATGGAGAGGTGTCCGAGCTGGTCTAAGGAGCACGATTGGAAATCGTGTGTACGTTAACAGCGTACCGGGAGTTCGAATCTCCCCCTCTCCGCCAGATTTCAAGGAGTTACTGGAAACAGTAACTCCTTTTTCTTTTGTTGAACCATCACTATCCGTGATACTTTTCGTGACAGCTTCAAAAATTGCTATCCCCCCTGCCCCAAAAGCTCTCTGCACCTGCTCTTTTTAGCAACCAGCCAGACAGCCCCATACTCTGTGCAAGCAACTCTATCCCAAACAAACCCAGCTCTAAAGACGGATGCCAGCCATTCAACGAGCAGCCAGCGACAGGCGCCCTCGCATCCGGATTGCCACCGTGAGTCTCTCCCCCACAAAAAAGGCCGCCCAAGCAGGACGGCCACAGGAAGGGAGGTGGTCATGAAACAATGTGCTTAAAACGTATACCGCAGGCCAAGGCTGAATTCATTGGCATAGGGGGCCATGCCAAGCTTCTGCTTTTCGCCCAGGATGGTCTTTTCGGTTTCCGAGTATCCCAGACCCACAAACCGGTAGGCAAGATCAGCGGAGATGTTGTCGGTAAAGGCATAGGAAACGCCAGCGCCTGCATTCCAGGCAAATACCGTGTTCAGATTAGTAGTGCTTTCGCTTCCCACGCCGGGGATTTCAATCTCGTACTTGCTCTTGAGAAAGCCCATGCCAAGGCCCGCGCCAATGTAGGGCGTGAAGGCCGTATCGTTGTGGAAATCCCAGTATGCATTGAGGAACAGGGTCTGGAGGCCCCAGGTGCCCTTGAGGTCAGCGGCGTTGCCGCCGTTTTTGAGATCCCAGCTGGTGGTGGAGTTGGTGCGGATGTCGTATTCAATTTCCGCGCGCAAGGGGACCTGGTTCAGGGAATAAAAGTCATAGCCAGCGTAAATGCCGCCTCCCACCGTGTTCTGCGAGTAATTCTTAACGTCAAAGGCGTTAACAACCGCACCGCTTCTGGACATGGAACCAGTGCTCTGGATGGAGTCAAGGAACTTCAGGCCCACATAAAATCCGGAATTTTCCGCCATGGCGGGTGCTGAAAGCGCCAGAGTCAGGGCAATGGCAAGAGCAATCCTCTTAAACATATTTCCTCCAAAAATTTATTTTCCATAACCTTCCTTGGCTTATAATGTTAAGCTATATTTGTTATTATATCAATTAGTCTTTAGCCTATATTATTTTGAAAATTCCCAAAGGCTCTCCCCCAAGGCAACCATGTGTGGCATCCCCCGTGACAAGCCTTGCCTGGGCATAATTCCACCCCATAGACGCAAAAACTGACTTTGCCTTAACGCGCAAAGCCAGTTTAAGCACACACAGCAGCCACAAAATAAAAAAGTCAAACCCTTATAATCTGAACCGCGCCATTTTAAGTCGCATATCACCTACGGCGCTGGCCGCATCCCTCGTACATGGAAAGAATCTTGAATATATCGTCATGATTCTGTGAGGATTCGTCAGATTCACCTTGTGCCCGCTGCTTGAGTATTTTTTCCGCCCTTTTCAAAAAGGCGTCGGCACCTTTAGTCTTGTACGTCTCATCTTCCCCAAGCGAGATATTAACTGTTTTGCCATCGCCCACGGGTTCAATCGACATTGTCTGCCCATCATGAAAGGTAAAAACTTTTTCTTCCTTGCTTGTGAGAATATTTGCGACAAGCCGTAATTTATAATTCATACATACTCCAATTTTTTCTATTTCAATCAACTATCATACCAACATAAAATTACAGTGTCTAAATAATAATAAAAAATAATTTTTTAGATGCTATCTCTCTGACCAGACTGATAATAATTTTATAAAAGCTGCAAGTTCAAGCTGTAATATCTCTTCCCCACCAATAACATTCATTGACATTTTCCAAGCCTCGCCCTATATTTCCACATCATTGATTGGGTATAGTAAATTTTTCGCCAGAGACTTTACATGGGTAAGGCTTCAAGCAGAAAGTCTACCTCCCTTAACCCCTTGGAGTCTCACATGGCTACTTCTATTTATGTCGGTAATTTGTCCTGGTCTGCCACTCAGGACGGCGTTGAAGCTCTCTTCAAGCCCTACGGCGATGTTCTTTCCGTGAACCTGATTTCTGATCGCGAAACCGGCCGCGCCCGTGGCTTCGGTTTTGTTGAAATGGACGAAAGCAGCGCCATCAACGCCATCTCTGCCCTTGACGGCAAAGAAGTTGACGGCCGCGCCCTGCGCGTGAACAAGGCTGAGCCCAAAAAGCCCGCCGCCCGTCGCTGGTAGTCCAGTACGCATTTAAAATGCAGGAAGGCCGTGATTTTCACGGCCTTCTTTTTTATCTGAACTAGCCCCCAAAACGCCTGCGTGCAGAGCACTTCAAAAAAAGCCCGCATGGTATCAGCCAATTTGCACCAACAATTCGGCCTGAACGGACACAGCAGCTTACCCCGAAAGCAACCGGCTTATCCGACCAGCTACAACGCACGGGGGATTCTCCCCCCGCAACCATCATCAAACCAAAAGGGTGTGAAGTATTTACCCCCGACAAAACACAACAACGCTCAGCCCGTGGACTTTTTAGCGTTGCCTCCTATGGGGACAGCCCATCACACCCTTTTTATCTATTACCCAGCTTTATAATGACGTTGCGTCAAGACGTGTTCTCAGTTCATTTGCTACAAACCGCAATTTATTACTAAAATTATCTTTTTTCACCAACGAGGTATTCATACCGAGCCATTTATGTAATTTCAAATCATCTGATGCTGGCGGAAGACTTTCTAGATATCTTTTCCAATTAGATAAAATTCGTTCTATTTCAGCACGTTGTTTTGAGTTAATTTGCATAATTCATTCTCCTGTTCATGTTCAAAAAAATTGTACCTCCTCACACAGACAAATAATCGTTGCCCGTTGTAAAATAAAAGCAAGTGCGGATTGTTTGTAGAATAAGTCATCCCTGTGCAATGCTCGCAGCATCATACACCACCACAAAACTGTTCAGGAAGCGTCATTCAAGATTATTTTTGTACATGGAAAGCACCTGATCAATACTGTCTTGCCCTTCCCGGGTTTCATCCCATCCGGCAATGCCTCTACCTTCTAATATCTGCTCAACTTTTTTTACAAAATCGTTAGCTCCTTTTGTCTTATATGAAGCACCATCATCAATGATGATGTCCATTGTCTTACCATCGCCCACTGGCAAGATTTTCATTTCGTGACCATCTGCAAGGGTGAATATTTTTTCACCCTGGCTTTTGAGAGCCACAGAAACAAGATCAAGCGGATATTCCATAGCTACTCCCATCAATCAATACCTGCTAGCAGTGTACCACAACAAATTAACAGTGTCTCTAAAATTACTATAATTAAAAAAACCAACAAAAACATACACCAACAACAAGACTACACCAGTTACACATACAATTGACCTTATTGTCACATAACTGTACGCATTGGCAAACGCGGAAACCACCCTTCATAAATCTGCAGGCAAATCCCGTTTAACCATTTTTAATAATTGCATATTATCATTTTCATTATTCCTTTCAGCCTGTTTGCAAACAGGAGATCGCAAATACCTGTCTAGCAAGCCAATGAGGTAACAGAGAAACAAACAGATACTGTGAGATGTCCACTTTCAAGCCGTCCAGTCTGTGCCCCCACTCAAGCACCTGGCAGGCTTTCGTGGTTAATCCCTTTTGACTACTGGCAACAAGAAGATTATGTTGCCCGCATGAACAAAGAAAATCTCCCTGTCATTCATCCCTGTATCAAATGTGGAAAGGCCCCCAAGGTCGAAGTATCCAGACCTGAAGGCAGAGTTAACGACATATATCGGCTTGTCTGCGAATGCGGAAACTGCCCTTTGCAGTGGTCTGTCAGCGAATCAGCTGCCATCAGGCTATGGAATTCATACGTTGCATCCTGATAATCAGTAGTGCTGCAATTTTTTGGGAGTCTGCAAAAAGCATAACAATGAACTGAAGTACGCATGACGCTCTGAGTGCCTTGGATTATCATGCCCTTGCCTTATTAATGCAGATTTATTAGCTAGTTGCGGCTGAGTTCAGCGTATTCTGACAGATCAGATACATTTTCAGCGAGTCTCAGCAGGATTGCGCCGCCCGCAGCTTCAGGATTGATGCCGGAAAACGCTCTACAGCCAGTCAGCCACCACAGGCAAGGAGGAGGAACACAACTCCTCCTTCTTTTTTTCGCACCTACAACTAATTGCTGTCACTGAAAATCCGCCACACCCAGCACCATAACATGCGAATATGAAGGCTGCCCCATTCTGGAGGCGCAGGCCTTGGCGTGGATTTTTGCCGTCCGAAAACGGATTTTCCTGCTGGCGCAGCCCGTTACAGCGTTGGACTACGTGTACTTTTCCCTGCATCACGACGATTCCTGAACATTGCAGGCGGTTGCTTGTGATGTGCGTAGTGGAATTCTCTTTCGATCTCAGCAGCAACAGGTAACATACTCAACATTATACTGTTTTGCTTGAATTTATCGCTGTCAGGTTGACAAAGCTTGCGGAGCGTACTACCACACAATAGCTTTGAATTTCAATTTCATATTCTTTTTTTGGGGGGATATAATGGATTCCATGATCCAGGCGGTGTTGCAGGCAACATTTGTTTCCAAGTGCGTGCTGGCGCTGCTCTTGTGCATGTCTGTGGCAAGCTGGGCCTATATGTGCAGCAAATGGCTGTTGCTGCGCACTGCCCAGCAGCGGACGCAGGCGGGGCTGGCGGCGTTTGACGAGGCCGGGGAGCTGAGCCGGGCACTACCAGTGCTGGCAAATGACAAGCACTCTCCCCTTTTTGGCATTGCGCGCCGCGCCATCCGTGAATTCAACCGTATTTCCCGCACTGGCGACGTTGACCGCCTTTTGAACGACAATGTGCGCAGGGCCCTGCACTTTGCCGTGGCGGAAGAAATGGCCGTTCTCAAATCATCCCTGGCCCTGCTTGCCACCGCCGCCAACACTGCCCCCTTTATCGGCCTGTTCGGCACGGTGTGGGGCATCATGCATTCCTTCACCGCCATTGCCCAAATGAAGAGCGTTTCGCTGGCAACTGTCGCGCCCGGCATTGCCGAGGCGCTCATCGCCACCGCTGTAGGCCTGTTTGTGGCCATACCCGCAGTGTGCGGCTACAACGTGTTCCGCGCCAAACTGGCCCATATCGAGGGCGTATGCATCAACTTTGCAGGCCAGATGCTCAACCGCCTGCAACACGAAGCGCCACAACACGCTGGCGGCATAGCATTTTCAGAGGAGCGCTAGTCATGGCCGCATCTTCCGCCGACGACGATTTTGTTGCCGATATCAACGTCACGCCCTTTGTGGACGTGATGCTGGTCTTGCTGATCATCTTTATGGTCACAGCCCCCATGATGACCGAAGGGCTTGATGTGGCCCTGCCCAAGGTGGAGACCTCCGAAGTGCTGCCCACGGATGACGACCACGTTATCCTGACAGTCAAAACAGGCGGCGCACTGTTTCTCAACGAGCAGGAAACAGACATGGACAGTCTGCCGGATGCCCTGAACGCGCAGGTAACGGACAGCGGGCGGCAGCTCTTTGTTCGGGCCGACAAGGATGTTTCCTATGGCATGGTTATGAGCGTGATGGACAGGGTGCGCAGCGCAGGCATCAAGGACGTGGGCCTTGTGACCACCTCCGTGCCGGATGATGGAGCTGAAGAAAAAGGCAAATGATCAGCGGCCAGACCAATTGCTGATTGCAGACCGGATACCCGCAATATTCCCGCAAAAACAATCCCAGCAGCAACCCTTCACGAGTTTTGCCGGGGGCAAAGTCTCCCCCGCCCTGCCCCCGCGCACGGCCTTTCACTCTCATCCGCTGTCATCTCCTGTCATCCCCTGCCCAGCCATAAAAAGTAAGGGGCCTGTTCTTGCCCGGCAATAGGCAAAGAACAGGCCCTGTACTGCCGGATTTACATCCGGCGCGTGTCCGTGGGGGAGGAGCTACTTCCAGCTGGGAATGGGCAGCTGAACCTGCTTGAGGAACTTGTCGGTATTGATCTGGGCGTCCTTGAACTTCTTGATTTCAGCAGGCGAGAAGCGCTTGATGCTGCCAAAGAAGTCGGCCACAGAGTTCTGCCACTTGTCGGCCTGCGATTCACCCTTGGATCTGTCGAGCAGAGCCATGGTTTCTTCGTAAGACCAGCGGGGGTGAATCTGGATGTCGAGCTTGGCTTCTTCGTCAGTCATGCGAATGCCGGCGAATTCGTTCATGTACTGGCGGTATTCCTTGATGATGCGGGGACTGGGGCCTTCTTCGCGCAGCATGTTGGAACCGCGCAGGTACACGCGCAGGAACTTGGCAACCAGTTCGGGATTTTCATCGCACCATTTTTTGTCGCCCACGAGCGAAGACACGGTGATGCAGTCCATGTCGGTCATGGAACCTGCGCGCTGCCACTTGCGGGAATCAGCCACAAAGGTAAAGGGCGCCCACAGGCACACTGCGTCGCCAATGCCCTTTTCAAAAGCAGGCACGGCAGAGGGCTGTTCCATGTTCACCAGGGTCACGTCGGCTTCGGTAAGGCCAAGGATGCTCAGCCACTTGCCGATCATGTAGTGAACGGTGGTCTGGGAGGTGTACAGGATCTTCATGCCCTTGACGGTTTCAGGGCTGCCGTACACGTTGGGATACTTGGGGTTGTAGCCCTTGACCTTGGCGGCGGGGCTGTCGGGGCGCAGGTAAAGCACGTGCACTTCGCCTTCGCTGATGATGGGGGCCACGGAGTAAATATTGTAACGGATGCCGCCGATCAGCTGACCGCCAACGCCCGTGGAACCGAGCACCCATTCCTTGGCGGGCAGGGCTTCCATCTGGGCAGGGCCGCTGTTGAACAGCAGCATCTTGATGTCCAGGCCTTCTTCCTTGTCCCAACCCATTTTCTTGGCGTACCAGATGTTGAAGCCCGGGGATTCGTCCATCCAGCAGGTGGAAATTTCAACGGGCTTGTCGGCTGCCAGAGTGGCGACGGGGCCGCCGCAGATGACAGCGCCCATGCACAGCAGAAGCGCGACCAGAAGCAGTTTTCTCATGCATGACTCCTAATTGGTTAGTGGACAGATCCGCTTTTACGAAAACCTTTCAACTGCTTGAACCTTCAAACAAACCACTTGAGCAACCTCGGCAAGTGCATACAGGTTTGCCGAGAAATCCATGCTCTCGCATGCGCGGCAAGGGCCGTACCGCTGGCAGGCGCACCCAGGTGCGGCGCGGCCCTTGCTGCTGTGCGCAGTGCTAGAGCGTAAGTTTCTGTTCTTCCGTAATTCTGGCCCGCAGTTCGAGGAACGCGGGATCCATGGTGTCGCGCGGGCGCGGTAGCGGCACGTCATACGAGGTGTGCACATGCCCCGGCAGCTTGTCTTCCATGGTGACGATGCGGTCGGCGAGGAACAGGGCTTCATCAATGTTGTTGGTCACAAAAATCATGGTGCGCTTGTCCATGTGCCAGATACGCTCGGTTTCCTGCTCCATGAAAAAGCGGGTCTGGGCGTCAAGCTGGCCAAAGGGTTCATCAAGCAGCAGCACCTCGGGGTTGAGAGCATAGGCGCGGGCAATACCCACACGCTGCTTCATGCCGCCCGAAAGCTGGTGAGGATAGTAATCCTCAAAGCCTTGCAGACCCACCATGCCAAGATAGTGGTTGGATATCTCACGGATCTTCGCAGGTTCAAGCCCGCGCACCTCAAGGCCGATTTCCACGTTCTGGCGCACGGTCTTCCACGGAAAGAGCTTGTAGCTCTGAAACACCAGGCCGATCTGCGGGCCGGGGGCCACAATCTGCTTGCCGTCCAGATAGGCTGCGCCGGATGACGGCGTTTCAAGCCCGGCGAGGATGCGCAGCAAGGTTGTCTTGCCGCACTGCCCCGGCCCGAGGATGACCAGAAACTCCTGATCGCGCACCTCAAGGGAGATGTTTTCCAGAACCGGAACCACCTGGGTTCCCTTCTGGATGAAGGTTTTGCTTATATTGTCACAGACAATTTTTGGCTGCGTGTCTTTCACGTTCAGCTCCTTGGCTCTCTAAAGATTCTCGATTTCACGCTGCCAGGGGCACAGCTTGCGGGTCAGCAGATCCATCCCCAGGGTGAACACCAGCGATACGGCGGTAATAATGAGCATGCCGCCGATAATCATGCCGGGGTCGGACAGCTTCATACCCTGCACAATGATGTAGCCAAGGCCGGAACGGGAATTCACAAGCTCCGCAGCCACAACGCATGTCCAGGCGCTGGACATGGCGATCTGCAAACCAGCCGTAATGGCGGGCAGTGCGCCGGGAATGCACACAAGGCGGATTTCGTCCCAGCGCTTGCCGCCGATGATGCGCACCACATCGAAAAATTCTGGTTCGATGAGTTGCAGGCAGCTGTAAGAGTTGAGCACCACCGGCACAAAGGAGCCAATGACGATGATGAAAATCTTGGGCGCTTCGCCAATGCCGAACCACAGAATCGCCACAGAAATCCAGGCCAGGGGCGGCATGGGCTTGAACATGTCGAAAATGGGCTTCACAATGGCGCGGAACGTTTCGTTGAAGGCCATGAACAGCCCCAGCGGGATGCCAAAGCCAGCGGCAATCAGAAAGCCGATGATAACGCGGCGCGTGCTGATCCACAGATGCTCGAGGAGGCCAAGGCCGGAAAGCTTGTTGACGCTCAGGTCGTGCAGGCTTTCCACCACCTGAAAGGGCGTGGCCAGCGCGCTGCTGTACCCGAACACGTTGGACGTGGCAGCCCACTGCCACAGGCCGAAAAAGCTCACCAGCGAAACGATGTACAAAAAGTATTCGCTCTTGAGGGCACGTATCAGCGAAAACTCGTACTTTTTCGTGTTCTTGATGGTTTCATTGCAGACGCTCTGGGTCTGCCCGTTGGACGCCGAGGAAGACTGCATGGCGCTATCTCCTGATGCCGGCCAGCAGCCGGGATTCGATCTTGTCAATGATGAAACCGATGATTGCGCCAGCAATACCCACGCTCACCATGCCCACCATCACAAGGTCGGTACGGCCAAGCATGCGGCCAATGGTGATGAGGTAGCCAAGGCCCTTGTCCGCGGCCAGCAGTTCAGCGGCAACCAGGGTCACCCAGCAGTAGGCCAGGGCGATCTGCAAGGCGCCAAACACCATGGGCAGCGCGGAAGGAACGCAGATGGAGGTAAATATCTGCCAGTCGGAAGCGCCATAGGTTCTGGCCATCTGGATATGCACGGGGTTGGTCATGCGCACGCCGGTGTAGGTATTGATGACGCACGGCACGATGCCCGAAAGCCAGATGATAAATACCTTGCCGGGCAGACCGATGCCGAACCAGAAAATGGTCAGCGGAATCCAGGCCACCGGCGGAATGGGCCGGATGATTTCAAATATGGGGCGCACAAGGCCGCGCACCGTGGTGAACCAGCCCATCGCAAGGCCCAGGGGCAGGCCCACAATCAGGGCCAGCACATAGCCCAAGAAGGCTTCCTGCATACTTGTCCAGGCATGCTCCAGCAGCACTGCGCCGTCAGGAGCGGGATTGGTGAGCTTGTCGAACATGAGGCTCAATATGTCGTAGGGCGAGCTGAGCAACGTGCTGGGAATGCGCCAGTCGTTGCTGTCAGCGGGGCCAACGCACATCTGCCACACGCCAAGAAAAATACAAACGCTCAAAACCGGCAGGATGCGAAGCCGCATGGGCTTGCGGTAGGTTACTTTTTCATTGCATTGCATAAGCTGTCCCTTTTTCCTACCACCAGCGGATGAGGTCTGTGACCTGGCGGCGAAGTTCGACAAAACGCGGATCCCTGAAATCCCTCGGGCGCGGCAGGTCAACAACCACTTCCGCCCTCACCTTGGTGGGCTTGGGGCTCAGCACCAGGATGCGGTCAGCCACATACACGGCTTCTTCAATGTTGTGCGTAACAAAAAGCACGGTGCTCTTGAGGGTCTGCCACAGCTTCACAAGCTCGTCTTCAAGATAGAAGCGCAGCTTCACGTCAAGCTGGCCGTAGGGTTCATCCATAAGCAGCAGATCGGGGTTCACGGCAAAGGCGCGCGCCACGGCGATACGCTGCATCATGCTGGCCGAAACCTGGTTGGGATACAGCTTGGCAGTATCTTCCAGACCCACCATCTCCAGGATCATATCAAGGCGTTCCCTGAGCTGCTTGGGCGGAACCTTTTTTATGCGCATGCCATAGGCCACGTTTTCTTCCACGGTAAGCCACGGCAGAGCCGTTGGTTCCTGAAACACAAAGGCCAGGTTATGCTTGCGCGGATTTGCCACTTCACCATCAATGTAGATGTTGCCGGAGGTGGTTTCCGTAAGTTTGGACATGCAGTTGAGAAAGGTTGTCTTGCCGCATCCCGTAGGCCCGACTATGCAAACCAGCTCTCCGCGCTTGATGGTAAAGTTGACCTTATCCAGAACGGTAAGATCCCCATACATTTTCGTTAAATCCCTGACTGCTATTTTAGCGTCGGAACAGGCACAGTCATCGGTTTGCTGCACGGCTGCACTCCTTGGTGAGAGTTGTTGAATGTCCCGGTCTGCCGTCCGGGTGCGCAAAAGAAGCCAAACGCCCCTGAAAGCTGCCAATGGGCTGCCGGGATGGTCGCGCGTGCTTCGAAATTCTTTGTGAGTCATTTTGCATAATATATACCATTTTTCACAACTCCTGCAAAAAACCGCTTATCATCAGCTATTACAGGATATTTTTTACTCTGCATCCCCATGTTGCGACACTGGTTGCGACACGAACGCGCATTTTGCGACACTTGTGACGCACCAGCCACTGACGCGCATATTTGGGGCTTGCGCGGGCCGCTGTACCTGTTTTTTCCAAGCCACGCTAGGGAATAAAAGAACAACCCCTGCCGGGATGCCCTCGACTCCCCATCTCTCGGTGCAAGGGAGGCGACAATTACGTCGCACTTTCCTCCGCAGGGGATGGTTTGATCTTTCCGGTTTTGATCGAGCCTGCCGTTTTGCGCAGTCTGCCCTAGGCTAGAGATTGCGCAGCACCCGCTGCCTGCCGTCCGGGGTGATTCCGTACGCAACGCCCTGATCGGATTCGTTGCAAACGGTCACAATACCCACGCCCTTGAGGGCTTGCAGCTGGGCCTCAATATTCGCCGCATTGATCTGCCTTTCGCCCGCATATTCTGGTTCCAGGGCGGTGCACACATCACAGGCAGTGCGGGACGCGCCATCCAGCAGCAACCTGCCCACAGCCAGCCGCAAAGGCAGCCGAACGCGCATCACAGCCCCTCCTGCGTTTGACGCAAGGCTGTTCCGCCCTTGCCCTGCATGACAACCAGCACTATGCCCGCCACTATCACCACCGCGCCCGCCACAAGATTACGGGTAACGGTAACGTTGGTAAAAAGTGCACTGAACAATATGCCCCAGAGGGCATAGGTCACGTTCAGGGCCATGGCCCGGCACACGCCGGTCATGTTCATGGCCGTGTACCAGCAGCGGTATGAAACGCAGCCCACCAGGCCCGCGGCTATGCAAAAGGGCAAACCGGGGCTGGCAAGGGCCTGCGCCAGCAGGTCAGCCGCGTCCAGCCCCGGCTGAGTGCGCCCCAGCAGCACAAAGGCCGCAGGCACGATCACCAGCATATACAGCAGGCTGGAAACGATCTGATAGACATTCAGGGCCACAACAGGCTCGATAAAATCCATGCCCGCCGTTACACACACGCCTTCGGATGCCCAGCCAAAGGCGGCCAGAAAGGCGAACCCCAACCCCAGATAAAAGGCCTGACCGCCCACGCCGCCCTGCGGCGCAGACCAGCCCACGGTAAACGCGCCCGCCACGCAAAGAACAAGGCCGCACATGGCCCTTGCGGAAATGCGCTCTTTCAGAAAAAAGCGCGCCAGCACCGCCGCGATGGCCGGATACAGGGTGGAAATGGGCAAGGCATAGGCTGGCCCTGCCAGCGAGATGCCCATCAGATAGCCGCCCATACCGAGGGGAGCACCCATAAAAGCGCCCATGACGCAGTATCTGCCGGGCTTGCTGCAAAAGGTGCGGAACACCTCCCGCCCCTTGCTCTGGGCCACATTAAGAACAAGAGAAAGACAGGCCGCGCTGATGTCGTGACAGCCCGCGGCGAACAGGGGGGCCAACAGCCAGAATTCAGGTATGCTGAACGGCTCTTTTACCAGCCCCTGCTTCAGAATAGGGCCATCAAGACTGAAAATTACCCCGGTCAGCGCAGCGAGAAAAAGCCCTTTGCGTACATATGCCGCATCCCGCGCAGAGGTGCTGCACGCGCCCCTGTCGCTTTTCGGGCCGTTGCCGGAAGGGCCTTTCACCGCTTGCCCCTAGCCCTTGCGCAAAAGGTTGAGATAGGCGGCGCTGTCGGCCAGCGTTGCGGCCTCGGCGGGGTCGTCCATGCGGATGCGCAGCATCCAGCCTTCGTTGTAAGGTTTGGCATTGACGAGGGTGGGCGTGCTTTCCAGAGTTTCATTCACTTCAAGCACAGACCCGGCAACAGGCATGAACAGGGCGTTGACGGACTTCAGCGATTCAACGGTGCCGAATTCCTGACCGTTTTTGTAGGTTGTACCCACGGCAGGCAGGTCAACAAAGGCGATTTCGCCAAGCTGGTCCTGAGCAAAGTCGCTGATGCCTACGGTGGCGGTTTCGCCTTCCACGCACAGCCACACATGTTCGTCGGTATAGCGCAGATTTTCGGGCAAAGCCAATTGGTCAAGATCTTTCATGATACTACTCCTCTTCCATACGCAGGGCAGCGTCGCCAATGGCTTCTGCCAGCGTGGGATGGGCGTGAATGGTGGTGGCTATGTCGTTGATGGAAGCGCCCATGCGCAAAGCCAGAGTTGTTTCGGCAATAAGGTCGGTGGCGTGCGCGCCAGCCATGTGCGCGCCAAGCAGGGTGCCGTCGCTGGCATCCGCCACCAGCTTGCAGAAGCCGGGCAGTGCGCCCATGGCCTGAGCCTTGCCGAGTTCGCGCACCTGCACAATCGAGGTCTTGACCTCATAGCCTGCATCGCGCGCCTGCTGCTCGCTCATGCCCACGCAGCCAATTTCTGGCGAGGTGAAGATGGCCGAAGGCACAAAGCGGTAATCCATGGGAGCGCCCTTGCCGCCGGTCAGGCAGTCGTTAACGGCGCAAAGAGCCTCGGCGGCAGCCACATGGGCCAGCATGACGCGCGCGGGGCCAAGGGCATCGCCAATGGCGTACACGCCGGGCAGGGATGTGCGCATGTATTCATCAGCGCGTATCCAGCCGCGTTCGTCTGTGGCAACACCGGCTTCCTTGAGGCCCAGCCCGGCGGTCATGGAGGCGCGGCCCACAGAAACAAGCACCATCTCGGCGCTGATGGGGCGTTCGGGCCTCGCTGGCGAGCCGCTCACAAAGGGCGACGGCGCAAGCATGCCGCTGACGCCGTTTTCATCCACGCGCACGTGGGTGAGCGTTTGCCCGAGTTCGCACGCAATACGGCGCTTTTTCATTTCGCGCTGGAGTAGAGTGCTGATGTCTGCATCCACCGAAGGCAGGGGCAATATCCTGTCCTGCCCTTCAACCACTGTGACCGTGGAACCGAACGCCCGATAAATGCAGGCCAGCTCGCAGCCAATGACGCCGCCGCCCACAATGATGATGGAGGCAGGCACGTGGGTGAGCTTGAGGGCATCGTCGCTGGTGAGAATGCGCTTGTGGTCGGCTGTCAGGCCCGGCAGGTTCACAGGATGCGAACCCGTTGCCAGTATGACGTAATCCGCTGACAGGCTGGAGCTTGCGCCGTTGCCGGTCACCTCCACCGCGCCGCCGCCAAGCAAACGCCCCTTGCCGCGCACCAGGGTTACGCCAAGGGCGGCGCAGGTTTTTTCAAGGCCAGAACGCAGGGTGGCGCAAACGCGCTCCTTGCGCTCGTAGACAGCCTGCGGGTCAATGCTCACGCCGCCTTCAATCTTGACGCCGAACTGCACGGCCTGCTGGGCAAGCTCCAGGGCTTCCGCAGACGACTTGATGGTCTTGGTGGGAATGCAACCATTGTTGAGGCAGGTGCCGCCAAGTTCGGCGCACTCCACAAGGGTTACGGCCATTCCGGCCTTGGCGGCCGCAAAAGCCGCCGTGTAACCGCCAGGGCCGCCGCCCACAACGATCATGCTTTTTTTCTGGTCGGACATGCCGGACTCCTAATCCTCGTCGTCGGCGAGCCTGAGGTTGTACTTCACGGGGAAGGCGGCCTCCAGCGAACCCGTGACCAGGCAGCCTTGACGCATGATCTTTTCCACCCGGTCAAAAATAAATTCGTACTCTTCATCCAGATGCACGGTAACATCGATATCAATGCCAGTTACCCTGCCCCGGCCCAGATCATCGGTGCCTGTATGCAGCGTGGCCCTGGCCTCGATTTTGTCGTACTTGGCGTTGCGCGTATCCAGAGCCTTGTCCAAAGCGGCGCAATAGCAGTACAGGGCAGAGGCGGCCAGGAGCTTTTTGGCCGTGCCGGAACGTTCTTCGGGCGGAATCTTTTCGCCGTCTATGGTGAGCACGCCAAACGCGCCGCTCTCCATATCCAGATCCACCTTGCCGCCGCGGCGGCAGAGAGAAACACTGAGTTCATGTGACATTTCAAAGCCTCCAGGCTGAAAAAACGCAAGAGCACCCTGCCCTCGCGCGATTTGGCCTGCCTATTGCACTAATAGTGCCATCAGATTGCCCTTGGCTTCACAACGCCATCAGCGCTTGTGTTTTATGGCACATGCCGCTAGTATCCCGGCCCGGAAGCGACATTTGTGTCGCGACAAACGACATTTTTTGCAAGGTTGCCGCCACATGCTTTCATCGCCCCCAGTTCCCCCAATTAATGTGGAAAAAAGCTATCGCCGCCTGCTCAATCACCTGCCCGGCATGGCCTATCGTTGCCGCGTTCTCAATATCGACGCGCCGGAAAGTGATTATCTCCAGTATGAACTGGAGTTTGTAAGCCGCGGAAGCTACGAGCTTCTGGGGGTGCCAGCCGAAGACATGGTGCTTGACCACCACAACACCATTGAACTGATGACCCACCCCGATGACCTCGGCCCCAGCCGCAAAGCCATCCGCGACAGTATTGTCGCCCATGAGCCGTATCAGGTCATGTACCGGCTTTTGCTGCCCTCAGGGCGCGTCAAGTGGCTGTGGGATCAGGGGGAAGGCGTCTACGACGATTCGGGCGTTCTGCGGTATCTCGAAGGCCTGATCATGGACGTGAGCGAGCAGAAATTTCAGGAAATGGCCCTGCGCGAAGAAAATCGCGAGCTGCGCACCTCTGTTATCAATCTTTACGGCCTGGGCAACATTGTGGGCAAAAGCGAGCCCATGCGCCGCGTGTACAGCCAGATTCTCAAGGCGGCAGAAACCGATTCCAACGTCATCATTTATGGCGAAACAGGCTGCGGTAAAGACCTAGCCGCCAAGAGCATTCACGAATACAGCGGGCGCAAGGGCCGTTATGTGCCGGTAAACTGCGGCGCGATCCCCGAGCAACTGCTGGAGAGCGAATTTTTCGGGCATGTGAAGGGTGCGTTCTCCGGCGCGCATGCCAATAAAGAGGGCTACATAGGCGCGGCCAACGGTGGCACGCTGTTTCTGGACGAAATAGGCGAACTGCCGCTGCACCTTCAGGTCAAGCTGCTCAGGGCCATCGAAAACAAAATGTACACCCCCGTGGGCGGCAATACGCCCAAGGAATCCTCCTTCCGCCTTATTGCGGCAACCAACCAGGATCTTTCAAAAATGGTGCGCGAAAAAACCATGCGCTCCGATTTTTATTACCGCGTCAACGTGCTTTCCATCACCCTGCCGCCCCTGCGCGAACGCCACGGCGACATTGCCCTGCTGGTGGAGGCGTGGCTTGAAAAACGCGGCCTGAACCTTATTCTGCCGCCCCATGTGCGACTGGCTGTGGAGCAGTACGACTGGCCCGGCAACGTTCGGGAATTGCACAACTTTCTTGACCGGTACCTCGCCTTTGGCGACGAGGCCCTTCTTTCGCTGGGGGATGCCGGACGGGCCGACCTGCTGCTCAACACGCCCCAGGGCATCAGCCTTGAGCAGGCAGTGCTGCAACTTGAAGAACGCATGATCAGGCAGGCGCTTGAAAAGTGCCGCTGGCACAGGGGTAAAGCTGCGGAAGAGCTGGGGCTGAACCTGCGCACCCTGCAACGCAAAATGCGCAGGATGTCCGGGGGGAGTGAAAAACTACAAGGCTAGAAGACAATTATCTGCAATACCGGATAGCTATTTTTGCTTATCCCGCATGCCTGTCACGAACGGCGTGCGGGATTTTTTTTATGCGCAGTGACAGGATCAAGACCAAAGCAGCGGCATAATTCATCAGAAACCATGCGGTTTTTATCAAGCAACATGCAATAGTCATTGTCCACCCAGGCCTCAATGGCAGCAATACCCTCGCGGTCAATAACGCGCCAGCCTGCACCGCCTTCATTGGGATCATCCCATACGCGCACAAATTTTAAAAACAGGGTCAATATCTTTAATTGTGGGCTGAAATGGACTTTGACACAAGAACAGACTGTCCATAGCGACAGTTCTTTGCGTAACGTTTTGTACAATACAATATTCAGTATGATAGGCTTGTTCAATTGCCTGCGTGGATTTTCAAAACCCTTAAAACTATCAAGCTGTACTCTTAAGCCACCTGCAGACAGATTCACTACACGTATCGAAGCACATATACTTTCATCAACATAGCCAAATGTAGTATTATCTATGTCATTCATCGATTTCGGCAACTGGTTGTTGCAAATCCACAGAGAAATTTTTTTGAGCATCAGCGGAGTGAGTCCAACGCGTTCATGCCGTTGCAGATCGCGCTGCACATATTTTTGGGGCATGGCAATCTCAACAATGCACTGCTTTGACTTAGTATCTATATAGTTTGCGACAATCCGTGTTTTAAAAATAAAACCATGCCTGATAGCAGGATATGAAATTCCAAGATACTTTTCTGCAATTGCATGAGGTATTTTTACATACAGGCTACAACGTTCGCCTTTAAGAATATCAGGCAAAAAACGCTTGTTTGATTTAAGCAATATTTTTTGTGGAGAAATATACAGAACATCACAGGCAACATTTTCAAGCTGGCGTTGTCTGTCTACAAAAAAAAGCCGCAACAACAAATAGTGCCTTTGTGCGGCCACAAATATTTTACCGGGCTGAACGGATCGAAACCGGAGCGATGCCCTCCAGAAAAAGTCAACAATTGTTTCGAGAAACTTCATGTATCCCCCCAATTGTCAAACCTAAATGTACAATCGCACACTACCCCTCATTCAAACTTGGTAAACATTCACGGTATATTCAGCCTAACGTGGATTTGCACGCCAACATCAATAGCACTAGTACTTTTATACTTATTATTTACATCTACACTTTTAATGACAAATGCTGACTATTATCAAAACAGAACAGACATGCTGTCAAAAGCACTACTGATTACTTAATTTGAACAATTCCAAATTTATCAGAGAATAACAAGTACACAGACAACATTACAGCACTTAATAAAAATAGTTATGCCACAACAGGCAGTTATAAAAACATACGAATGCTAGCTATTGCCACATATATCATAACCATATTTAAATAAATACAGAAAAAGCCGTAATAAGCAATTATCGCAAGCTTTTTCATCAGCCAAACCGTGCCAGACAGGTTTAAACTGCTCGCATGCAGATAAAACAACAGCCTGCGGTGACTGAACATGAAGCTCAATCCCCGCAGGCGCTTGGAGGAAGGTATGGGTCGGAACCGCAGCCCGGCTGCGGTTCCAGATAACCGCGCAAGCCATGCCCCCACACGGCAGGCGCGGTCACAGCGGCAAGGGAATTAAGCGCAGTCGTGCTTGTCCCAGGGTTCGCGGTTATCGCGCTGGATAACCGATTCCATGCGCACCAGGGCTTCTTTAAGCTTTCTGATTTCATCAAGCTTGAGGTTGGGATTTTTCATTGCCTGATAAATGATGCCGCCGGTGCACTGGGCGCTGACGGGCAGATCCACAATGGTGGCAATGGTAACGGCTATGTCCTGCGCGTTAACGGCGCGGGCAACGGCACCGGCCTTGCTGTCAACAGCCAGACCGTAGAAGGCCACGCCGTCAGCGGCGGCAACCACCACCAGGGTGCGGCGGTCGGCGGCTTCCAGAGCGGCGGCCAAAGCGGCCTCGTCACCCTGCACCACCAGCAGCGCGTCTTCCGCGCCTTCAAGGGCGGCAGCTTCAACTTTTTTGCCGCCAAGTTCCAGGGCCAGAGCTTCAAGACCAGCGCTGTCGGCATTGGCCAGCAGGACGGCTTTTTTCTTCAGCTTGTCCAGCGCTTCGGATGCGCCGCTGAGCGCAACGGAAGGCAGCATCAGGAGAATCGCTTTCTTTTCAGCCATGATCTTATCCTTGTCGTCCGCCCCGCCAACGCGGGGCTTTGTGTTTTATCGTGCCGGGGCAAAAGCCGTGCCCTTGCCCCGCATGATGAATTAATCAACCAGATTGGGGTTTTCCATGATCTGGTAAATGGGCGCGCCTTCGGCATCGGCGGGCACAGGATTGCCCGTGATGTAGCAGAAGGTGGGCACAATGTCGGCCAGCCAGCGCGGGCGGGTATAACGGTAGCCCTTGCGGATGTTGGGGCCGCGGAACATGAGCAGGTTCTTGAGGCTGCCGCAGCCGGATTCGCCGGTGGGCAGGCCGTAACCGTGTTCGGCCATGTATTCGGGTTTGAGCACGTACACCACATCGCCAGCCTGCGCGCCGCCCATGCCAAACACATGCGCGTCTTCCTTGCGCACGGCCAGCAGCACGGGGCGGTCGCCCGTGTCGGGATGCTTGTAGTCCAGCAGGGCGTTGATGATACGGTCGCGCACGTTTTCGTAGTCTTCCTGCTCAACAATACCGCCGGGGTAACGGCCCTTCAGGTTCACGTACACAAACATGTAGCGCTGCGGCACGGCAAGCGACTTGCTCACATCAAGCACGTAGTTGAAGCCTTCGGTTTCCTCGTAGATATCCCAGTAGTTCTCGGACTTCTTGGGTTCGTAAGAACACAGGCCCGCTTCCTTGAGGGCGTGGGCCGTGTTGAGGATGGGGCCAAGGGGTGTTGCGCCGTGGTCGGAGCACACGCACATGACGGTTTCGTCGCCCATGATGTCCATGAGACGGCCAAGCAGACGGTCTTCCACTTCATAGATGTAGCGTTCCATCTTTTCGGCCTTGGTGCGAACAGCCTCGTCCGCACTGTCCAGTTCGCTGAGCCAGCCGTGATAGAACCAGTCAATGGGGTGGGAATGCATGTAAAAGAGATCCCAGTCCGCATTGGCCTTGATGAGGGATTCAATGGTATTCCAGAGCCATGCGCTGTGAAAGTCCACCAGTTCGCACACGGTGTCGGTATCAATAATGCCGTGCAGATAGGCGACCAGACCAATATCGTTGGCCGTGATGTGCTTGGTGAAGTCAATCTGCGCGGCGGCTTCGGCCGGGGCAATAAAGCCGCAACGGCCAGCAATGCCGGAGATGTACAGCTTGAATTCTTCCGCATCGTCAGAAAGCTGCATGAGCTTGGCGCGGAACACGCCCTTTTCGGTGCGGCCATCGGCCTTCACGACAAAGTCGTGCTGGGCGGGTTCGCTCCACTGGCCAAGCTGAATGGTAAAGAAGGCCTTGGCGTAGTCCTTTTCAGGGCAAAGGGCCATGCGGTCATAGCCTTCATCGCCGCTCTGCCACACAAGGCAGTGCCAGGTCTGGTCTTCCAGGGGTTCGATGGCTTCCTTGAAGTGCATACGCACGTTCATTTCAAGGGGTTCTTCGCCTTCCGGCAGGTTGGCCCAGCCTTCGGCATCATCAAAGGTGCCCTGGGAACCCATGGGATAGAAATCTGTGGAGATAACGCTTTCAGAGCACAAAAATTCCTTGTGCTCATTGCCGTGCAGGGGCCAGCGCGTTTCGGCGGGGCTGAGGCCCTCGCCCATGATCATCACGCCGTGCTGCATCTTGGACGGCCAGGACATGGGATAGTTGACCACGAGGCACTTCTTGCCAGCCTTGTCCCACGCGTCCCAGATGGTCTCTGCGGTGAGGATGCTGGAACCGAAAGCCTGCGAGGTTTCCTTGTAATCAAGGCTGCGGCCTTCATGATAGTAATAGTAGTCTTCCACGCCGTGGGTGCGGGGCCATGCGCCCGTGCAGATAGTGGCCCAGGACGGCGGAGTGACCGTAGGCAGATTGAAACCTTCGGGAATGTAGCTGCCCTCCTGCATGAACTTTCTGAAGTTATCGAGCCCCCCCTGAGCGAGCATTACTTCAAGCCTTTTAGGAATAAGGCAGTCGTAACCTATAAGGGCGGCGCGCTTTGCTTTTGCAGCCATGATTAAAACTCCTTCGTAGTACCGACGGGCACTGTTGTGATATTAACGCGCCCCTCCTTTCAATTTGTATGCCAAATGATTCACAACGTCCCCTGCCCTTTTGCCATGCCCGCCAGACCTCACTTTTTTCCAATCCGTTCTTTGCGGAACATGCAGCGCCGCCCAAATTAGCGACAAATGTGTCGTGTTTTTCAATCAAAATTGTTATCATACTAAATTTATTTAATTTTTATGAAAATTTTTTTTGTCGCAACATACGACAACTCTGCCGCGTATTTACCCCATCCACACGCGATCCAGCAAAAAAGTAAATTATTTCAATATGGTGAAATTTGGCACACAGGATGCAAACATGCAACAAACCTGTTCCCGACCAAACACACCGTGAGGCGTCCTTGGCTGCACCCATGCCTGTTGCTGCTTTCCGCAGCTCCCTCTTTGCACAAAAGCACCTGTACGGCATTGCGCCCTGCGGCGGCCTCTTTGCGCAAAGCGCCGCGCCATCCCCTTGCATCCTTTACATCCCCTGCACCAGACCAGCCGGGCCCGGCCTCGCCCGGCAGGATCGGATACGCTTCCCTTGAGCGCGGACAACTTCGCCCGCGCTCTCTTTGGATCAGGCTGTAGCAAATGGATAACGTTTAACTTGGGAGGTACTATGTCTTTGAAACGGAAAACCATTCTTTCCGCAGCAGCTCTTGCGCTTACATTGGGGTTGGCGTTTGGGCAGTCTGCCGAAGCGGTGGATTTCAAGGCACGGGGTATCTGGTCGATGGGCTTTGGCGTGGGCGATTCCAGCCTGACCAAGGATGTGACGACCAATGGGGCAAAACAGAAGGCCAACAACTCTGACCAGTTTGTTTCGCGTCAGCGCGTTCTGCTCTTCCTTGATGCCGTTGCCTCAGAAAACCTGATGGGCAGCGTGCAGTTCAAGCTTGGCCCGCAGGACTGGGGCAGATCCGGTCAGGGTTCCTCCCTTGGTGCGGACGGCACCCTGGTGCGCGTGACCCAGGCCAACATGCAGTGGTCGGTTCCGCAGACCGATCTCAAGTTCAAGATGGGCTTGCAGTATCTGGCCCTGCCCAACGCCGCTGGCGGCTCTGCGGTGTTTGACACCCAGGCTGCCGCTGTGGTTGGCAACTATGCCTTTAACAAAAACGTGGGCCTCACCGCCCTGTGGATGCGCCCCTTCAACGACAACTATCAGGGCGGCACCTACAACAACGTGATCAGCAACGACAAGGCCAGTTATCTTGATAACATGGACCTGTTTGCCCTGAGCATGCCCCTGACCTTTGACGGCATCAGCATCACCCCCTGGGTCATGCCCGGCATGATGGGCCGCAACACTGGCAAGTTTGGCGCTTTCACCAACTATGGGCTCAATGATGGCTCCCCCGCCACCACCCTCTACCCCTATCTGAACAAGATCGGCGCGGGCCACGGCCTCAACGTGACCGGCGTGACCAATGCCTCCAAGGAATACGGCACCGTGTTCTGGGCTGGCCTGCCTGTTAAGGTTACGGCTCTGGAACCCTGGAACATTGAATTCGACACCAACTACGGCTTTGTCGAACAGATGGGCAGCTTCAACGTGATGCGCCGCAACAACGCCAATGATGTGGTCCACGGCAGCACCCAGCGTCAGGGCTGGCTGGCCAAGGCCCTTGTGGAATACAAGCTCGACTGGGGCGTGCCCGGCGTGTTCGGCTGGTACGCTTCCGGCGACGACGGCAACGTCAAGAACGGTTCCGAGCGCCTGCCTTCCGTGTGTGCTTACGGCAACTTCACGTCCTTCATGGGCGATGGCAACCTCGGCTGGAGCCCCAACGTCAACTTCATGGACAAGTCCCTGTCCTACGCTGGCACCTGGGGCTTTGGCGCGCAGATCCGCGACGTCAGCTTCCTCGACAGGCTCACCCACACCTTCCGCGTGGCATACTGGGGCGGCACCAACAGCCCCTCCATGGTCAAGTACATGGACCATGCCAATGCGTGGGATTCCACCTCCAACATGTTTGACGGCCCTTACATGACCACCAATGATGGCCTGCTGGAGTTCAACGTGATTTCTTCCTACAAGATTTACGACAATCTTGAGATGAACGTTGAACTGGGCTACGTGGCCAACTACATGGACAGCAGCACCTGGAACAAGAGCTACCAGAACTTCGGCTCCTACTCCAAGCAGGACGCCTGGAAGGGTCAGGTGGTCTTCCAGTACAAGTTCTAAAGATCCGGCGGTTCCTTCCTCCGGTACAGGCCTGCTGCCGACCACGCATACTGGTCGGCGGCAGGCCCATTTTTATGCCCTGCGCTGTGAATATAGCGCAAGAAGGCCGTTGCCCGGACTCCCGGGCAACGGCCTTCACTTTTTCCGAGCTGTGCCAAACAGCGCCCGGCGGCATGCTTTCGCTTAAACGAATGTGTCGTTGGGGCGGCGCACCCGCACTAGAACCTCGGTCACAAAAAGCGCTTCATTGTTGGTTGTCCAGTAATCGGTGACATACCGTTCAAACGCATCCGGTGCATGCACATAGCTGTTGGATGCACACCAGCGTTGCAGCTTGCGGTAGGTGTCGCTGATGGTTTCGTAAGGGCCTATGTGATAGCAGCTTGCCATGAGCACGCCCCCAAGCGTCTGCATCAGCTCCGGCTTGCAGGGGCGCATGGGGCGCTGCAAAACCTGTATGGGCTGTTCCACCTTTTTCAGCCTGTCTTCTACCGAAGAAAAATGGACAATGACCGGCCCGGCAATGTTGTTATCCAGTGATTCAACATAATTGGTAAAGCCCATATTGATGATGGTGGACTTGATGTCCAGAGAGAACACCTCGTCATGGAACAGCAGATTCTGCGGCGGAACATATTTGACCGAGACCTGCCGCAGATCGTTATCCAGCACCATTTCCGCCTCATGCAGCAGCTCAAGCCAGTCATGGATGGAGGCCGAGCGCAAACGCAGCACGTCTTCCTCCTGCCGCAGGTCTTCCATCTTGGTAGTAAACATCTCGCGCAGAGCCCTCAGCGAGGCGTTGCTGTCCGCATCAAAGGCCGCGCGGATTTCTTCAAGCCGGAATCCCATCTGCTTGTAATATTTGAGAGGCGGCACTGAGAGCACATCTTCATGCGTGTAATAGCGGTAGTTGTTGGCCCCGCGCAGGCGAGGCGTGATGAGGCCCAGCTTGTCGTAAAAACGCAGGGCCTTTTTTGAAATATTCGAAGTCTCGCTCATTTCGCTTATGGTGTAGCGCTGAGAATTCATGAAGCTCTCCTGAATGTGCGGTGTCCGGCTTGGGGCGTACCCTCCTTGATAGTGCAAAAGTCGTTCCGGCCTATTCCTCTCATGCCCCCATCCTCAATGCGCCCATGCGATCTGAACCTGCCACCTGCGCCCGCTTCTTCAAATCCGGCCCAAGGTTCCAGTTTTAGGGAAGGTCGCCGCCTTTTGCCGCAAAAAGCAGACATTCTTGCGACAGGCCCGTAATTAAACGCAAAAATGCCGCTGATCCCTCTGCGCGCTCCACAACCGCCATGCGCTCGCATACCCGCGCAGCAGGCGGAAAAATCAAAAAACAGCCAGGTAAGAGGCCAAAACCCGCATTCCGCAAGGGCTGCAACAAATTTCACACACAAGACGAAAAAAATCGGGATATGGCTTGACTTTTCCCTATAGGGGAACGGCTAGAAAGGAACTAGGAGATTTGCTCCGCCCGGCTATGCCCGGACACGAACACGGGTCCCCACGAGGTTAGTTGTATGCAGTATACAGGTGAAGAAGCCCTTGGCCTGATTGAAACTCTTGGCATGGTTCCGTCCATTTACGGCGCGGACAGCATGCTCAAAGCCGCGGATGTTGATCTTGTCGGCTACGAAAACGTTGGCTCCACCCTCGTTACCATCATGGTTCGGGGCGATGTGGCCGCAGTTAAGGCCTCTGTTGACGCTGGCGCCGCTGCTGCCGCCTCTGTGGGCAAGCTTACGGCCACCAACGTCATGCCCCGCCCTGCGCGCGGTATGAGCGGCATTGTCCGTGCGCATACGCTGGACGAAGTGGCAGAAGACGATCCCGGTCTGCGCGCCCTGGGCATGATTGAAACCTTCGGCATCGTCTTTCTTATGGAAGGCGCGGACGCCATGATCAAGGCCGCCGATGTGGAACTGATCGGCTACGAAAACGTGGCCTCCGGTTACTGCTCCGCCCTTGTGCAGGGCGATGTGGCCGCTGTGCAGGCCGCCGTGGCCGCCGGCATCAAGGCCGTGAACAATATGGGCGCTACCGTTTACAGCTCCGCTGTGATCCCCACGCCCCACCGTCGTCTTGTCAGGCTTGTAAGGCGCTACGCCCTGAGCTGACCGGGTTCATCGGAGGAAACATGATCGGCGACAAGGATCTTATTTCCATCCAGCAGGCTCGCATCCTTGCTGAAAACGCGGCTGACGCTCAGACGCGGCTTTCCGCCATGCCTCAGGAATCACTGGACACGGTGGTGGAAGCCATGGCTGAAGCCGCCGCCGCTGAGGCCCAGTCGCTTGCCGTCATGAGCCACGAAGAAACCGGATGCGGCGTGTGGCAGGACAAAATGGCCAAAAACCTTTTTGCCTGCCGCCGCGTCATCCAGAGCGTGCGGGGCATGCGCTGCGTGGGCAGGCTGCCCCAGAGCGCCGATGCCGCGCCAAACGTGTTTGAAGTGGGTGTGCCCGTGGGCGTTATAGCCGCCCTCAGCCCCTGCACCAACCCGGTTTCCACCACCATCTGTAATGTGCTTGCGGCGGTCAAGGCGGGCAATTCCATTGTGGTTTGCCCCCACCAGCACGCCGTGGAATGCACCAGCCGCGTGGTGGCGGCCATGTCTGCCGCCGGTCAGGCCCACGGCCTGCCCGAAGGTTCTGTGACCTGCCTGACCATGGTCGCCGACAGCGGCATTGAAGAACTCATGCGCCACCGTCTTGTGGCTCTGGTTCTGGTAACCGGCAGGGACAGCATGCTTGAAGCGGCGCGCCACAGCGGCAAGCCCTTCATCTACGGCGGCATGGGCAACGGCCCGGCCTTTATTGAAGCCACTGCCGACATTTGCAAGGCCGTGGACGACATCCTTGCCAGCAAGAGTTTTGACAACGGGCTGGCCCCCTCTGCCGAGCAGTGCGTCATTGTGGACGGCAAGATCGAGCCGCAGGCGCGTCGGGCATTTGAGGCGGGCGGAGCCTGTTTTATCAACGAGGCGCAGGCCCAGGCCCTGAGCGAAACCATGTTTCACCCCAATGGCCGCCGCAACCGCGCCATGCTGGGGCAATCGGCAACAGTGCTGGCCGAAAAGGCGGGCATTGCCGTGCCGCAGGGTACGCGTGTGCTGCTGGTTGAACGCCGCTACGTGGACCCCGCCGACCCCTTTATCAGGGAACTGCTGGCCCCTGTGCTTGCCTATTATGTTGAACCGGACTGGCGGCATGCCTGCGAAAAATGCCTCGAACTTCTGCTGCGCGAGGGTCACGCCCAAACCATGACCATCCACAGCCAGGATGAAGAAATCATCCAGCAGTTCGCGCTCAAAAAGCCCGTGGCCCGCATGCTGGTCAACACGCCTGCCGCTTTTGGCGGCATGGGCCTTACCACCGACCTTTTCCCTTCCATGACGCAGGGCAGTGGTCTGGCCGGGCACGGATTCAGCTCCGACAACATTTCACCAATGAATCTCATTTATCGGCGCAAGGTAGGTTACGGCGTTCGCGGCTTCTCGTTCAGGGAACAGCAGAGCGACCAGGCCGACCCCGTTTCAGACGCACTGCGGCGCGTTTTGCGCAAGGCTCTCAATGAATTGAACAGGTGATGCGGAACAAGCCCCGGCAGCAGCCGGAGCCGCCATCGCAAACCATGGAGGAATCAACGTGGATCTTCATGATTTTACTCAAAAGATAGCAGAAGTCACCAAAAGCCTGACGCCCGAAGAGCGCGAAACGCTGCGCAAGATATTTGCCACGTCTTCCGGCTCGGCTGTTACCCTCACGCCCACTGCCCCCGCGCAGCATTCCGGCCCCAAGGCTGGCGTGTCTGACGGCGTCAACGTGCCTGACGGCCCTACCGAGCGCCATCTCAAGCTCAAGACCAACTATCTTTTGCAGATGCCGCGCATCACCATTCACCGTGCGCGCGCCATTACCAAGATTGACAGCGAAAACCCCGGCATGCCGCGCATTCTGCTGCGCGCCAAGGCTTTCCGCTACTGCTGCGAAACCGCGCCCCTGGTCATTCAGGATAATGAACTCATCGTGGGCGCACCCAACGGCGCGCCGCGCGCTGGCGCGTTTTCGCCCGATATTTCCTGGCGCTGGCTGCGCGACGAGCTGGACACCATCGGCTCCCGCCCGCAGGACCCCTTCTATCTTGCTGAAGAAGACAAGAAAGTTCTGCGCGAAGAAATCTTCCCCTACTGGGAAGGCAAGTCCGTGGACGAATACTGCGAAGCCCAGTACCGCGAAGCCGGTCTGTGGGAACTTTCGGGCGAATCCTACGTGTCCGACTGCTCGTACCACGCCCTCAACGGCGGCGGCGACTCCAACCCCGGCTATGACGTCATCCTGATGAAAAAAGGCATGCTGGACATTCAGCATGAAGCGCAGGAACACCTGACGCACCTGGATTACGCCAATCCCGAAGATATCGACAAAATCTACTTCTACAAGTCGGTTATCGAAACGACCGAAGGCGTCATGTGCTATGCAAAGCGCATGTCCGAATACGCCGCCCAGCTTGCGGAAAAAGAACACGATCCCAAGCGCAAGGCCGAACTGCTCAAGATTTCCGAAGTCAACGCCCGCGTTCCCGCACATGCTCCCACCACCTTCTGGGAGGCCATTCAGGCTGTGTGGACCGTGGAATCCCTGCTGGTGGTTGAAGAAAACCAGACCGGCATGTCCATTGGCCGCGTTGACCAGTACATGTACCCCCTCTACAAGGCCGACATCGAAGCGGGTCGCATGACCCCCTGCGAGGCATTTGATCTCGCTGGCTGCATGCTGATCAAGATGTCTGAAATGATGTGGCTCACCAGCGAGGGCAGCTCCAAGTTCTTTGCTGGCTACCAGCCCTTCGTGAACATGTGCGTGGGCGGCGTTACCCGCGAGGGCCGCGACGCCACCAACGAGCTGACCTATCTGCTTATGGACGCGGTGCGCCACGTGCGTATTTACCAGCCCTCGCTGGCAACCCGCGTGCACAACTCCTCGCCGCAGGAATACCTCAAGAAGATCGTGGCCGTCATCCGTTCCGGCATGGGCTTCCCCGCCGTGCACTTTGACGACACCCACATCAAGATGATGCTGGCCAAGGGCGTGAGCATTGAAGACGCCCGCGACTACTGCCTCATGGGCTGCGTGGAACCGCAGAAATCTGGCCGCCTCTACCAGTGGACCTCCACTGCATACACCCAGTGGCCCATCTGCATCGAACTGGTGCTCAACCACGGCGTGCCGCTGTGGTATGGCAAACAAGTCTGCCCCGACTCCGGCGACCTGAGCCAGTTTGACACCTACGAAAAATTCGAGGCCGCGGTGAAGGAGCAGATTCGCTACATCACCAAGTGGTCCAGCGTCGCCACGGTCATTTCCCAGCGCGTGCACCGCGACTTTGCGCCCAAGCCGCTCATGTCCATCATGTACGAAGGCTGCATGGAACACGGCTGCGACGTGGCCTCCGGCGGCGCCATGTACAACTTCGGCCCCGGCGTGGTCTGGAGCGGTCTTGCCACCTATGTGGACTCCATGGCCGCCATCAAGAAGCTTGTGTACGAAGACAAGAAGTACACGCTCGAATACCTGAACGAAGCCCTCAAGGCCGACTTCAAGGGCTACGATGCCGTGCTGGCAGACTGCCTTGCCGCGCCCAAGTACGGCAACGACGACGACTACGCCGACAACATCGCCGCCGACCTCGTGTCGTTCACCGAGCAGGAGCACCGCAAGTACCGCACGCTCTACTCCATCCTGAGCCACGGCACCCTGTCCATCTCCAACAACACGCCCTTCGGCCAGTTGCTTGGCGCATCCGCCAACGGCCGCAGCGCATGGCAGCCCCTTTCCGACGGCATCAGCCCCACCCAGGGCGCGGACGTCAAAGGCCCCACCGCCATCATCAAGAGCGTGTCCAAGATGTCCAACGACAACATGAACATCGGCATGGTGCACAACTTCAAGCTCATGTCCGGTCTGCTGGATACCCCCGAAGGCGAACAGGGCGTCATCACCCTCATCCGCACGGCCAGCATCCTGGGCAACGGCGAAATGCAGTTCAACTACCTGGATAACCAGACCCTGCTTGATGCGCAGAAGAACCCCAAGGACTTCCGCGATCTGGTTGTGCGCGTGGCTGGCTACAGCGCCTTCTTCATCGAGCTGTGCAAGGACGTTCAGGACGAAATCATCAGCAGAACCGTGCTGCGCCACTTCTAGGCCGCCCGGTACTTACGGCAACACAAGCGTAACGGCATACGGCAGGGGAAAAGCACCGTGATCGAAAGAAAAGCCATCGTTTTCAACATACAGAAATACAATATGTATGACGGTCCGGGCATACGCACCATCGTTTTCTTCAAGGGCTGCGCCCTTCGCTGCAAATGGTGCTCAAACCCCGAAAGCCAGCGTCGGCGCTGTGATGTGCTGTACAAAAAAGACCTTTGTATCTCCTGCGGCGCGTGCGTGCCCGTCTGCCCCTCAGGCATTCACGCGCTCGCAGGAGAGCAAGGCCAGCATACCGTCAACAGGGAGCTTGACTGCATCGCCTGCGGGCGCTGCGTCAAGGCCTGCCCCCAGGGGGCGCTGGCCATCGCGGGCGAATGCAAGGGCATTTCTGAACTGCTGGAAGTGGTGGAACAGGACTGGCCTTTTTACCAGAGCTCCGGCGGGGGCGTTACCGTAGGCGGCGGCGAGCCAATGCTCCAGCCGGAAGCCGTGGCAAACCTGCTCCTGGCCTGTAAGCACAAGGGCATCAACACCGCCATGGAAACGTGCGGCTATGCCCGCCCTGAAGTTGTGCGCCAGCTTGCCGAAGTGGTTGATCTCTTCCTCTTCGACATCAAGCACATGAATCCGGAAAAGCACTACGCCCTCACGGGCGTGCGCAACGAGACCATACTGGCGAACCTGAGCTGGCTGCTTGAAAACGGCAGCAACGTGCGCATCCGCATGCCCCTGCTGAAGGGATACAACGACGATGCGGAAGAACTGCACGCCGTGGGAAAATTTCTGTATAATTACAAAGGTATGAAAAACCTGAAGGGTGTTGATCTGCTCCCCTACCACAAGATGGGCGTCGGCAAGTACGCCCAGCTCGACATGGAATATCCCATCAAGGACAACCCTGTGCTTGATGACCGGGATATGGCGACCATGGAAAGCATTTTACGTGGCTATGACCTCGATGTGAAGACCATCAGGCATTAACGCAGACAATTACGGACAAACCCGCGCCGCGCCCTTGCGCAGTGAAGGAGAAAAAGCATGCTGGCATTAGGACTTGTGGAAACGAGGGGCTTGATAGGAGCCATTGAGGCTGCCGACGCCATGCTCAAGGCAGCAGACGTGCGCCTGCTCGAAAAGTCCCTTGCTTCCGGCGGGCTTGTGACCATCACCATTGCGGGCGAGGTGGCTGCCGTGCAGTCCTCCGTGGACGCAGCCACGGCCTCCATTGCGCGCATTGAAGGCGCGGAGTGCGTTTCGCGGCATGTCATCCCCCGCCCCGATGCGGAGCTTGAACATATTTTGCTGTTGCAACCGCGCAGCATTGAGATTGAGGCGGCGGCCCCGGCAGAGGCCGCACAGGAAGGCCAGACAAGCATGACTGACCCCGCCGACAAGGCGAAGCCCGCCACGCAGGCCGCGCCCCCGAGCAAGGAAAAACTCGCGGGCATGAGCATAAACAAACTTCGGCAGTTGGCCAGAGACCTTCAGGTTCCGCTCACGCGCGGACAGATTGTCTCCTCCGACAAGAAAACGCTGATAGACGCCATTTGCCGGGCGGCTCTGAAGGAAAAGGAGTAAAAAATGGTCGATAAGGATTTGCTCTCCATTCAGGAGGTGCGCGCACTGGTTCGCGCTGCGCGCAAGGCGCAGCCGGAATTCGCACAGATGAGCCAGGAACGTGTGGACGCCGTGATCAAGGCCGTTTCCGAAGCCACCGCTGCCCAGGCTGAAACGCTGGGCACAATGGCTGCGGAAGAAACCGGCTTTGGCAAGCCGCAGGACAAAAAGACCAAGAACCTGCTTGCCAGCGAAAAGGTCTATGCCTGCATTCGCGACATGAAGACCGTGGGCATTCTTTCCACCAACAACGAGACCAAGGTTGTGGAAGTGGCCGTGCCCGTGGGTGTGATTGCGGGTATTGTGCCCTCCACCAACCCCACGTCCACCACCATCTACAAGTCGCTCATCTCGCTCAAGTCGGGCAATGCCATTGTGTTTACGCCGCACCCCAGCGCCCGCAAGTGCATTGCCAAGACGGTGGAAATCATTCAGGGCGCGCTGCGCAGCTGCAACGTGTCGCCCGATCTGGTGAGCTGCATTACCATTCCCACCATTGAAGGCACCAACGAACTGATGAAGATCTGCGATCTCATCCTTGCCACGGGCGGCCCCGGCATGGTCAAGGCCGCGTACAGCTCCGGCACGCCCGCACTGGGAGTGGGCGCTGGCAACACGCCCGCCTTCATTGAACGCACCGCTGATATCGAAAGCGCCGTGACCAAGATCATGAGCAGCAAAACTTTCGACAACGGCACCATCTGCGCCTCCGAGCAGTCCATCGTCACCGAATCCTGCATCGCCGCCAAGGTGCGCGCCACGCTGGAAGCCCAGGGAGCCTACTTCCTCCAGGGCGAAAAGCTGGAAAAGGTCAAGAACGTCATGGAACGCGGCAATGGCAGCATGAACCCCGCCATTGTGGGCCGCGACGCCCAGACCATCGCACGCATCGCCGGCATCGACGTACCCCAGGGTACGCGCCTGCTCGTTTCGGACGAAAAGGGCGTTGGCCACAAGTATCCTTTCTCCAAGGAAAAGCTCACGGCCCTGCTCGGCTTTTACGTGGTGGAAGACTGGCATGAAGCCTGCGAACTGTGCACCGCCCTGCTGCACAACTGCGGCGCGGGCCACACCCTTGCCATCCACTCCAACAACGAAGAAATCATCCGCGAATTCGGCCTCAAAAAGCCTGTTTCGCGCATCATGGTCAACACGCCCGCCACGCAGGGCGCGGTGGGCCTCAGCACCGGGCTGTTCCCCTCGTTCACCCTGGGCTGCGGGGCCGTTGGCGGCAGTGCCACTTCCGACAACGTCACGCCCATGAACCTGATCAACATCCGCCGTGTGGCCTATGACCTTAACTCCCAGTGCTGCTGCTCCGGCAACGGGCACGGCGCGGACAGCCATGCTGCCCCTGCCTCCTCCTGCTGCTCCGGCAGCGGTCATGGCACGTCTGCCCCGGCTGCCAGCGCTGGCAACATTGATATCAACGCCGTCACCGAACTGATTGTGGCCGAGCTGAAGAAGGTTCTTTAGCAGCAGCTACACCGGGCTGGCCAGTGCCCGCCCAATGTAACCGTAACAGCCCGTTATTGCGGAATGCCCCCAACGGCATGACCCGCTCAGGGGCACAACAACATACGCAAATAACGCAAGGAGAATAGCTATGACCGCTTCCGCCAACGCTCTGGGCATGATCGAAACCCGTGGTCTTGTGGGCGCCATTGAAGCCGCCGATGCCATGGTGAAAGCCGCCAACGTAACCCTTATTGGCCGTAGCCAGGTGGGTTCCGGCCTTGTCACCGTGATGGTGCGCGGCGATGTGGGCGCTGTTAAGGCCGCCACTGACGCCGGTGCCGCCGCTGCCAAAAAGGTGGGCGAACTCGTGAGCGTGCACGTGATCCCCCGCCCCCACAGCGAAGTGGAAATGATTCTGCCCAAGCGCGAAGCCTAGTCTTTGCCGTATCTGGCCCCCCGGCGCACACTGACGGGCAGCGCGCTGCACGCGAGCAGCGCCGGGGGAGCCACAGGCAGAACGCCTCTACGGAAACGGCGCGGTGTTGCCCATAAAAACGCCCGCCAAAGGAATTTGAGCCTGCGGCCCGATTCCCGCGTATTTACAAGGCGGTTGCCCAATGCGCAGCCGTTGCATGCTGGAGCCAAGATGAACGAACAAGCGATCAAGGACATTGTGACAGATGTTGTGCGCAAGGTGCTGACAGAGCAGTGCGCCAGCAGCGACAGGGAAGAAACCATGAACGCCGGGCCCATCCCGGTGGAGATTTCCGCCCGTCACGTCCACCTGAGCGTCGAAGATGCGCTGTCGCTGTACGGTGAGGCCCTGCGACCCGAAAGGCCGCTCTCGCAGCCGGGACAATTTTTGTGCGTTGAACGTGTGCGGCTGATCGGCCCCAAGGGCGTCATGGACAAGGTGGCCGTTCTCGGCCCCGCCCGCAGCGTTTCGCAGATAGAGCTTTCCAAGACCGATGCCCGCATTCTGGGCATCAATCCTCCGGTGCGCCAGAGCGGCGACACCAAGGACACCCCTGGCATCGTGCTTGCATCCACCACGGGTATTGTGGGCCTGGAATCGGGCGTGATTGTTGCCGCCCGCCACATCCACATGCACACCGATGATGCCGAACGCTTCGGCCTCAAGGACAAGGACAAGGTCGCCGTGCGTCTTGATACGGAACGGCCCATGATTCTTGAAGACGTGCTGGTGCGCGTGAGCGACTCCTTCAAACTTGCCATGCACATTGATGCGGACGAAGGCAACAGCGCAGGCTGGAAGCCCGGCGTCACCGGCGTCATCGTGCGGCGCTCAAGGGGCTGATATGGACTTTGCCGCAGCGGACAAACTGATCGCCACGCTTGACCAGTGCCGGGAAAATCCCCGCAAGGTCAGCCCCACGGAACCCCTTTATGTGGGCGTAGACCTTGGCACCGCGTACATTGTGGTGGTTGTGGTCAACGCCAAACGCGAGCCTGTGGCCTGTGCCATGCGCTTTGCCCAGGTGGTGCGTGACGGTCTGGTGGTGGACTACGCGGGCGGCGCGCGCATTGTGCGCGAGCTGACCGAAGAGCTGGAAGAACGCCTTGGCCGCAAGCTTGAAAATGCCGCCATCGCCGTTCCGCCCGGCACCAGCGAGCGCGACTGCGCAACCCATCGCCATGTGGCGGAGGCCGCTGGCTACCGCGTTACCGCCCTGCTTGACGAACCCACTGCGGCCAACAGCGTTTTGCAGGTGCGCGACGGCGCCATCGTGGATATCGGCGGCGGCACCACCGGCATTGCCCTGTTGCAGGACGACAAGGTTGTGTACGTGGCGGACGAACCCACGGGCGGAACGCACGTTTCACTTGTGCTGGCGGGTAATTACGACATTCCTTTTGACGAAGCTGAAGACCTGAAAAAGGACGCGAGCCGCCACAAGGAACTTCTGCCCGTGGTGCGCCCCGTGATTGAAAAGATGGCGGCCATCATCAGGAAGCACATTCAGGGGCGCAAGGTTTCGGCCCTGTACCTTGTGGGCGGCACCTGCTGCCTCGCTGATATGGAATCCATCATCCAGAAAGACACCGGCGTGCCCACATTCAAGCCCGCCAATCCTTTTCTGGTGACGCCGCTGGGCATAGCCCTCAACTGCACAGACTAGAGCATTTTGCTTTTACGAATATAATTCAAAGCCTTAAATGATTATAGGAGCGCGGCCTATGCCCGTGGAACTGAACACACTTATTACCGCCGTGGTGCGGGCCGTGCTGGATCAGCTTGATACCAGGCCCGCATCCGTGGCTCAGGTGCTGGCCCCCAGGGACGAAGCCCTCGCCCGCCAGGTGGAAAAGCGCCTCGGCAGCGCCATGCAGGTGTGCTTTCAGGGGCAGAGCGCCGGGCAGGAACCGGTCCTCTACATCCTGCCTGAGCTTTCCTGCCCGGATATGGCGGATCTGGCGCTTGGGCGCGGCTCAAGCCTTGCCCAGCGCGAAGTGCTTGACCTGCTCTTGCAGGGCAAACAGGTGCGCACCCTTGGCTTTGCTTACCGCGCACACGCCGCCACTGCCCCGGACGCGCTTTTGCGCCTGTATGAAGAATATGAAGCGCGGCTTGCGGCCTTTGGCCTGACGGAACTCGTCGAGGCCGCGCCGGAGGCGTCGCGCACGCGCGATTGTCTTATAACCGCAAACCATGTGGCCGAGGCCGCCGCAACGGGCGCGCGCACCCTGCGTGCTCCCCAAGGGGCCGTTGTAACACCGCTGGCGCAGGATGCGGCGGTGGAACGCAACATGACCATTCTGAAAGATCTGTAGGTGTCGCATGCTGATAGGCATTGTCGTCGGTAACGTATGGGCCACGCGAAAGGAAGATTCCCTCAACGGGCTCAAGCTCATGGTGGTACAGCGCCTTGACCTCGCCCACAACAGGCTGGCCGAAAGTTTTGTGGCGGTGGACTGCGTGGGAGCCGGTATTGGCGAACGCGTGCTTATCACCACCGGCAGCCCGGCCCGCAAGGCTCTGTACAATCAGGAATCCCCTGTTGATGCAGCCATTGTGGGCATTCTGGATCAGGAAGAAATGATGGGCAAAAGCCCGGAGAGCGAATAGCTCATGGATACGCTGGGCATTGTGGACAGCCGCAGCATAGCCGCTGGGGCGGAGCTGGCCGACATCATGCTCAAGGCCGCTCCGGTCACGCTGGTGCGCGCTTCCGTTGTGTGCGCAGGGCGCTTTCTCATCCTTGTGGGGGGAGACAGAGAGGCGGTAGACGCCTCGGTGCAAGCCGCCAGAGCAACGGAAGCGCGCCTTGCGGGCAGCTATGTTGTTTCCAATGTGTCCAGCCAGGTACTCAATGTTCTGCGACGCATGCCCGCTGAAATCGGCGGCGCGGCCCTGGGCGTTGTTGAATGCCGCAACGCGGCAGACAGCGTCATAGCGGCAGACAAGGCCGTCAAGCAGGCGGAGGTGTCGCTCATGCGCATGGTTCTTGGCCAGGGCATTAGCGGCAAGTCATACTTTGTGCTGACAGGCGATGTGGCCGCCGTGCGTGAAGCCGCAGCCGCAGCCGCTGACGTGCTGGGCAACAACCTGATGCGTATGGTGGTCATTCCCCAGCCCGACCCGGAAGTGGTCAACGCGCTGGCGGGCACGGCGCGGCGTAGCGCCAATGACGCCCAACAATAACCCGCGCCTGCGGAACGAACGAGGCACATATGGGAAAAACGCTGATAACCATTGATAATCTTGATCAGTTCATCCACAGCAACAAGCTTGTGATGGACTCCGCAAAGATTCTGACCCCCGGCGCGCGCGATGAACTTTGCAAGCGCGGCGTCCAGATAAGCTACGACGAGGCCGCCGCCCACCACTGCGGCCACGGCGAATGCGCGCAACACGCGCATGACGGACATGACGAACACTGCGATGAGCTGCTCATCGGCGTGGCCGCCATCATCAAACAGCACTATGGCATCACCGACCCCGACGAACTGCGGAAGGTGACGCTGGAAACCGTGGCAGTGATCGGCAAGAGCCTTCACGCTTAAGCCTCTGCCGCGCATACGCAAACATAAAAGGAGATTACAATGGCTATAATGACTGACGCTCTCGGCATGGTTGAAACCCGTGGTCTTGTTGGCGCTGTGGAAGCTGCCGATGCCATGGTCAAGGCTGCCAACGTGACCCTCATCGGTCGCGAACAGGTGGGTTCCGGTCTGGTGACCGTGATGGTGCGCGGCGATGTGGGCGCTGTTAAGGCCGCCACCGATGCGGGCGCTGCCGCTGCCTCGCGCGTGGGCGAACTTGTGAGCGTGCACGTTATCCCCCGCCCCCATGAAGAAGTGGAAATGATTCTGCCCAAGTGCAAGTAAAGCCTGAAGCCGGGCTATGTGATTGCGGCGGGTGCGGTTAGGGCAGTTTACGAAAGAAATGGGGTAACTGCTCTGCAGGGGTTTTCCTGAAAATCCTTGCCACGAAATGCGAGCAGGCAGGCTTTGCCTGTCGCAAGCGAACATTTCAGGAGTGAAATGCTCTGGCGGCCCGCTTTGCGATAATTCCAGTGAGAGGACATCATGGGAAAACCAATTGTTGACGCCATTCGCGCGGCTGGCGTGGTAGGTGCGGGCGGCGCAGGCCTGCCCACGCACGTCAAGGCCGACGCCGCCGCGCAGACGGTGCTGGTCAACGGGGCTTCGTGCGAACCGCTGCTGATGAGCGATCCGTATCTGATGGAAACACAGGTGGACACTCTGGTGCGCGGCCTCGAGGCCATGATGGATTGCACAGGGGCCGGGCGTGGCGTCATCTGCCTCAAGGGCAAACACGCCCACGCCATGCAGAGTGTACGCGAAGGCGTTGCCCGCCTTGGCAAGGGCCGCATCGAGGCCTTTGAACTGGGCGACTTCTACCCCGCTGGCGACGAGCAGGTGATGGTCTATGAAGTGCTTGGCGGCATTGTGCCCGAGCGCGGCATTCCTTTGCAGATCGGCGCAGTGGTAAGCAATGTGGAATCGCTCTGCAATGTGGCCCACGCGCTGGACGGCAAACCTGTGACCCACCGCTACCTCACCGTGGGGTGCGAGGTGCGCAAGCCCATGGTGGTGCGCGTGCCGGTGGGTACGCGTGTTGCCGAGGTGCTGCAATTTGCGGGCGGGCCGACCATTGACGAATACCGCGTGGTGGACGGCGGCCCCATGATGGGCCGCGTGCTGCCCGATACGGATCAGCCCGTCACCAAAACCACAAGCGGCCTCCTTGTACTGCCGCCCGACCACAACGTGGTGTGCCGCAAGGTCATGGACCCGCACACGGTCAAACGCCTTACCAACACCATTTGCTGTCAGTGCTCGCAGTGTACCGATCTTTGCCCCCGGCAGTTGCTTGGTCACAGCCTGCACCCGCACCGGCTTATGCGCGTGCTTGACGGGCAGGCCGTGGATTCGCCCATTGCGCGCGAGGCCCTGCTCTGCTCCGAATGCGGCATCTGCGAAAAGTTCGCCTGCCCCATGGGCCTTTCGCCCAGGGAAGTGAACGCGCAGCTCAAAAAGGAACTCATGGCCGCCGGGGTCAAGTGGGAAAACAGGGGCGAACCCCTTGTGGCCTCGCGTTTCCGCGACGAGCGCAGGATTCCCACCAGCCGCCTTGTAAGCAGGCTTGGCCTTGCGGGTTATGAAGCGCACCCGCACTTTGCAGGCGACTACACGCCTTCGGAAGTGCGTATTCCCCTGCGCCAGCACATAGGCGCGCCCGCTCTTGCCGTGGTGCATGCGGGCGATCACGTCAAAACAGGCGACCTCATCGGTGAAATTCCCGAAGGGGCCATGGGTGCGCGCGTACACGCCAGCATTGACGGCGTGGTCACTGCCGTTGAAAACGGCATCATAACCATCAAGGCGTGAGGCAACAGGTGAGCGGCATGAAATTACGCACTATTGGCTGTGTGGAACTGAACAGCATCGGCGTGGGCATTCAGACGGCGGACGAAATGGTCAAAGCCGCCAATGTGGAGCTGGTTATCTCCCGCCCCACCTGCCCTGGCCGTTATCTTGTGGTCATCACCGGCGATACCGGAGCCGTGACCAGCTCCGTGCAGACCGGGTTGCACCTGGGCGCGGATCTGGTGGTGGATTCCTTTATCATCCCCAACGTGCACGAAAGCGTCATCCCAGCCATGAACGGCACCGCCATCAGGGAAAAGATCAACGCTCTCGGCATTATTGAAACATATACCGCAGCCTCCTGCGTGCTGGCGGCGGATGCCGCAGCCAAGGCTGGCGATGTGCACCTTGTGGAACTGCGCCTTTCTGCGGGCCTGGGCGGCAAAGCCTTTGTGCTCATGACGGGCGAGGTCAGCGCCGTGCAGTCATCCGTGGACGCTGGTGCGGCCAACGTGACGGACGGCGGCCCGGTGGTCAGCAAGATTGTGATACCCTCGCCCAGCGACGATCTCAAAAAGCAGTTGCTCTAGAAGCAGATGAACTTTGAAATGTGAAGCATTCCAAAGTTGAAATGCTCTAACCAGTTTACTCTCGGGCAACCCCTTGCGCGGGGAGCCAGACTCCCCGCGCGCCCATCAACATTCCCTCAAGCAAACAGGCAGCCGCACCATGGAAGAAGCGAAACAGCGCGTCATACAGGAGTATGTGCCCGGCAGGCAGATCACTCTGGCGCACCTTATCGCCAGCCCCCAGCGCGACATTCCCCTCAAGCTCGGCCTTGACGAAAGCGCAACGGACGCCATCGGCATACTCACCATCACGCCCAGCGAAGGCGTGATCATTGCCGCAGATATCGCCACCAAGGCCGCCGATGTGCAGATCGGCTTTCTGGACAGGTTTGGCGGCTCCCTGCTGCTCACCGGCGATGTGGCCAGCGTCGAAGCCGGGCTGCGTGAAGTGCTGCGCTATTTTGGCGATGTGCTCCACTACGCCCTGACAGATTGCACCCGGTCATAGGTCTGCCGTGCGCCGTATTATGCTTATGGGCGAACGGGGGGTGGGCAGACGCACCGTTGCCCGCCTGCTTGGCTGCACCGTACCGGATCTGCGGCGTACCATGGCCGTGGAATATGCCGGAGAATTTGTTTTTCCCCCGCCGGAATTTCTGGAAAACCGCCGTTTTTACTGCGCCCTGATTACCCTGGCCACGGAATGCGCGGCCATTCTTTTTGTGCAGGACGCCACCCGCCCAACCTCCGCCTTCCCGCCGGGTTTTGCCCGCATATTCAACCGCACCGTCGTTGGCGTCATCAGCAAGACAGACATGGACGCAGCCAACACGGAACGCGCAAGGCGCTTTCTGCACAGCGCAGGGACAACGCAAATCGTTGCGCTGAGCTCCGTAACCCTCGCTGGCGTAAACGAACTGCGCGCAGCCCTGCCCCTCAAAGCCTGATCCCTTTCAGGCACGGGCCGTCGCAACATATACGGTCAGGTCAGGCCATCCCCCCATCAACCATTCCCCAGAATCTGCATCAATTCAGTCAATATCCATGCGGAGGTTCATTTCTCCAGCATGAGCCCTCCACGCGTACGTACCATACCCGCGCCCCTGATTTGTATTCCATGGCTTTCGTATAAAAAGCAAAAAGAGTTCTATACACATTTTGTTATCAAATGATGCAAGATAGCAGTGTTCAATCAATGATGTGCCAAAAACTTTATGTATTGCATAAAAAAATTTTACATATTGCAACTTTACTATCATGATGTTCATGGCATGATCTTGCCTGTTTTCGGGAGTCTATTCACTTTAAAATTTTTTTGTGCTAACTACTCAAAAATATGCTTATTTTCAGCGCTATTTTAGAAAATCGCCAATGCTAACCAATAAAGTATTTTTTTATGTTTAAAAAAATTATCCATAAATAATACTATTATCGCTTTTCAGCTTATTCATTGCTTGACCAGTGAGTGCAATTTTCAAATTCATGGGTATAATAACATAAAAAATTTGCATTATAGAGTCTGCATCTCCTTCAGGCCAGGGTGCGGCTTTGGCCTGATCATCACCGATGAAAAATGAAAAAAAACGCATGAAATCAAAACATGGCATAATCATTTACTAAAACATGCCGAAAGGCTCTGCGTTGCTGCGGCATTCCCCTGCGCAAGGGTATAGGGTTTCCGCACTGATTCACGATTCATGGTTTACGTTTTTTGAAGTGACAAAGTCTCCGCTCCTCACTGGCGCTCCTGGCTGGCTGCAAAAACAACCATCAAAGAGAACGTGATAATGCTGTATTTATTTAAAAAATGTTTACTTTCAGCCTTATTTTTAGCATTTATTCAGCTATTTTTTGTTCAGGCAGGCAATGCAGACAACACTAAAACCTACATTGGTTCTAAAAACTGCGCTCCATGCCATGAAGAGCAGTACAATTCTTTTATCAAGCATTCCAAAAAAGCCCATTCATGGAATTCTATAGCCATCATGAAGCCCAAGCTCAAGGAGCACGAGCTTCAAAAATGCTACGAATGTCACACCACTGGCTACAACAAGGGCGGATTCAAAAGCATAGAAACAACGCCCGAGCTGGCCGATGTTGGTTGCGAAACCTGCCACGGGCCAGGCAGCGAACATGCGGAAAATCAGGACCCTCAATCCATCAGCAGAAAGCCTGCCGTGGAAACCTGCACGGCATGCCATAATTCCGAGCGGATTCAGGATTTCAAATTCAAGCCACTGATCTTTTCCGGCGCGCACTAGCTCGGGGGTAGCAATGCTTTTATCCAGATCGCTTAATTTCAAAATTACTGTATCCATTGTCACTATTACTTTTCTCGTCATAAGCTGCATAATGACCCTGGAATATGCCGGGGTTAAAAAGCTTATGACTGATGAAATCCGCTCCAGCGCGCATATGGAAACAGGGCTGATCTATATGGGCATTGAAAAGCCCATGATCGTGGGCGACAACAAGGGAACAGCCGACGAATTCAGCAAGATCAAAAGCAAATTCGGGCATATTACCGCTTACATGACCTCCTACGCGGGCAATATCACTTACAGTACGGACGACACCACCCTGCGCAAGGATTTTGCAGCGGTTGAAGCGGACAAGGAGCTGGCGGGCCTGCATGTGCGCGGCCTCAAACAGCCCATTGAGGAAGCCATTTTTATTGACCAGAACGGTAAAAAAATTCTGGGCAGCGTTTTTTCCATAGCCAACCAGCGCAGGTGCTATCACTGCCACGGCGAATCTGAACCAATCCTCGGCCAGCTGGTGATGAAACTTGACGTCACCAACGCCTGGACCGCCATGGAAAACCAGTTGCTGCGCTCGTCCATCATGGGGGCTGTGGGCCTGCTGGCTCTCATTGCCTTTACGGTGCTGGCGATCCGCCATTTTCTCATTCGCCGGATTTCGCGGCTTGTTGCCAATGCCGGGCAGGTAGCCGCAGGCAACCTTGCCGTGGAGTTTGACCAGCAGGGTAAGGACGAACTTGCCACGCTTTCCACCGACATTGGCAAAATGGTGGCGCAACTCAAAGACAAGCTTGGCTTTTCAGAAGGCGTGCTCAACGGCATTGCCGCCCCCTGCCTGATCATTGGCGCGGACAAAAAAATTCTCTGGCTTAACCAGCACCTGTGCGACCTGCTGGAAAAAACCGCAAAGCCCCAGAGTTTTCTCGGTCTGACATCGGGCAAATTTTTGTGGAATGACGAAAATCGCGAAACCACCGCAGTGCGCGCCGTGCTGCACCGCAAAAAATTTGTGGCCGAGCGTGAACTCCCAACGGAAAAAGGCAACCTGCGCTATGTCACGGTGACTGCCACGCCCTTTTTTGACATGGATAATACTCTCATGGGGTCGGTGACTTTCTGGAACGACATTACCGAAATCAGAAAAAATCAGCGCCAGATTGAAAAGAACGGCGCCATGGTCGCCAGGGTGGCGGAAAATGCAGGCGAAATTGCCACCCACCTTGCCCATATATCCGACCAATTGCTGGAACGCATCGGCCATACCAGCGAAGGCACAGCCAACCAGCAAAACAGGATACGCGAAACCGCCACCGCCATCGAAGCCATGAACGCCTCCATAGTGGATGTGGCGCGCAACGCTGGCGATGCCTCGGGCAATGCTGATCAGGCCCGGCAGCGCGCCCAGAGCGGCCAGAAGATCACCGACCAGTCCATTGAGGCCATAGCCGATGTACGCAAGCACACCACAACCATGAGCACGGGGCTGCACGATCTTGGCAGCAAGGCGCAGGACGTGGGCAAAATCCTTGGCATCATCAGCGATATTGCCGACCAGACAAACCTGCTGGCCCTTAACGCCGCCATTGAAGCCGCCCGCGCTGGCGAGGCAGGGCGCGGATTTGCCGTGGTTGCCGATGAAGTGCGCAAACTGGCGGAAAAAACCATGCAAGCCACCATGGAAGTCTCTTCCGCCGTCAAGGGCATTCAGGACAGCGCCCAGAGCAATATTGCGCTGATGGACGAAACTGACGCCAGCGTACAGCAGGGTGTGGAGCTTGTGACGCAGGCGGGTGAAGCCTTGCAGGAAATTGTCACCCAGGTCATGCAGACCGCCGACATGATCGGCATAATCGCCACTACGGCTGAAAAGCAGTCCGCCGCTTCTGAAGAAATCAACGGCAACATCGGCACGGTTGATTCCATTGCGCTGGATATTTCCAACGCCATGACGGAGCTTGGCGTCACCGCCCGCGAGGTGGCCCAGATGGCCGCCGACCTGCGCGAGACCATTGCCTCCATGAGCAATGGGAACGGCAACGGGCACAGCGGTTCCTAGAAAGGTACAACCGCTGCCCATTGACCCGGCGCACCACAGGCCCAGATACATCAATTCATTAAAAGCTGCGGCGAACGTTTGTTTGCCGCAGCTTTTTTTCGTCCTCTTGACACTGATCAATTAATGTTGAAATATCATTTTATGGAAAGCAAAACTGCCGCCAACATCTTTGAAGCCCTGTCATCCGAGGTACGCCTCGACCTGTTCAGACTGCTGGTCAAAAATGCCCCGCAGGGGCTGGTGGCTGGAGAAATCGCCCGTCAGCTGGATATTCCCTCCACCAACCTCTCCTTTCACCTCAAGGCCGTTGTGCACAGCGGTCTGGTGACGGTTGAAAAGGAGGGGCGATTTATGCGCTACAAGGCCAGCATCCCCCTGATGCTTGAGGTGATCGCCTACCTCACGTCAGAATGCTGCTCCGCCAACCCCGGTGAGTGCCGGAAGTTCCGGGCAGCAAGCAGCGTATTGCCAGGCATCCTCCCGAAATTATAAATAAAAGGGCCCTGCCTTTTTTTAGCTTCAACATGTCAACTATTCAACAAATATTAAAATAAAAGATGCTCACCATGAACACGCCTCTTCAACAAAAATGCTGCTGCAAAAACGATACGTTGCAGCCCCACAAAGCGTCAGAAACGCGTGCCTGGAACCTCGGATACGCTGCGGCTATTACCGCCCTCGGCGTGGTGTGGTGGCTGGTCTATTCCGTCATTCAGCCTGCGGCGCACTGGCTGGCTGTGGGCCTTATGGGTTTTGCCCCTGGCTCGCCCATTGCGGAATCCGTGGAGTTCTTCTTCTATGACACGGCAAAAATTCTGCTCCTGCTGGTAGCGCTTATCTACGCCATTGCCTGGGCGCGGGCCGGGCTCAACGTGGAGCGGGTGCGTGATTATCTGAGCGGCAAGGCAAAGGGAGTAGGCTATTTTCTCGGCTCCGCCTTTGGCGCGGTTACACCATTTTGCTCCTGCTCAAGCATCCCGCTGTTTCTCGGCTTCACCACGGCCAGCATCCCCATGGGCATTACCATGTCCTTTCTCATCACCTCGCCGCTTATCAACGAACTGGCCGTTGTTTTGCTGTGGGGCCTGCTGGGCTGGAAGATCACCGTGGCCTACGTGGTTGTGGGCATGATCGCTGGCATCATTGGCGGCTGCCTCATGGACGCCATCAAGGCCGAGCGCTGGCTGCACCCCTTTATTCTTGAGGCCATGGCCAACATGCCCGCGCAAGCGGAAGAAGCCAAGAGCGCAGGTGCCGCCCCGGTCTGCTCCCCACGCATCACCCTGCGCCAGCGGCACGATTTTGCATGGTCGGAAACATCCACCATCTTCCGCCGCGTGTGGAAGTGGGTGATCATCGGCGTTGGGCTTGGCGCGGCCCTGCACGGCTTTGTGCCGGAAAACTGGTTTGCCGAGCATCTTGGCGCCGGGGAGTGGTGGTCGGTGCCGCTTTCCGTCCTGCTGGGCATCCCTCTGTATTCCAGCGTGACAGGCATCATCCCGGTTATGGAAAGCCTGCTGACCAAGGGGCTGCCCATCGGCACCACACTGGCCTTCTGCATGAGCACGGTAGTAGTCAGCCTGCCGGAAATGCTCATGTTGCGGCAGGTCATGACAGGCAGGCTGCTGGCTGTTTTTGTGGGTTATCTTTTGCTTATGTTCACCCTGGTGGGCTGGTTGTTCAATCTGGCTGGATCATTCCTGGCATAACTTTCAGGAGCAAAACAAATGGAAATCAAGGTATTCGGCCCCGGCTGCGCGCGTTGCGTAGAGGCGGAAAACGTGGTGCGTCAGGCTGCGGAACAGGCTGGCGGTGAAATTTCGGTGATCAAGATATCTGATTTCAGAGAAATCATGGCCGCGCGCATCATTTCCACCCCGGCGGTGATGGTCAACGGCCAGATCAAATGCACGGGCAGGGTCCCCACCGGGGATGAGGTCGCCAGCTGGATTGCGGAGGCCAAGGCTTAAGCCCCGGCTCCTCGCTGACACGCGCCGACATGAGCGGACGTTTACGGCCCGCCGCGCAGATGCAACCAGCTTGCCCTGCGTGGCGGGTCACGTTATTGTCGGGCATTGTTCCGGGTGCAATTTCGCATATTTCCACCAAGGCCGCCCCAATGCACTATCCCCACATTGCCCTGCTGAAAACCAAGTGCCTTTTTCTGGTTGTGGTTATGCACTGCGTCATGTTTTACGCCACGCCCTTTCCGTTCTGGGAGCTCTATGCGGATACCCCGCAACCTTGGGCAGATTTGTTCACGGCCATCTCAGGTTCTACCCTTATCCAGTGTTTCATGTTTGCATCGGGCTTTCTGTTTGCCGCCTCGTGGGATGCTGGCAAGCGCACCCCCCTGCAACACGCGCTGCACAGGGGGCGGAGGCTCCTGCTGCCCTGGTTTGGCGTGGGCATGCTCTGGGTAGCCCCGCTCTACACGCTCTTTTCCATCCCCGCGTTTGGGCATCCGGCAGACGCAACACTGCTTGAAACGTGGAAATCCGTTGCGCTCGGCCTGTTCACAGATCATCTGTGGTTCTTGCTGGTGCTGTTCTGGATCACCCTTTTCTGGATTATCGCCCTGTGGATTCTGCAAAAGCTGGGGCGCGACACGGCCCTTACCGGCGGCATGGTGGCCCTTGTGGCCGCACTGTGCTTGCAGAACTATGGCGGCTGGCTCAAGTGGTATTGCCTGTGGGAAGCACCTTCGTTCATTCTGTGCTACTACATGGGCATTGTGGCTTTCAGAAATCACGAGGCCCTCAATGCCCTGTGCCGCACCCGCCCGCTGGCTCTCGGGCTTGGACTCACTGCGCTGATAGTTCTGCTGTGGCCCTATGCAAGCGCGCCTGTGAGCGGCTGGATCGTTTCCCTGCTCTGCGCCTTGCTGGTGTACCATATGTTTTTACTCACAGCCGGGCTGTACCCGCTGTTGCAGGCATTTGCTCCTTTTGCCTGGTTTGAGCGCAACGGCTTTCGTTTTTATCTTTTTCACCTGCCCACGCCCCTGCTGGTCTTCATGTGGCTTTACAAGCCCTTGCAACTGCCGCCCGTCGCCTTTGTGCTGCTGAACATTGCCATCACCCTGACAGTGACATCTGCCCTTGTGGCCGCAAGCCGCAAGCTGGAAGAAAAACTGGGCATAAAATTATAAATGATTTAGCACTGTTTGGTGTTTTATCCCCCTGTTTATTGGTGTACGGTTTTCAGGCGCATATTTTGCGGCACTGCGCGAAATCCTTGCTCGGGAGGGAATACCATGATGGGGTTCTTGAAGCTGGTGTTGGCATTTGCGCCCTGGCTGTCGTTTCTGATCATTGCGCACGGCAGCATGTTTCGGCTGGAGCTTGGCCTTGGCATCGCTTTGGCCCTCAGCATCCTCATGGGCGTGCTCAAACTGCACCGGGGGGTGATACTGTGGGTGGGGCTGGCCTTTTTCAGCGCGGCATCCGTGCTTGTGATCGGCTTCCAGAACATGTGGACAGTGCGGTACATGGGAGTGCTTGCCAATAGTGCTCTGGCGCTTGGCACATGGGCAGGGGTCGTCATGCGCAAGCCGTTTACCCTCGATTACGCCAGGGATCACACCGATCCGGCGCTCTGGGATTCCCCTATCTTTCTACGCACAAACATGATTATTACTTCTGTCTGGGGTGGGGCCTTCACCTGCAATGCCCTGCTGGCGTGGCTGAAAATGAAGGAGTTCTTTTTTTCAGAACTTACCTACGAGCTGATCTCCTACACCCTGCTCATAGGTGTGGCCGTGTTCACCCAGTGGTATCCGGCGCATTTGCGCTGCTTGCGGGCCAGTCAGCAAACGGCGGCGTAACGCTGCACACGCATTTTACAAATTACGCACGACAACGCCCAATAATATAATAAGTAAAGGACTGCACCCCATGACACGGCGCAGTCCTTTATGTTTTGCAGGTGCGGCTTTCGGCAAAAAACGCAAAGATCAGAGTAAATATCTGCCCTCAATTCTGATTGTCGCACTGCCGCCAAACAGCACTTTGCCCGCAGTTTCCTTCAGCTTGACCACATTGGACGCCGTCTTTTCCGCATTTTGTTCGATTGAAACAGCGCTGCCGTCCCACAGGGAATTTTTAAGCATATAATAGCCAAAAGCCGAATTTCCCGACCCTGTCGCCGGGTCTTCAAGATAGCCAAAGCGGGGTGCAAAAACCCGTGTGCGCATGATATTTTGGCTACATGCAACCTCTGAACTGAAAACAAGAATAATATCCACTTCGCTGTCGATGCAAAACTGCTTCAGCGCGGCTTCATCCGGGTGCATGGCGAGGACTGTTCCCAGCGAAGCAATGGGCACGATCAGCGTGCGCAGGCCAGCATCAATGCACTCCACATTCAGATCTTTTCTGATTTCTGATTTTGAAATAGCCAGATGTTGCGCAACGGCGTCCATATGCGGCTTTACAGGCAGTTCAACCTTACCTGGCGCTGTAATAAATACCGCGTCAGAGGTGGAAATTTCGTTGTAAACCTTCAGGCTGCCCTTGCTTGTGGTGATGGTTATTTCCGGTTTTTGCAGCAGCATGGGGTCGTTGGCGATCAGGTCGTACATGCAGGCAATGGTGCCGTGCCCGCAAAACGCAACCTCGCATTCAGAAGAATAATAGCGCAAATGATAGTGCGCGTCTTCAACCGGCGTGCAAAACACCACTTCTGATACAAAGCCCTCATGTTCCCTGGCCACAGCCAGCATGTCCTTATCCGCCAGTGGCCGCCCTTTTTCAAGATACAAACAGGCTGCCGGATTTCCAGACGAAAAATGCGAGGTAAAGGCATCTATCTTTTTATACGGATAACTGCTCACTTTTGCTCCGTATGGCAAAAGGAATGTGGAGTGGGGGCTGACCATTATGGGTTGGGGCACCCGCAAGCTGTTTCGCCATGAATATTTTATGCCATGCAAAATACTGCGCGCATTGCGTATTGGCAAGCATTCCGATTGGGTGTATGCGCTTTACCGCGTCATGAACGAGCCCGCCAACGGCCCCATATTTTTTGCAACAGCCGAGGATGTTACGCATGAGAAAAATCGCCCTGATCCTTGCCCTGATGATGAGCACCTTTATGCTCACCGCCTGTGGCTCCAAGTACATTGCCGTTACGAAGGATTACACTATCTACATCGGCACCAAGAAGCCCGTTATCAATCCCGAAAATGATTCCGTGAGCTTTGAGGACGACACAGGCAAAACCCACACCATCCCCCGCGAAGACTTGAAGCAGGTTCGTCCCCTGCCCTAGCGTTTTTTTGCCTGACCGCCCAGCGCGGCAAGCGTGCAAAAGAGCAGCCGCCTTACAGCTCCATCTGGAACCGTAAGGCGGCTGCCTTACTTTATGCCGTAAAATGAATTTTAGAACACAGGCACGATGCCGCGTTCAAGCAGATTCTTCTGGATGTATTCCTTCACTTCAGGGGACTGCACGGCCTTCATGAGGGCCTTGGCCTTGGGGCTGTCCTTGTCTTCATTGCGCACAACAATGATGTTGGCGTAGGGGGATTCGCTGCCTTCCATCACAAGGGCGTCACGCGAGGGCACCAGACCGGCTTCGCCAGCAAAGTTGGTGTTGATGACCGAAGCGGTCACGTCGTCCAGGGTGCGGGGCAGCTGGGCCGCGTCAAGCTCGTGGAACTTGAGGCCAAGGGGGTTTTTGGTGATGTCGGCCACGGTAACGAGCGCGCCGGGCTTGATGGCGATCACGCCGTTGGCTTCGAGCAGGCGCAGGGCGCGGGCTTCGTTGGTGGGGTCGTTAGGCACGGAAACGCTGTTGCCCTTCTTGAGGTCGGCAAGCTTTTTGATCTTCTTGGAATACACGCCCAGGGGTTCGATATGCACCTTGCCGATGGAAACAAGGTCAAGCTTCTTTTCCTTGTTCATGTTGTCAAGGTAGGGTTCGTGCTGAAAGAAGTTGGCAAAGAGCTGCTTGCTGGCCAGCGCCATGTTGGGCTGCACGTAGTCGGTAAATTCCTTGATGACCAGATTGTAGCCTTCCTTGGCAAGCAGGGGCTTGGCCGCCAGCATAATATCCTTATGCGGGAAGGGGGTCACGCCGACAACAATGTCTTCAGCAGCGAACGAAGGGGCGGCCAGCGCCAGAACCATGGCCAGAGACAAAAGCAGACGTTTCATAAGCGCTCCTGCAAGGGTAAAGGGTAAAAAAGTTCACACGCCGCCGCGGGCCTAGCGCAAAATCTTGTACAAGAAATTGCAGACGCCCTGAATGAGCAGCACGAGAAGGCAAAGAATAATGACCGAATACACCATGATATCGACCTGAAAGCGGTTGTAGCCGTATTTGACGGCCAGATCGCCCAACCCGCCGCCGCCAACGGTTCCGGCCATGGCCGAATAACCCAGCAGCGTAATGGCGATAACAGCCACGTTCAGCACAATGGAAGGCAATGCTTCAGGAATCAGCACGCGAAAGATGATCTGCGTGTTGCTGGCCCCAAAAGACCGCGCAGCCTCAATAACGCCCCTGTCCACCTCAAGAAAGCAGGTTTCGATAAGCCGCGCCACAAAGGGGGCTGCGGCGATGGTCAGCGGCACTATGGCCGCCGCGCTGCCAATGGAGGTGCCCACCACAAAACGGGTAAAGGGAATGAGCGCAATGAGCAGAATGATAAAGGGGAACGAGCGCAGCAGGTTGACCACAAAATCCACAGCCTGATACACCGAGCGGTTGGGCTTGAGGCCGATGGGATTGGTGACGATCATGAGGATAGCCAGCAAAAAGCCCGAAATGAGCGAAAACAGCGTGGAGAGCAGCACCATGTCCAGCGTTTCCCACGTTGCCGTAATAATTTCCGGCAGCTTGTCCAGAAACCGCTCCCACAGCGGGTAGTAGGCCGCAAGGCCGCTCATGTTCTCAATCATGCTTGTTCACCCGCGTTTTCAGAATAGGCCAGAATCTCCCAGAACAGGTTCTGCGTTTTCAGATAATGCAGCACTGCGTCCAGGTCTTTGTCCTGCACGTTGATGATAAGAAAGCCGAAAACATCGTCGAGGTAACGTTCAAGCTTGCCGCCAACGATGGAAAAATCAATGCCCAGCGTTCGCGCCATCTGCGTGATGACGCTCTGCTGCGAAATTTCGCGCGGAAACATAAGGCGGATGTTGGTGCCGCCGGGAATGAGCGTGTACTCGTCCTCCACCATGGCCTGCATTTCCTTGGTGGGCGACAGAAAGAGATTTTCCGTCTTGCCCATGGCCACGGTTTTGCCGCCGTCGAGCATGAGCAAGCTGTGGCAGAGGCGTTTGACCACTTCCATCTGGTGCGTAACCATGATGATGGTGAGGTTGAGCCGCCGGTTGATGTCTTCCAGCAGGTCGAGAATGGACGAAGTGGTCTTGGGATCAAGAGCGGAGGTGGCCTCGTCGCACAGCAGCACGCGGGGATTGAGCGCCAGCGCACGGGCAATGCCCACGCGCTGCTTTTGCCCGCCGCTCAGGTTCTGCACGCGCTGTTTGGCCCTGTCGGCAAGGCCCACAAGCTCAAGCAGCTCCATGACGCGCTCTTCGCGCTTGGCAACGCCCCACAGCGAAAGCGGAAAGGCCACGTTGTCGAACACGTTTTTGCGGGACATGAGATTGAAATTCTGAAAAATCATGCCCATTTTGCTTTGCAGCATACGCAGGGCCGTGCCTTCGAGGGAGGCAACTTCAACGCCCATGACTTTGACACTGCCCATCTGGTAGGGTTCCAGGCCGTTAAGGCAGCGCAACAAGGTGGACTTGCCCGCGCCGGAATGCCCCACTATGCCGAAAATCTCCCCCTCGTGCACGTGCATATTGATGTCTTGCAGCACAAGGTGACTTCCGTAGAGCTTGCCAAGATTGGTTACCTGAATCATGCGATGGTTCCTGAGCCTGTTTTCGGTGTCGCCAGACAATGCGATATTTGTCCGCGAAAGTAAAGAATTCACGCAGGCACAGCATGAATAACCCGGCATTCTACCCCAAGGCGGCGTTCAAAATCAAGCTGCCAGCGGAGGCCCCGCATACGGCGGCGCGCAGGGGTAAACAAGGCCCGCGATGTGTTCCTTCGTGCGGGCAGTATCTGCTATCTCCCGCGCATTGCTGTTGCCGCCCCTGCGCAGATGGAAGGCATCCTGCATGTGATGCCGATCATGGACAGCCATGCGCAATGGTGACACAACCAGTGGCGCAATTGTTTATCTGAACAGTCTGAAAGGATATTCCATTATGAACCAATCCGCCGATTCTGCGCCAGAGGCTGCACAGCCCACAGCGCCAGCGCATACCCCCCTCGCACCCAAACCTCCCAAACGCCGCATCACCCCCACCCTGCTGCGGCGCGGCATACAGGGCGCATTCGCCATTTTTCTTGTTTGGGTGGGCTGGGATTTTTACCTCTACGTGCAGTGGGCCACGGGAAAAAGCCAAGCGTTCACGCCCAAGCCACCCTCGGTGGAGGGCTTTTTGCCCATCAGTGAACTCATGGCCGCGCGCCGCCTGTTTGAAACCGGCATGTGGGACGTTGTGCACCCTGCCGGGCTGACGCTCTTTTTGGCAATCGCCCTCATGGCCCTGCTGTTCCGCAAGGGATTTTGCGGCTATATCTGCCCTGTGGGCCTTGCCTCCAACCTGCTGGGCCGCCTGGGCGAGCGCCTGGGCCTGAACCGCAACCCGCCGCGCAAGCTGGAGCTGGCGCTCCAGGCCATCAAGTATATTCCTCTGGTACTGCTGTGTTATTTCAGTTTTTTTGCCATGAGCGTGGACGAAATTGACTCTTTCATGGGCGCGCCATTCAATATGGTTGCTGATTCAAGCATGCTGTTTTTCTTTTTGCGGGCGTCAACCACGACCTTGATTGTGGTTGGCGTGATTGTGGCGGCCTCGCTGGTGGCACGCAATGCGTGGTGCCGTTTTCTCTGCCCTTACGGGGCGTTTCTGGGCATTCTGGCTTTGGCAAGCCCTGTGGCGGTACGCCGCAACGCGGCTACCTGTACGAGCTGCCGCCGCTGCCAGCGCGCCTGCCCTTCGGCCATCGCCGTACACGAGAAAACGCGCGTCAATTCGCCGGAATGCCTTGGCTGCACCGCCTGTATTGAAGCCTGCCCGCAAAAAGACTGCCTCCACCTTTCTGCGGCCCGTAGCCGCGTGCCCTTCTGGACAGTTGCCGCTGGCTGCCTTGTGCTGCTTTTTGCCGCCTACCTATGGGCCGTGAGCACCGGTCACTGGGTTTCAGAAATTCCCCCGGGCATGCTGCGGCGCTTCCACATGATCCAGTTTGGCGGATAGACGGCCGCTCGCCTCAGGGGTTTATAAAAACAGCATGGCGGCAAAGGTATTCCCTTTGCCGCCATACTGTCATTTATGATTGGGCCTTGCCCTTTTTACCAGACCGGGGCTTCTGCCGGATCGCGCTTGATATGGCAGGCCTGACAATCCGTTGCACGGGGCTTTTCAAGCTTCATGCGGGTGTGGCAGTCCATGCAGCGCTGGTGATAGGCAGCCTTGAGCAGGGGCCTGCCGTCCGGCATGGTAGTTACGCCAGCGGGCAGGTTTGCGGGATGGCACGAGACGCACCGCGGCGGCGTCATACCCTCTTTAAGGCGCGGGCTGTTGTGGTGGCAGGCGGCGCACTCCAGGCCATCCTTGGCATGCATGCCTTGCAGGCCTGCGGCCTTGCGGCCAATGCCAGCCCGCAACTTTTGCAGATGCTGCGCATGGGCAAAGTCCACAGGGCGGAATTCCCTGCTCATAAGCTCTATGCGCACCTTTTCGGGCAGACCGTCAGAGACAGGCCCAAGCTTGGGCGCGTCAGCCACCTCAGCGGCTGGCTGAGCGCTTTGGGCAGGAGGCGGCGTTACAGCAGGTTGCAGCGCCTTGGCCGCAGCAGCGTTGGCTGCCGGGTCGGGCTTTGCGGCGGGATTTTTGTCCGGCGGCGGCAACAGAATGGCAGAAGACGCAAGCGCGGTTTCTGACGCGTCGGCAGACTGCTGCGCAGCCTTCACCGCTGCGTCCACTGGCAACAGAATGGCCGAAGGGGAAAGCTTGGCGTTCTGCTGTGCGGCCTGCTGGGCAGGCAGGCTTTGCGGCAGGGCCAGGGCATCCAGCCCGGCAGTTCCGTTTGCCTTCTCAGCGGCCTGAGGCGAAGGCAGATTGCTGGGCAGCATCAGCCCCATGGTGCCCTTCACGCCGGGGGCGGCGCGGTGGCAGAAGGCGCAGTTGCTGCCGCTCTTGCTCACGGGCCTGGGCGTATGACAGCCCGCGCATTCCGGCGCGGAGGTGGTCAGGCTGGTGTGGCAGTTCACACAGGAGTTTTTGGACGTAACAGAGTGCATGGCCTGCGCCAGCGGAATATTCTTGCCCTTGGGGTCGCCGCTGGGCGTATGGCAGGTGATGCACGACTGCTTGACGCTGGTGTGGTGGCAATCCACGCAGTTGAGCGCCCTTTCGTGCAGGCCGTGGTCAAAAGGCACGGCAGGCATGACCGTAGGCCATTTGGGCCCCTGCGGATACAGGGGAGAAAGCGGCACCTGGGGCGGCGTGACCTTGTCGGTCAGCACCACGCCCGTGGGTCTGTCCATGGTCATGATGGAGGGGCTGGCCTCAAAGCGGGGCAAGGCCTCAAAACGCGCCTTGTCATGACAGGTGGCGCAGTCCACAGGGCCGTGCGGCAGCTTCTGCTCCGCAAGCGAAGCGTGGCACTTCATGCACACTTCATGCGCGGCGGCGCGCAGGGGCGGCGGCGTATAGGCGGCATCCCTGGTGGCAAGGGCCGAGCCGGGGCCGCTTTCGTGACAGGTGCGGCACGAATCAATGTTTGGCGGCAAGGTGGGTGAAAAATCCTTGGCATGGTGACAGGTCACGCAACGCTGGGGATCGTTCTCCGCCAGAATTGCACCGGGGGCCAGACCGGGCTCCGCCTTTACAGGGAACGCGCCGGAGGTCAGATGCCGCTGGTGCAGGGAGGCGTCCATCTGCGGCTTGTAAGGCTTTTGGACGGGCAGCTTTGCGGCATCGGCAACGGTGTGACAGTCGCGGCACTGCGCCAGGGACGGCCCAGCGCCCTTTTGCGCATGGCACGTAGCGCAGGCCGCATGAAAGGCCTCCTTGCGCGCGGCAGGATCGCTGGAATTCATGCCCGCAAAGGCGCTGAACACAGGCGTTTGCATAATATTGACCGGCAGACCCGCGCTGTTCTTCTCCACGCCGGGATCAGCCGCGTGGCAGCTCGCACAGGCGTTGGCCTTGGCATGGGCCGCATGGTCAAAGGCCACAACAGGCATTTTAAGCTCCTTGGCGCGCTGACCGCCAAGGTAGATGGTGTTGCCCGCCAGAGGCGCGGAAGCTGCCTGGACACCAACAGCAGAAAAACACAGCGCCACGGCAAACACTGCACTGGCGGCCACAAACCGCATGGCGCAAGCAGAAACGAGGGCTGTACTACATATGGTTCGCATTAACTCCCCCTTGGGGACTTTGATCAGAAAAACCATCAGCGCAGCAACCGTGCAAACTGGCAACGGGGCGCACACCACAAAAAAACATGCCCGGCAACAAGGTGCAGCAAGAGCCAGAGTCCATACCCCGGCATGCCCGAGCGGGCAAGCAGGCCCGTAAACGGCAGCAGCACCAACAGGGCCATAAGCCGCCAGTCCGCCTTGGTGGCGGCGGCGCGCAGGTCGGCCAGCAGCAGGTGACGCAACGGCAGGGCCAGCGCCCCAAGCGTCAGCAGCACAGCAAGGCCGTCTGCCCAGCGAAAGGCCATGCCCGGCCAGTCAAGGCCCAGGCCGCGCCCGATAAGCACCGCATGGCCGGGGGCAAACAGCACCACCACCAGAGCCATGAACAGCAGCCAGAAAATGGCGTCGTTGACCAGCACGCGCACGGGCCACTGCCCGCGCAGCAGATCAAGCGGCACAAGGCGCGCGCGCCAGCGGGCCGCGAAATCCGCGGGATTGCAGTCGCTGGCCTTGCACTGGCGCAGGCGCAGCACGCACCCGGCCAGACATCCCAGCAGGGATATGAGCAGCCCCCAGCCAGTGAGAAAGGATATCAGCGTTGTCATAACGTGCTCCAGCCTAATCCTTGCCGTTCAGAAAGAGGTAAAAGCCCAGCAGGCCGAACAGGGCAAAGCAGATGAAAATAAACATCCAGCCCGTGCCGGACATCAGGGATGCGTAAAGCGAATAAAATACCGTCTGCATGGCGTCCTCCCTGTCAGGCTTCGGGTTTGTAGTCAGGATGATCGCGCAATACGGGCATCTTGGCGCACACAAAGCGGTACACCGTCACAAGCCCCACCAGCATGAACAGCGAAAGCGTGATCTCGCCCAGCGAGGGAAAATACTTGAGGTGCGTGGGCAGATTGTAGTTGTAGGCCACAAGGCTCACGTCCATGCGGTTGAGCATGACCCCGAATACAGACAGCCCCGCCGCAAGGCGGATCATGCCGTAACGCCGCTCGCGCACGCCCACGGCAAACATGAAGGCAGGCACGATGACCAGAGCCATTTCCAGCAGCCACAAAAGGCCGTAACCGCTGAACACGTACTTCCAGCCATTGTCGAGGGTGAGGCCGCCGATCTTGATGACAAAATAGCCCATCATCACCAGCGATGCGCCCCGCGCAAGGCTCAGGCTCACGCCGTCAAAGCTCTTGGCGTGGTTTTCGTCCATGTACTTGTGCATGCCGGCGTGGGCCAGCGTGCCTTCAAAGATCACCATGGAAAGCCCGGCATAGAGGCTCGACACAAAGAAATACACGGGCAGCCATGACGAGTACCACAGGGGGTGCATCTTTGAGGGAACCATCACATACAGCCCGCCCAGAGAAGACTGGTGCAGGGTCGAAAGGATGATGCCCAGCGCCACCAGCGGCATGATCAGCTTCATGAGCATGGCGCGCAGTTTTTTCCACCCCAGCCACTCGCAGGGAATCACAAACCACAGCACCGCCATGACGCAGAGGTAAAAGAACTCGCACACGCCCACGGTAAACAGGAGTGATGTGGTGCCCTGTGACACAAAGACAGGATACGGCAGCCGCCAGGGCTGGCCCACGTCGTACAGCAGATCGGCAATAACAAAGGCGTAGCCGAAAAAAGCCGTGGTCAGCGCAGGCCGCCACATGGAACGCAGATTGCTGAAGCCGAAGATGTAGTAGCCCGCCGCCAGCGTAAAGCCGCCAGCAGCAAGGGCCACGCCGCACAAGAGGTCAAAGCCGATCCACAGGCCCCAGGGGTAGTAATCATCAAGGTTTGTAACCGCGCCGATGCCCCAGCCAAAGCGCATGACAGTGGCCACGGCTCCGCAGAACAATATGACGGCGGTGATGATGTTGCCCGGCGTGTTGAGCAGGCCAAGCGTATTTTTCAGCAGTTCCGAAGGCTTCAGCATTGTCCGCCTCCCTGGCCCTTTTCAGGATTATGGTCAGCGGGCTTGCAGCCGCAGGCTTGTGCGCTGTTTTCTGCATGGGCGTCAGCGCAGCTCTGGCCTTTTGCCTGCTGCGCACCCTCGCAACGGGCCTGCTCCACCATTTTTTTGTAATGCTTGCTCATGGAATACGCGCCGCCCAGAATCACCGGCCATATTCCGGCAATAACGGCAATGGAGCCAAGCATGCCGCGCGTAAGTTCCGGCGCGGAAACAGCAGGCACATCCGGCTGCCCCAGATCGGCATGCGGCACGGGCGAGAGGTACAGCCAGTTGGTGCCGCCCATCTCGTGTTCGCCATAGATGTGGTCTTCGTACATGCCGGGATTGTCCATGATGCGGCGGCGGGCCAGTTTAACAAGGTCGCTGCGCCGCCCAAAGACCAGAGCCTCCTTGGGGCAGGCCTCCACGCAGCCGGGCAGCAAGCCCTGCTTGAGGCGCGGGGCGCACATGGTGCACTTGTACACCAGCGGATTCCAGGCGTTGTTGTAGTCGTAGGCAGGCACGTAGAAAGGACAGGCCATCATGCAGTAGCGGCACCCCACGCAAAGCTTGGGGTTGTACACTACCGGGCCTTCCTCTGTTTTTACAAAGGCTTTGACAAAACAGGCCGAAGCGCAGGCCGGTTCCTGGCAATGATTGCACTGCAACTTGCGGAACATGGGGGCATGCCCTTCCGGCTGATATTTGTTGACCACCGTATAGGCCTTGAATGTGGGCCTGCGGGTCTGCTCAAATACCGAACTGTCGTCAACGGGCTTTTCCAGAGGCGGCAGCACGTCGGCATTGACCTTCTGGCAGCCTTCCTCGCACTTGCGGCAGCCGATGCAGCGCACTGAATCGTGCAGCACGCCCACGGCATCGGGGCTGCCGTCATAGGCAAAGGGGGCTGCCCCGGCAGCACCGGGAAGCGCGGCTCCGGCCATGCCGCCGAGGCCCAATATTTTCAAAAACTGTCTGCGCCGCATGGCGATCCTCCCCTGCTTGCGCATTGCATCATTTCATGCCCCATGTCTGCCGTGGGGCAAGCCGCCAAGGCGGCGCCGTAAACACGCCCCTGCGGCCTATGGGCTGGCAATGGCCCCCACGTCCTCATTCTCCGCCAGAAAGGCGGCGTAATCTTCATCGAGGTAGCGGGTGGAATACAGATACACCGTGCCCACGGAGCTTTCCGTAAACCTGATGTCCGCGTATTCCTCGCTTTCCGCCATATCGCGCAGGCACTGCTGCAAGGCTTCGGCCTCAAAAAGAAAAGGCGGGTATTCAAATATTTCAAGGGCCACAGGCCGGGGGTAGTCGCGCGAACTGTCGCGCACCACGCTGGCGACCTGCACCATCCTGTTATTGGCTGTGGAAAGAATACCCGCATACAGGCTGCTCATCTGCGGCTTGTAATGATAGTATTCCTTTTTGTCCCAGGCGGTAAAAGCCGCCACGTCTTCATCTTCCGCCAGCAGTTCGGTCAGCAGGGCCGCCGCGTATTCGCGCTCCACCACGCGGGGAGCGGTTGCGGCCTCTGCGGGCTCCGCTGCTGGTGCAGATTCCGTTGCCTGCGCCGGGTCAGCTCCTGACTCCGCCAGCGCCTCTGCGGGATGCAGCAGCGAACTCAGCAACTGCCTGCGGCTCAGCAGACGGCGGGTTTTGCGCAGACCCGGCACTTCCGGGTCAGGGGCAGAGCCGGGCTGGGCCTTTTCCATGGCCTTGATGCGGGCCATATCTGCTGCAACAGTCTGCGAATCCGGCCCTTCAAAACGCGGGTCGGGCATGGACTCCAGCTCCTGACGCACATGGGCTACGGTAACGGGCGGCGCAAGCGCCGCGCGCTCCATAAAAGCGGCCAGCAGTTCATCGGCGGTCACAAGGCGTTCATCACTGCTGAAATCGGCCAGTGTTTCCACCAGCAGAACCTTGTCGGCCTTGCGCTGGTCCACCAGTCGGCGGCTTTCGGCTTCTTCCACATGGGCGGCTGCGCCGGTCTGTTCTATTTTCTGGACGGCTGCGCCAGTCTGCCCTGTCTCCGGGGCGGCTCCGCCCCCCCCCGCCAAGGGGGGGGGCCCCGCCGCCCCCGGCACAGGGGGCGGCCGCCTGCGACTGATTCTGGGCCTGATTCTGATTGCTCATAGACTCTCCAAGGTTACGCGCCGGGAACCAGCTTTTCCTTGGTCATGGTATCGGCCACGTCATTGAGGCCCAGCGAACGGTAATGGTTCGCGCTGGGCAGGCCGGATTTCACATCCCAGCCCTGCACTTCGTAGAACAGGTCGAGGCTCTTTTCGATATCGGCCTTGTCCATACGGATGGTGCCCTTGGTGAAGGGAGCCTTGTTCTTTTTGTCTTCAAACAGCCAGTTGGGATACTGGTCGTGCTTTTTGCGCATGTCCGTGGTCTGCATCTGGCGCGCGGTGTAGGCGCGGTGCAGGTTAAAGGCGCGCTCTGCGCAGCGGTCCAGTTCCTTGACGTCCAGATTGTGCCCGGTGAGGACGCGATAGTATTTGCTCTCAAGGCTGTTGTCGCCCATGTAGCCATCCTGCTTGTTGGGGGTGGAAATCCACGGCCCCATCCAGTTGCAGAATGAAAGCATGTCGTGCAGTTCCTTGCGCTCGATGGACCACTTGGCGCGGATCATCTTGTACTTGTTGGTGGGCTTGTAGTCGCCGATGGCGTCCACCGCGTCGGCAGAACCCCAGAAGTGCTCGGCAAGGCGCTTTTGCACATCAATGGGCAGACCGCTGCGCACAAAGTTGCAGTTGGAGTGGCACATGGGGTCGCGGTTGTACTGGGTGTTGATGACGCACCCGGTCTGGCCATCGTCCTCGTTGGCGTGATGCTTGGGATGCCCCATTTTCCAGTAGACGGTGCGGTGGTCATCCTTCCACTTTTCTTCGGGAATACCCATTTTTTCAATCATGTAGCCAGTGCCCATGCCCAGAAGCTGACCGAATTCGCCTTCCTTGTAGGCAATGCGGTGCACGGCAGTCTTGATGAATTCGGGATTGCAGGCGTCCACCATTTCCCAGGGAATGGATTTGTATTCGTCCGCGCCGAGCTTCTGCTTCCAGATGCCGTCTTCGTACATGTTGCTGAAATCGCGGAACAACTGGCCGTAGTTTTCCCACACGCCAAGGTCGTCCATGAGTTCAATGCCCACAAAACCGGCCTGACGCGCCAGATCGCTCTTTTTGCGCGAAAGCTTGGGGAACCATTCGCGCCCGCCAAACATGCCCACGCAGGTATTGAACTGGATGGGGCTGACGCCGAACTTTGCCGCAGTGTCTTCGTCCTTCATCACTGTATAGCAGCGGATGGGACAGGAGAAACAGCCGTTGTTGCGCACGGTGTACTGCCACACGTTGTCGCCCAGAAAATAGGCGGCATTGTTGGTGCGGTACGAAATGCGGTTGAGCGAACGCACATCGTTTGTAAGGGTAACGGGGGCTTCAGATGCGCCCCAGCGCTTGCCCGGCGCGCCCACCCAGCGGGAACCGGCATCCCAGTACTCAAAAAGCGGGCTGGGGAAGTTGGGAACCACGTGCTGGTTGTTGGCGCCGATGATGGTGCGGTGGTAGTTGATGAGTTTTTCCCAATCGGCCTTGTCGCCCGCGATGTGCACAGGCTGGCTGCCCTGAAGGGCAATGGCCTTGAGCATCTTGGAGCCCATGACAGCCCCTATGCCGCAGCCTGCGGTGTGGGCGCGGCTGTTGACAACCACGGAATAGGGAACCAGATTTTCACCGGCAGGCCCGATGGCGGCAACGGTACCGTCGGCCCCCACTTCTTCGCTGATAACGCGGGTGGTGCGGCGGGTGCCCTGGCCCCACACGTGGCTGGCATCCTTGAGCCATGCCTTGCCATCGCGCACATGCAGCCACACGGGGCGCTCGGCCTTGCCCTCAATAATGAGGAAGTCGTAGCCCGCGTATTTCAGGTGCTCGGCAAAGTTGCCACCCATGTGACCGGAACCGATGAGATGCTGCGGCCACGAAACAGGCATGATGGTTGTAACCGCCGTGCGTCCGCTGCACAAAACGCCCGTGCCAGCCAGCGGCCCCACGGCAAAAACTATTTTGTTGGCTTCGTCATAAGCCTTGGTCTTGGGCGGTACTTCGTCCCAAAAAACCTTGTAGCCAAGGCCCGTGCCGCCAATAAGATCAAGATACTGATAGGTGTCTTCAACCGTGATGCGGCCCGTACTCAGATTGACCCGCAGGCCCTTGCCCTGATAACCGCCAAATTTCCTTGCCATAAATTCCTCCGGCTCGCTGATGGAGCGTACTTCCTGTGAATGCCTGTTGCGCCTCGCTCTGCAAGACGCAAGGGGTGCGCGCTACTGCTCGTATTTGAGGTTGCGCGGCCCGCCGGGCGATTCCACATGGCAGGCGTTGCAGGCGGCGCGGCGGTCATCGGGCACCATAAGCGAGAACGACCCGCGCGTGGTGGCCTCGCGCGTGCGGTCGCTCCACGGCACATAACGCAGTGCTGCTGCCGGGCAGGCATCCACGCACTTGGGCGCGCCGTTGCACAAAAAGCACTTGTCGGCCTTGCCCTGCTCTTCATCAAAGGTCATCACGCCCCAGGGGCAGGCCTTCTGGCACAGGCGGCAGCCTACGCAGCGGTCTTTGAGCACCATGCGCGTGCCCGTGCCCTTTTGGGCAATGATGGCGTTTTGCGGGCAGGCCGTGGCGCAGGGCACCGGGTGAGGGCACTGCTTGCAGGTATCCTGAATCACCAGCGAGCCTGAGCCGTAAATGCCCTTGGTGGTGTTTTCCAGCCCGCCCTCCGGCCCAAACATGGCATTGCGGCTTATCTTGATGCGCGCAAGTTTGGGGTCGGCCTTGCCGTCGTTAAACTCCGTACAGGCAAGCTCGCACCGCTGACAGCACACGCACAAGGTGGGGTCGCCCACGATCATGCCGGCTGCTTTTTCCATAATCACCAGCGGCGAGGCCTTCATGGTGGCCAGAGCCTCGGAAGCTTGCAGCGTGGCCAGCCCGAGGGCCGCGCAGGAAGTTACCTTGATGAATCCGCGGCGCGAAAGGTTTTCGAGCAGCATATCTTCATCGGCACGTTTCAGTTTGTTCAGCATATCAGCCATACAGCGCTCCTTGTCATGATCGACAACGGCATCATGGCAGCACAAGCTGCCCGTTTTCATGATATATGTGCATGCTGCCGGACTTAACATTGCCCAGCAGAGTCAACCCTGTTGCGCGCGCCATATCCACGGCGCGCGACATGGCGCGAGAAAGGGAGGCAAAAACAGGTACGCCGATGCGCACGGCCTTTTGCGCTATTTCAGAGGCAATGCGCCCGCTGCTGATGATCATATGTTCAGCGGGGTTCAGACCTTCCACAAGCATGTAGCCCACAAGGGTATCAATGGCGTTGTGGCGGCCAATATCAAGGCAGTAAAAAACCATGCCCTGCCTGTTGAGCAGGGCTGCGTTGTGGCAGCCGCCTGTCTGGTGGAATACTTCGGAGCGTTCTTCCAGCTCCTGCGCGGCCCGCAGAATGACGCGCGGGTCCCAGCTGGGAACTTCCGCGCGCGGCATACAGCGCAGTTTTCGGGCAGCCAGGGGAATGTTCCAGCCCATGGCAGAAGTGATGGTGAGCCTGGGGGCGGCCTGCTCCGTAGAACCAGCCGCCTTGCTACAGCAGGCCTCGCGCAGCAGCACGTCCACCCGCACTTCTTCCGCCCCATCGGGAGGCGTTGCCCCGGAGGCGGCGGCAGGCAGGGGCGTTACGTCCATCCCGGCGAGGTCATGCAGGTTTTCAATGAGGCCGCAGGAATAGAGAAATCCCGGCACAAGGTAGCGCAAATGCTGCCCTGAACAGGCCACACGCACAAAGGGCACGCCGTTGACATGCATGGTCAGCGTCTGCTCCCGGCACGACAAAAATACGGACGGCGCAACCTTGCCGTTGCTGTAGGTCAGAATATCGTAGCTGCGCACCGTGGCCGGGGGAGAAGCCAGCGGCAGAACATCGCCTGCGGTTAAGTTTTTGAACAAAGCCATAGCACCCCTTCCTTTCCTATGCGGAGCCGCTGTCTTTACGGAGGCGGCAATTTCCGGCAATCCACAACTATCTGCCCGTGTGCGCCAGAACTCATTGGCGGCCTGGGCCAAGCCGGAGCAATATCTGGGCCAAGCAAAGGCCAAATCTGGGCCCAATATGAGCCAAGGCCAGCTCAAAACTTCAGGCTGAAAGTTGATACAAATTTGTTCTTTTTTTCACATTATTCCCGCAATGAACAATGTGCTCTTTTCAATTCTGCCTGATATCTTGTACTCTGAGAACAGGTGGAGAGAATAACCCTGCGCCAGATGTTGCCCGTAAGCGGTGGGGGGGATACCGCATGGAAGACATGTGTATTCGCGCAACCATCTGGCTATGCGCAACAATTACCTGACAATCTTCATGGTTTTTATTGTTTGCGTGAACAAAGTTTAGGTAAATCGCTTTGTGCAGTCAAGCCTATGTGTTATTTTTCACCAAACTTAATTTATCATAACACACTAAAATATAATAATATTTACAATTTCATTGTAAATTAGTATAGTTACAAGCTTAAAGAATCATCTACTGGAATGCACTCCACAAGGAAGGTCAAGGCATGTCCCTGTATTTTTGCCTGCGGGAAACTGCGGATATTACCGCCTTTCTTGCAGGAGCAAGCCCCTTGCAGCCTGAGCCTGTATCCGTAAACGCTGCCCTTGGCAGGGTGCTTGCAGCCGATATGCACGCGCCTGTTCCCTGCCCTTCCACGCACCGCTCCACTCGCGATGGATATGCAGTGCGCGCCGCAGACACTGCCGGGGCAAACCCCGCAGCCCCGGTTTTACTCCACCTGACGGGTGAAAGCCCCATGGGCAGGCCCTGCGGCGGCACGCTGCAAAAAGGCGAGGCATGGCGCGTCTACACGGGCAGTACCTTGCCCGAAGGCGCTGACGCCGTGCTTATGCAGGAATTTGCGGCGCTGAAAAATCAGCCAGCAGAGTCGAAGGATGCTCCGCAAGTGGTGGCAGCTTCCGCCCCGTGCGCAGAGGGAGAAAATATCCTTGCGCCCGGTGCGGACATGCCCCAGGGCGCGCTGCTGGCGCAGGCTGGAACGAGGCTTGGTGCGCACCATATGGCCTTGCTGGCGCAGTTTTTCAGGGATGTGCCGCTGTACCGCAAGCCCGTGCTGGGAGTTCTTTCCACTGGTGACGAATTTTGCGGTTCTGCCCCGCAGAGCGGTTTTGCCGCCTGCCAGAGCAATACCAATGCCCTGCTTCTCGAGGGTCTGGCCGCCTCGCTGGGCGCGCGCTGCCTGCACCTCGGCACTGCGCCGGACAATGCGCAGGCTCTGGGCCAGCATCTCCGCGCGGCCGTGCCGGGCGGCCCCACGCCCTGCGACGTTATTGTGGTTATTGGCGGTTCTTCCGGCGGCAAACGCGATTTCAGCGCTCAGGCCATAGCCGGGCTGCCGGGCTGCAACATCTGCGGGAATGACCAGCGGGTAAGCAGCGGCCGCCCTCTCACCCTTGCGAGGGTGGGGCAGACAGCCATATGGGGCTTGCCGGGGCATTCACTCAGCCTTGCGCTGGCTGCTCAGGTTTTTCTGGCGCCGCTGCTGCAAAGGCTCGCCGGGCAGCAGACCTTGACGCAGCATATGAACCGGCAACCCTCCGTACTGGCGCGTCTTGGCCTTGCCCTGCCTGTGGAAGGAAACGCCCCCACCCACTATCCTGTGATGCTGCGGCGTGAGCATGGGCGAGTGACGGCCTGGCCCGTTGCCGCTGGTACTGGCAAAACCGCCGTGCTGCGCGACATGAACGGCTGGATAACCATGCCCGGCAGCGATGATATGTCCAGAGGCGGTTTGCGCCGTGGCGCAGCAGTGCGCGTGCACCTCTTTGCCTGACCCCCTGCCGTCTGCCTGGCGGCACCCGCTTGCCATGCCGTATGGCTGTGGCTACACTTGCAGGCACATCAACTGCAAACGGTGAAAAGCCATGCCCCCCCGCCCTTCAGCCCCACAGCAAACCTTCATTTCTCCGGACAAGTATCCGTATCTTGAGGTGCGCACCACGCTGCAAAGCACTCTGCCCTACGCCGAGCACTTCCATTCAGCGTTTTCTTTCGGCCTTATTCTTGAGGGCGGCACCTGCTTTACGCTCATGGGGCAAGCGCATGAGGCGCTCAAGGGCGACATCGCCATGATTGCCCCCGGCCTGCCGCACAGTTGCAATCCTCTGCACGGCAAGGCGCGCAGCTACCTTATGGCCTATTTTGACGCGGCATGGTTTGCGCGCAATATCTGCCGCCCCCTGGGCATTGCAGATGCGTACGAAGTAACAATGCCCGTTGTGCGCGACCCGGCGCTCTTTCAGCAGGGGATTGCCGCCATGGAGGCTTTTTGCAACGGTGCGGACGATGCGGAAATACGTTTTGTGACGCTTTTCAGGCAGCTTCAATGGGGATACGGCTGCCTCGCCAACAGATCTGAAGATGCTGGCAAAAAGACGGACTATCCCCTTGCCGCCACAAACATTCTGCTGGCCGCCGACAGCACGCCCATGGCAGGTGAAAACGGCCCGCCTGCCACAGACCATGCGCCCGTTACATCTTTGGCCCGCAGGGCTGGCCTGCGGCGCGAGAGCTTTTCGCGCGCATTCCGCCGCACCGCGGGCTTGCCGCCCAAGGCGTGGCTGCACTGCCTGCGGCTGGAAAAGGCCCGCGCCATGCTGCGCCAGGGCAAGAGCATTGCCGATGCGGCCCTTGCGGCAGGCTATGCCGATCAAAGCCACTTTCACCGCATGTTTGTAAAATTTTATTCCGTTACGCCCGGCTGCTATCAGCGGGGGCGGTCACATTCGTACAATACGCGCAAATAAAAAGAGGGTGTGCTGTCCGCAAGGAGGCCACCCATGTCTGTTTCCACACTGATTCCCGCTGCTTTTCCTGCGCTGGCTCTGGCGCATTTTCTGGCTCTGCTCAGCCCCGGCCCGGATTTTTTCCTTATCATTGGCCATGCCGTGCGGCATCGGCTGCGCGGTTCGTTGTTCATCTGCCTTGGCATCGCCCTGGGCAATGCCCTGTATATCTGCCTTGCGGTTTCCGGCTGGTCGGTCATGCGGCAGATGCCCGCCCTGTACCGGTTGCTGGAGCTTGCAGGCGCGGCCTATCTGGCATGGCTGGGCTTTTTGCTGCTGCGGGCCAGCCGGGAGGCCGCCAACAGCAAGCCCTCGCCAGACCAGCCCACACCAGACCAGCACGCGCCAAGCCAACCTTCACATAACCAGACAGGCAGCCTCGCCACAGGCCATGCAAGCCCACTCTCTCCCGGCAGACAACTGCTCACGGGGCTTGGCTCTGCCCTGCTCAATCCCAAGAACGCGGTTTTTTACCTCACGCTCATGACTGTCATCCTCGGCCCCACCGCCACCCTGCCGCAGCAGGCCTTTGCCGGAGTGTGGATGACCCTGCTGGTCTTTGCCTGGGATGCCGCCCTTGCCGCCGCCATATCACTGCCCGGCGCGCAGCGGGCGCTGGAAAAACGCATTCCGCTCATTGAAGGGCTGGCAGGGCTGACGCTTGCCAGTATTGCCCTCTGGCTGGCGCTACGGCCCCTGTTTTACTGAGCATGCCGTAACAAAGGCAGAAAGCCCGCATTGTTGCAACGCGGGCTTTCATTGTATCAGGCAGATATGTCTCAGAATAATGGTTCGGAGGACGCGGATTTTCGGGGAAGGAATCCGCCCCCGCAACTCACCTTACTACCCCCGAAAACTAGGGCGCATCGGGATTCAACTCAATCTCGACAGGCGAGGTGATGGTCAGCTCATGTTTGACTTCGGCCTTGCCGCCCGCAGGCGCATCCACATTCCAGAACAGCAGGTGTTCCTTGGCATCCTGCTGGGCCTGCGGCCTGTCGCGGTAGGTCACAGTAACGCCCTGATCCACCAGCATGGGCATAGGCCGCTCAAGGCGCACGGTCACGGCCCTGTCGCGGGTGTTGCGCACGGTGTACGTCCAGCCCCATGTCCAGGTGCGGCTCTTGCCGATAAATCCCTTCTCGCCGCGCTGGCGCAGATCGGCGGCCGCATTGACCTGCACGCGCGGATCCGCGCCAAAATAGAGCGTAACCTCGTTGCCCTTGGGGCGGAACTGCCCCATGCCCACGCTCTGCCCATCCACGCTGAACTCCGCCTGCCCGTCAGGCCAGGCCTGCCCATCGGGCAGGGTGTGACGCGCCATGAGCCACACGCGGCTGTCCCCCACAGAGGGACGCGCCAGCCACTGCAAGGGGGCCTTCCATTCATCCGCCAGCACCAGCAGGCGCGAGCGGCCTTCAGGCAAGCCCTTTTCTCCGGGCGTCCAGGCGGCGTACATACCGCTGGTGTCGGCCTCCACTGGCGCGGCAGGGGCAGGAGCAGCTTCGGCCATGGCGGCATCGGCTGTCATCAGCATGCGCGGGGCCGCCTTGGCAAGGGGCTGGGCCACGGGCTGAGGCTGCGAGTCAATCACCCAGTGCGGCAGGGGTATGGGTTCACGCGGGCCTTGCCCACGGGAAACAAGCGTCAGGCGCGTGTCTGTCCAGTCCATGCCGGAAAACTGCCACACCTCGGCCATAAAGCGCACGCTCACGGCATCGCCCTTGCCCTTGTCGGGCTGCACGTCAAAAACATAGGCAGGCCGCCAGCCGCAATTGCGCAGCGTATAACTGTAACGCACAGGCAGCGTTGCTGCGGATACCTGCTTTTGCAGGGTGATCAGCACCGTCTGCCCAAGCTCGGGGCTTGGCGGCAACTGCTGCAATTCCTGCTTCAGCAGGGCCAGACGGCGCTCCAGCTCGGCCTTTTCGTAGCTCAAGCCCGGCACAACTTCGGCCATGCGCTTTTCGCGCTGGGTCATATCCTGAAAGCTGCCCTCGGCGGACGCGCCTTCCCACAGGGCCAACTGGGCCTTTACGGCCTCAAGCTTGCCCGCGAGGGTCATCAGCGCGTGCTGGCGCTCCTCGCGCAGTTTGGCAAGATTGCCGCCCTGATCAAGAGTCTGGGGCAAAAATGCCCAGCGCACGACGGTATGGCCCGGTATGGATACCTGAAAATTCTCGGCCCCGGCGGGCAGCACCACGCGCACCTGACTTGCGCCATCGGCGGAAATCACAGGAGCCTGCTGCTCCACCTCAAGCAACCCGCCGGAAGGCGTGAGGCGCGCGGCCTGCGGCGCTGTTGGCGTGTTGGGCAAGGCTGCGGCCTGCGCGCTGAAAGGGAGCAAGCTCAAAAAACACAGTACCAGAGCAGGCAGCGCATGCCGCCCGCTGGCAGATTTGCGGCAAATGCCAAGACCGGAAAGAAAAAAACGCAGGGGAGAAAGGACGGTGTACGACATTGGCCCTCCGGCGAAAACCGCCGCATACAAAGCCGCCGCGCCGCAAGATGCAGCGCGGCGGCGGGCGGCTAACGCGTCAGTTTGCGGTACTTGATGCGGTGCGGCGTGTCGGCATCTTTGCCGAGCCGCTTCTTACGGTCTTCTTCGTAGTCCGTATAGTTGCCTTCATAAAACACCACGCTGGAATCGCCTTCAAAGGCCATGATGTGCGTGGCCACGCGGTCGAGGAACCAGCGGTCATGGCTGATGACCAGCACGCAACCGGCAAAGTTGTCCAGCGCGTCTTCAAGGGCGCGCATGGTGTTTACGTCAATATCGTTGGTGGGTTCGTCAAGCAGCAGCACGTTTGCGCCGGACTTGAGCATGCAGGCCAGGTGTACGCGGTTGCGTTCACCACCCGAAAGCACGTCCACCTTCTTCTGCTGGTCAGCGCCGTGGAAGTTGAAGCGCGTGCAGTAGGCGCGGGCGTTGACTTCGCGCCCGCCCAGCTTGATGGTTTCAGCGCCGTCGCTGATGACCTCATACACGGTCTTGCCGGGTGTGAGCGATTCGCGGCCCTGATCCACATAGGCAAACTGCACTGTTTCGCCCACCTTGAGCGTGCCGGTGTCGGGCTTTTCCTGCCCCACAAGCATCTTGAACAGGGTGGTCTTACCCGCGCCGTTGGGGCCGATAATGCCCACAATGGCGCCGGGGGGGATGATGGCGTTGACGTTTTCCATCAGTTCCCTGTCGCCCATGCCCTTGCTGACGCCTTCAAGCTCAAAGACGACCTTGCCAAGGCGCTGTCCCGGCGGAATGTAGATTTCCAGATCGGGCGCGCGTTTTTCACTCTCGTGCGAGAGCATGGCCTCGTAGGCGTTAAGACGCGCCTTGCCCTTGGCGTGACGGCCCTTGGGCGACATGCGCACCCACTCCAGTTCGCGTTGCAGGGTCTTCTGGCGGTCGGCTTCGGTTCTTTCTTCGTTGGCGAGGCGCTTCTGCTTCTGCTCCAGCCAGGAAGAATAGTTGCCCTTCCACGGAATGCCACGGCCACGGTCCAGCTCCAGAATCCAGCCCGCCACGTTATCGAGGAAGTAGCGGTCATGGGTAACGGCAATGACTGTACCGGGGAAGGTGGAAAGGAAGCGTTCCAGCCAGGCCACCGACTCGGCGTCAAGGTGGTTGGTGGGTTCGTCAAGCAGCAGAATGTCGGGCGATTCAAGCAGCAGGCGGCACAGGGCCACGCGGCGGCGCTCGCCGCCCGAAATCTGGGCAACGGGCATGTCGCCGGGGGGGCAGCGCAGGGCGTCCATGGCCATTTCAAGGCGCGAATCCAGATCCCAGACGTTCTTGGCGTCCATGAGTTCCTGCACTTCGGCCTGACGGGCAATGAGGGCGTCCATCTCGTCCGCTTCCATAGGCTCGGCGAACTTGGCGTTGATTTCTTCAAATTCGCGGGCAATGGCGGTGAGGTTGCTCACGCCGTCTTCAACCACTTCGCGCACAGTGCGGGTTTCGTCCTTGAGCGGCTCCTGTTCCAGATAGCCGATGGTGTAGCCCGGGGCCAGCACGGTCTTGCCGTCAAAGGCCTGATCCACGCCCGCCAGAATGCGCAGCAGGCTGGATTTACCCGCGCCGTTCAGACCAAGCACGCCGATTTTGGCCCCGTAGAAGTACGAAAGAGAAACGTCTTTCAGCACTTCCTTCTGGCCATGACGCTTGGTGACGCGGATCATGGAATAAATAATCTTGTCCGGTTCGTTACTCATGATGCTCCTCAAAATTTGGTGACGCTTCCGGCCCTGCGGCGTTTGAGATAACGCGGGGCGAAGCGCGCGCCAAATGGGCGCGCTGGATTGATGACAAACCCGGCCGTGCAGGCCTAGGGTTTGCGCCGCCAAAACGGCAGCTCCGTCAGGCGGATAAAACGATTGCCCCGTGCTGGCAGGCCGCAGATTTTTGCGGTTTGCCGCGCACACCGTGCAGGGCGGAGCTTTCAGTAAGACCGGGAAGGCCCTCAGGCCCACCAGACTCGCCAATGCACTGGGCGCTCGTGTAATATATGAGCCTATCCGTTAGCGGATTCTTTTTCAAGTGGCCTCGCGCTCCAGCAAAGACGCGCCCTGCGCAAAACCGAGAGTGGCTGACCATCCGCCACAAAAGCAACCGCGCCTGTCAGGCCAAACCCGGCAGGCGCGGCAAGCGCGCAGCAAACACAGCGCGCCCAAATCTGAAGCAGGCCCAAGACTATGCGCGGACCCGCCGCCTAATCAATCATGATGTGCAGCACTTCAATATCTGTTTCGCGCATGCCCTCGCGAGCCAAGCGGGAAACGCTGCGGATGGTTTCTTCCACATCGCCTTTCACAATGCCCTCGCCCGCAGGAAAAACCTTGCCCTGCATGGAGAGATCGTGGGCAGTGATGGCGGCATCCACTGCCGATGAAATTTTGGCCGCGCACGAGCTTTTGGCGCCATCGCACACAATGCCCGACACATTGACCAGGGTATTGATGATGGTGTCGGCAATCTGTTGATAACTGCCGCCGTGCATCCAGGTAATGGCCGCCCCGCTGCCGCAGGCGGCGCTGACAGCACCGCAGTAGGCCGAGAGCCTGCCAATGCCCGACTTGTTGTGTATGGCCACAAGATTGCTGATGAGTAAGGCCCGGTAAAGCTTTTCGTCCGGCAGGCCCAGTTCGCGGGCGTATTCAATGACCGGAAGCGAAACCGTGATGCCCTGATTGCCGCTGCCGGAATTGATGATAACCGGCAAATCGCTGCCGCCCATGCGGGCATCGGAGCCAGCGGCGGCCACCGCCGTGGCGCGGGTGCGTACATCGCTGCCGCGCGAATCAAGCAGTGAGCGGCCAACGCCCATGGAATACTGATGGCTCAGGCCTTCAACGGCAATATTGCTGTTGCACAGAATCTGCTTGTCCAGAATATCGCGCACATCATCGATATTGCAGTTTTCCGCAAAATCAAGAATCCCGGCGATGCTCATAAAAGCCCGGCTTTCTTCATGGCCCTGCACATCAGGCTTGTATTCCCCACCCTCAAGAATCTTGCCGTTCTTTTCAATGCGCACCACGTTGGTGTGCTCTTCGGCAATTTCCACCACGGCACTGCTGTCGCCAGCCACCGCCGTCACCTGGATGTGCAGGTTAACAATGCTCTTGAGCAGCTCCACCGTGCAGAACCCCACCGCCGCAAGCTGCCGGGCGCGCTCCGCATCAGCGGGCGTAACGGGAGTGAGCACCTGCAACTGCAAATCGGGATTGCCCCCCACAGCGCCGAGCGTGGCGGCAACGGCAATGCCCTTCTGCCCGCCGGAATTGGGCACGACAACGCTCTTGGCGTTCTTGATCATGTTCCCGCTGCAGGCCACCGTCAGACGCTCGGGAAAAACTCCGAGAACCTTGGTGGCCAACGCTCCGGCAAAGGCAATGGCAATGGGTTCGGTGCAGCCCTGGGCCGGGATCAGCTCTTCGCGCAGCACTTCGAGATATTTTGCGTGTGTATCCATAGTATCCATCATGGTCATTCGCGCCCAGTAAGCGAACGCTGATATGCCCCATGCCAGTTTGTATTGTCCTTGGTCTGCCTGCGGTCAGGGAGAAGAATCAGCCAGCACCATTGCGCCGCCCTTTAAGGCTATTTCAGCAGGGATTCCGCCTTGGCCCGGATGTTTTCCACGCTCAGATCCTGATTGGCGACGCGGTCAACCAGTTCGCCATTTTTGTAGAACAGGAACACAGGCACGGTCATGATCTTGAGTTCAATGCAGAGCCTGCGGCTTCCGGCAATGGGTATTTTGCAGAACTTGACCCGACCTTCAAAACTTTTCGCCAGGTCTTCCACTTCCGGCATCATGGCCACGCAAACGGAGCACTGCTCGCCCCAGAATTCCACAACTACCGGCTCGCTGCTTTGCAGCACTTCCTGTTCAAAACTGTCTCTGTCTATTGCAAGCATGGGAATCTCCTTGCCGATCTGCCGTACCGCAGACGGCGTTTATTTTTCTGCACAGCCGCAGGCCGCGAGGGCCGCAACGGCTTAAAATCGCTACCGGGATTGCAGCCAGTGATAGGCGGAAATGGCGGCCAGCGCGCCGTCTGCCGCCGCCGTGACAATCTGGCGCAAAGGCGTGTCGCGCACGTCGCCCGCTGCAAAAACACCCGGAACAGACGTGCGCAAATGGGCATCCGTAGCCAGCCAGCCGCCATCCGTGCGCTGAAAACGCGTATCAAGAAATGCCGCATTGGGTTCAATGCCCACGCACACAAACACGCCCGCCACATCAAGGTCAGAGAATTCGCCGCTGGCAGTGTTGCGGACGGTCAGACCTTCGACCATCTCGCCGCCGTTGATGCTCGCCACGGCGCTGTTCCAGACAGGAATAATTTTGTCATTGGCAAGGGCGCGGCCTGCAAGCACGCTGTCCGCCCTGAAGGCATCCCGCCGATGAACAATGTACACCTTGCTGGCAAAGCGGGTCAGGTAGAGGGCTTCCTCCACTGCTGTATTGCCGCCGCCCACCACGGCCACGGCCTCGCCTTCATAAAAAGGGGCATCGCAAACGGCGCAGTAGCTCACGCCCGCCCCGGTCAGCGTATCTTCACCGGGGCAGCCAAGCCGCCGATGGGTAGCGCCGCTGGCGATGATGACGGCTTGCGCCGCATAGTCGCCCCTGGTGGTGTGGATAATCTGGCGGTCGCCCTGCGCCTCCAGCCCGAGCACATCGCCTCTGGCAAAGATGCAACCCAGATGCCCGGCATGCTCGCGAAAGGATTTGTCCAGCTCCGGCCCGCTCACATTGGGCAGACCGGGCCAATTTTCCACTTCAAGTGTATTGCATATCTGGCTGCCGCCATTACCGCTTTCCAGCAGCAGCACGTTGAGGCCCGCCCTGCGGGCGTATATGCCTGCGCTGGCTCCGGCAGGGCCTGCACCGATAACGACAAGTTCATGCTCCTGCATGGTATCCGCCAAATTTTGTTTTTTCGGGGCGCGCTCCCCCTGCCGCTGCGGTTTCCCGCAGCGGATATCCGGCAAATCCATTGCGCCGGAAGGGGTGCGCCCGGATTAAATGAAGAGTGTATGCGCCTACAGTTTGGCGCAGGTTACCTGCTGGCCGCTGGCGGGCGCTGGCGAACCGGATGCGGATTTGCCGCCCGATGTGATGGGCTTTTTGCAATGGGGGCAAAGAACCGTGCCGCGCACCTGCGAGGGGCGCAGAAAACGGTGGGATACCTTGTTGCAGTGTTCGCAGGTAAAGGTAAGAAAAGGCATGATCTTTCTCCAGAAATTTATTGTTCCAGCAGTCCCATGACTACCATCTCAACCTGAACCAGCACCTTGGCGCCATCAGCCATGCCGCCCCCAAAAAGCGTTTCGCCCTCGTGGGTTACAGAGCCGTGCAGATGAACGCGCACCTGATTGTTTTCGCGCCACATTTCGCCTGTGATGCCGTTGACTTCCAAGAACTTTTCAATGGTTTTGGATTTCACCGGCGGCGGCATGGTTGTGCAGGTTACGGGGTAGTTGCAGATAATTTTTTCAAGGGAGCCAATGCTTGAAAGAATAAAGGCCCGTTCAAGTTTCTGCTGCTCAAAAAAATCCCGCAGTCCCTGAAACAGGTCAGAGCCTGGACCAAGGCGCAATTTGTACCATTTAGGCTGGGTCAGTTCTGTTACTTGCATGAAATCCTCGATGCTCGCCGTAATAGTTATAAAGCGTAACTACGAGGCATCACTTGAGGTTGTAGATTTTTTTGAGCTCAAATTCCTCAATCAGCCACTTCATGCCCTCCTGAATTTCGGGGCTTACATCGCGCATGGGGCGCTTGCAGTGACCGACAGGAAAGCCCAGCAGGCGCACAAAGGTCTTGACCGCCACAGGGTTGGTGGCAGCGTAGCAGGCCTCCATGATGGGCAGCAGCTCGTTGTAAATCCTGCGGGTACGCTGCACGTCTTCAAAATTCTTCCAGGGCCGGGACATTTCAGCCATGGCGCGGGGGTGAATATTGCCCGTCACGTTGGCTGTTCCCGCGCCGCCAAAAGCCAGCACGGGCAGGGTCAGGGCGTAGGCGGGCGAATCGCAGCACAGGATGGGCAGCTCGCCGTGGGTGCCTTCCTGAATGGTGGCAATCTGGCCCACGTTGGGCATGGCTTCCTTGTCGGCCACCAGGTTGGGCACGGAATTGAACAGGGTGATGACTGTTTCCGCATTGACGTTGGCCACAACTCTGGCGGGGTTGTTGTACAGGCCCACGCTGATATCAACAGAAAGGCAGACATCAATGAGGTATTCCAGCACGGATGCCTGATCCGGGCACAGATAGGGGGGCACCACAACAACGATGCCGTCCGCGTCCTGCTCCTGCGCATAGCGCGCAAGTTCGATGGTTTTTTCGGTGTCGCCGTGGGTCACGCCAAAAAACGCATGGATCTTGCCCTTGCAGTAGCGGGCCATGTCCTTGATGACGGTCTTTTTTTCTTCAATGGTCAAAGTAGTGGGTTCGCCGGTGGACCCCAGCACCAGCAAGGTGCTGGTGCCGTTGGCGGCGTGAAAATCCACAAGATCATGCATTACACCAAGGTCAATGGTGTTATTTTCGGTAAAGGGGGTAACAATCGCTACCCAGGAACCTTCAGGATAAATCAACCTTCCCATCTTCAATCTCCTTTAATGCTCTGCCTCAGGCAACAGCACGGGCCTGCACGGCCTTGCTGCTCATTTTACAATATGCGCCGGTAACAAATACAATACCAAGGCCAATCATGTCTGTGATGCTGCCGGGGATAATCAGCAGACACGCGCCCACAATCAACAGCAGCGCCACCGGCAACGGTATGGGGCGGAAAAACCAGCGTTCCATGCCGCCAGCCAGAGCAACGGTGCCAATGGTGGCGGTAACAAAAACCTGGAGGATGTTCTGCCACTCGCCCTGCATGAGCAGAGCCGGGTCATACATGAAGAAGAACGGCACAATAAAGGCCACGCTGCACAGGCGCGAGGCGATCAGGCCCGTGCGCATCATGGAGGCGCCCGCCACTTCCGCGCCAGCGTAAGCAGCAACGGCCACCGGCGGCGTGACCATTGAGATCACCCCGAAATAAAACACGAAGAAATGCGAGGAAAGCACGCTGAAGCCAAGCTCGCGCAGAGCGGGAACCCCCAGGGTAGCCACAAGCACATAGGCCACGGTGGTAGGTGTGCCCATGCCCATGAGGAGCGAGGCAAGCATGATCAGAATCAGCGCGACTATGGTGCTGCCGCCGGATATGGAAATGACCACAGAGGCGAGGTTAAGCCCCACGCCAGTGAGCGACACAACGCCGATGACAATACCCGCGCCAAGGCAGGCAACCGCAATCAGAATCATGCGCCGCCCGGCGGTGGAAAGTATTTCAACAAAACGGCGCGGCCCGATGGCAAACTTTTTATCGCCCCACGAAACCAGCACGGCAGCCGCAGCCGCAGCCATCGCCGCCCTGAAGGGCGTGTAGCCGAGCATCATGATCACAAGCAGGGCTACAATGGGCAGCAGAAGGTAGAGTCTTTTGACAACATCCTTCATGCGGGGCAGCTCCTCCTTGGGAACCCCCACAAGACCCAGCTTGGCAGCCTCAAAATCCACCATCATAAGGATGGAGAAAAAGTACAGAAAAGCCGGAATCACCGCCGCCTTGCACACCTCAAGGTAGGGTATGCCCAGCGTATCCGCCATCAGGAATGCGGCTGCGCCCATGACCGGGGGCATGATCTGCCCGCCGGTGGAGGCCGCAGCCTCCACCGCTCCTGCAAAGGTGGGCTTGTACCCGGCCTTTTTCATCATGGGGATGGTGAACGCGCCCGTTGCGTAAACATTGGCGGCAGCCGAACCGGAAATGGTGCCGAAAAAAGCGCTGGTAATAACAGCAATCTTTGCAGGGCCGCCGCGATAATGACCTGTCAGCGCACGGCCGAGATCCATGAGCACATCGCCCGCGCCGCACCTCTCAAGAAAGGTGCCGAATACAATGAAGGCAGCAATGTAGGTAGCCGAAACACCAATGGCTGAAGAATACAGGCCCTCAAGCCCAAACCCCAGATAATCCACCACTTCGTTCCACGAAAAACCCTTGTGCGCAAGCATGCCGGGGATGTGGGCACCCCAGAACGCATAGGCCAGAAACAGCAGGCAGACCACCAGCAACGACATGCCCACCACGCGCTGAATAAGCACCAGAACCAGCACCAGGGCAGTAATGCCGCTGATGGTCTGGCCGAGGGTCAGGTCGTCAACCATGACCAGACGTTCTGCAATCTGGTCTGCCTGAATGGCTGGCAGAGCGAAAGCGGCCAGAGCCATCAGTGCCAGCACGAGATCAAGGGGCGCTGGCCCGCGCTTCTTGCTGGATGGGTACACCAGAAAGGCCAGCGATGCGGCAAACATGACGTGGATGGGCCGATGCACATAGGCTACCGGCATTCCAAAAATCGTGGTGACGCAGTGGTAGCCAGCAAAGAGCAGGCAGCCAAAGAATATGAGGTATTGCACAAATCTGGCAAAACCCTGCTGGCCCGCAACTTCGCCAAAGTCATTGCTGGCTTCGCCAGCAAGTTCTTTTTCCACAGCGCTGCGGGCCAGATTGACCTTGGTTGACGCGCCTGTAGCGTCCTTTTGCTCGGAAGAAGCCATTATTTCACCCAGCCCTTTTCCTTGTAATAACGCAGGGCACCGGGGTGAATGTATTGCACGGCAATATGATCAGCGCTTTTGCTGGGGTCAAAGACCGAATAGGTCTGGTGCACATTGCGGATCATCTCGGGCTTTTCACAAAGCACCTTGGTCAGGGCGTACACAGCATCGTCAGGCAGGTTCGCACCTACGGGCAAAACCACGGTTTCGGCCATGTGCGGCGTATCCTTTGTGATAAAGTAATACTGTCCGGCCTTGATGGTGTAGGTCATGTAGCCATCGCTGCTCAGCTTGTCGAGAACCGCCTGATCAATGGGCAGCATCTTCATCTTGACGGTGGTGATCAGCTCGTTGATGGACGAAACAATGGGGCCTACATAGGCGTCAGCATGGCCGTCCTGAATAAGGGAAGAGGCTTCCGCGTAAGAAACGTAGCTCACGGAGCCGCCCCATTCCTTGATGTCTTCAAACGAGAAACCGTACTGCTTGAGCATGTTCTCGGAGGCAACCGCAGGGGAGGAACCTTTTTTGGAGGTCAGCAGACGGATTTTGGGCTTGGTGTTGGCGATGTCCGCAATGGAGGTGTAGGGGGAATCAGCACGCACAAGAAAAAAGCTCATGGGCATGGGCGCCACATACATCATGATTTTTACGTTCTGCACAGGCTTGCGGCTGGCGAACACGCCCTCGGCCTTGAGGCTTTCTTCATACAGCTTGATCATGCTTGTACCAAGGTCAGCCTTGCCCGCATCAATCTTCAGCAGGTTTTCCACTGAGCCGCCAGTGTTGACGCTCACTGTAGCGCCAGGCATGACCGAACGGGCAGCCTCGCCGATAACGCCGCCAAGGGCGTAAAAATCGCCGCCAAGCGGGCCAGAGGTAATGGTAAACGTTTTCAGCTCCGCCGCCTGGGGCATCTGGGCCAGCCCAGCCGCCAGCATAACCACGGTAACCAACAGCGAAATCAAACCCTTTTTCATAGAATACTCCTGTGTACGGTTTATCCCGGCCTTCACTAAGGCACGGCAGGTCGCTGGCACTTGGCAATACTCTGGGGGGGGGGGCCAAAACCGTTAGCACCCTATCAAAATTCATTCCAAAATCATATACCCTCTCCCAGGCCTTGCGGCTCTAGCACTTACTGCACTCACCCCACACCGGGGCAGAGAGCTGCCAGATGCAAAATTGAAAACATCCAAAACAAATATAGTTAAATTAGTTAACATTTCAAGGTCTTATTTGCATTCTCAAATATGGGAATGCATTTCTCAAATATGAGAAAAATCTTGCCGTTGCTGCATGAAAATGGCCAGAAAAAGCGAGGCAGGCTGTTGTTTTATTTCAGCGAGCTAATGCAGCAGATTATATTCCTGTAGTTTACGGTACAATGTGGCGCTGCTGATGCCCAGACGCTGCGCCAGAAGTTTCTTCTGCTCCGTGCTGGTAGATACGCCGATCAGGCGCTCCAAAAGCTGTTTTTCGTGCGCCGCAAGCATTTCCTTGAGCGTTGTTGCAGACGATGTTCCTGACCGCCTGGCAAAAAAATGCTGTGGCAAATCATTGGCCCGTATCAGTGGGCCTTCAACAACGTTAACAAAATACTCAATGATATTGCGCAATTCACGTACATTCCCCGGCCAGTCATGGCCCATGAATGCGTCAAAAGCCACTGGGTCAAGCCCGCGTATGTCGCGGCGCAGTTCTCGCCGGTAGCGGGCAAGAAAGCTCTCGATAAAAACGGGGATATCCTCACGCCGCTGACGCAAGGGCGGTATATGGATGGGGATGACATTCAGGCGGTAATACAGATCGTTGCGAAAGGTTCCCTGGGCGACCATTTCCTGTAAATTGCGGTTGCTGGCGCACAGAATGCGCACATTCACCGGGATGGACGCAGAACCGCCCACCCGCTGCACGCATTTATCCTGAAGCACGCGCAGCAGTTTGGCCTGCACGGGCAAGGGCATCTCGCCCACTTCGTCCAGAAACAGGGTACTTTCATGGGCCAGTTCAAACTTGCCCATGCTTCCGCCCTTTCTGGCGCCAGTAAACGCGCCTTCTTCGTAACCAAACAGCTCGCTCTCCACCAGATTTTCAGGAATGGCCCCGCAGTTCACAACCGTCATCAGCCGCTTGCCGCGCCCGCTCATACTGTGGATGGTGCGGGCCAGCACCTCCTTGCCGGTGCCGCTTTCGCCGCTGATAAGTACGGTGGAATCCGCTGCGGCGATCTTCTGCACCAGGGCCAGAATATCGCGTATGGCAGCGCTGTTGCCCAGCAGGGGGGTTTCTTCCAGTTGTTTGCGTTCACCACTCACGACCGCATCTAGCTGGTGCTCAAGAATGCGCGAATGCTGCTGCGTTACAAGCTTGCTTTCAATCAGCATGCTCATATATTTGAGAAATTCCTGAAGCTTTTCCTGATTCCCCAGCAGCCGCCCCCGCTCGTCCTCGTTAAACGCAACAATGCCGATAACGCCAGCCACCTTGTTGTTCAAAAAGATGGGGTAGGCCATGTCGGCGAGTTCATTGCAGTTCTCGCGATTGGCGCACACGCTGCAAGCCTGATCGTTCTGCACGTTTTTGACAAAGGCCGGCTTGCCGGTCTTGAATACTTTGTCAAAAAAAGCACTGTGCGCTATCTTCCGGCTGATAAGCGACTCATATTCCGCAGTGCCGCCCACGCGCACCAGATTGCAGTCAACCACGGTAACGGGCGCGTCCAGAATGGAAGCAACCGCAAGCACATAGGCCTGCACAAAAGGCTGGATTTGCATAAGGCTGGAAAGTTCTGCCATTCCTGCTGCTCTTGGGTATGAAACTGTTCGGAGGATGCAGAACGCATGGCGAGCCACGGCGAATCAGCACCTGAAAGTACCTGAGCGATACCTTTTGCCCAAACCAAGTGCAAGTGCCCTCGCTTGCCACCGTGAACGCTCTCTGCCAGTATGCGCCCACACCAATGCGGCAGAAAACCGCGCAACAGGAGACAAAGGTTGAATATCTTACAGCGCGCTGGCAATGCACTTACCCGTTACATGGGAGCGCTTATTCTGGCATGCGCGGCATTGGCCTTATGGAAGCCGGAGCTGTTCCGCTGGGTGGCCCCGCATGTTACGCCGCTTCTGGGGTGCATCATGTTTGGCATGGGCATGACCCTGCGGCTCAAGGATTTCAGCATGGTGTTTTCCCAGCCGCACGCCCTGCTGCTGGGCCTGCTTGCCCAGTTCGGCTGCATGCCGTTGCTGGCTTTTGCGCTGTGCCACCTGTTTGCCCTGCCGCCCGATCTGGCGATGGGCGTCATTCTTGTGGGCACGGCCCCCGGCGGCACCGCCTCCAATGTGCTGACCTTTATTGCCAGAGGCGACGTGCCGTATTCCGTGGCGCTCACCTCGCTGACAACCGTTGTTGCACTGGCGCTCATGCCGGTGCTCACATGGCTGCTGGGCGGCGTGTGGGTTCCTGTAGATATGGGGGCCCTGTTCGTTTCCATCCTTAAAATCGTGGTGATCCCGGTTATTCTGGGCATTGCGGCGCACCGTTACTGCGGCAGGCTTACAGAGCGGGCCATCCCCTTTCTGCCTCCGGTCTCGGCGCTTACCATCACTCTGGTGGTGGCTGGCATCATGGCCATCAATGCCCAGAGCATCCTCGAGGCCAGCGCCAATATCTTTCTGGTCGTCGTGTGCCACAACCTGCTGGGTCTGGCCTTTGGCTATGCCGTGGGCCGCATCTGGAAATTTGATGAACCCCGCTGCCGCGCCCTCTGCTTTGAGGTCGGCACACAGAACTCCGGTCTGGCTACGGCCCTCGCGCTGGCGCATTTTTCTCCGGTTTCAGCCATTGCTGGCGCGCTGTTCAGCGTATGGCAGAATATTTCTGGCGCGCTGGTTTCAAACTACTTTCACGGTAAAAAACTGAAACCGAACCCGTAACAGAAGCCCGGAGCAGAGCCGCCTCCCCAGACCGAACGCCCCTCCACGAGCTGCCGGGCTTTGACTCTGGCGCGGGGCTGTGCCAAGTTGTCCGCAGCCGTCCGCCGCTGGCAGGTTACACACCATTGGCTAACCTTGCAGCAGGCCAACGGCCCAGTACCTTGAACCCTTACCAGCAATCTGAAGAAGGAAGCGCCATGAGCAAGGAAGTCATCAGCACGAGCAAGGCCCCCGGGGCAGTCGGCCCTTACAGCCAGGGCATCAAGACCGGCAACATGTTCTTCTTTTCCGGCCAGATTCCCATTGATCCCGCCATCGGCAAGCTGGTGGAAGGCGATGTGAGCGCTCAGGCGGAACAGGCCTGCAAAAACGTTATGGCATTGCTGGAATCACAGGGCCTGACCGCTGCCAATGTGGTTAAAACCACTGTATTCATCACTGATATGGGCAACTTTGCGGCTGTCAACGAAGTGTACAAAAAGTATTTCACGGCCCCCTGCCCCGCGCGTTCCTGCGTAGAGGTCAGCAAACTGCCGCTTGGCGCGCAGGTTGAAATTGAGGCCATTGCCACGCTGTAATTTCTAGCCGCAACACGGGCGGCATGGCCCGGTCTTCAACCGCAACGCGGCTCTTGTTTGCAAGCAGCCGCGTTGCGGTTTGTTTGTGCCCTGACACCACGGCAACACCGCCTCATCAGTGCGCTTTGCCGATTTACAGATGCTGTAAAATAGTGGAATATGCAGAAGATTAACGGCAAATGCGAGGCGCGGTATGGATGACCGACAGTCGAATATCACAGGGCAGTATGCCCTGCATATGCAGAAGCAGCTTGTGCAGCACTGCCTTGCACCCTGGCCTCGCCGTGGCCGCACCCTGCTTGAAGTGAACTGCGGGCGCGGTGAACTGTTGCCCCTGCTGTGGGAATACGGCTTTGACATGACCGCCACGGAGCACAATCCCGAGTTGCGGGCGGAGGCAAGCCGCATGGCTGACCGCGCCGAAGTTCTGGCCGCCGCTGATGATCACCTGCCCTTTGATGATGACGAATTTGACTGGGTTGTGCTACACCTTGCTTCGCCCAGCACCGAAAGCACGCGTAAGGCCATAGCCGAATCGCTGCGCGTGGCCTCCGCAGGCCTTGCCCTCACATTCTGGAACTCGGCTTCGCTTCCCTTTATGCTCCACCTGCTTGGCGGCCGCAAAACCGCATGGCACGGCCCGACCTTCTGCTGGTGGCAGATATGGCGGACGCTCAGGAGCCTTTCGGCTGGCCGCATCAGCGGGGCAAGCGTTCTTGCCGGGCCGCAGGGCACATGGAATGCATCGTGCGCACTCTCCGGCTGCAACAGGGTTTTGCCCTGGCTGCCCATGGGAGCATGGGGCATTATCCGTATCGACATGGCAAAATCCCGCCCGGTCACGCCGCTGCCTTTACGGCTCGGACGCAGACGTCTGCGCCGCGCAGAGCCTGTTCTGGAATGCGGCCACAAATCTCAGGCCAAGGCTGCCGACACAGAGAGGAAAGCGCCATGAACCTGCCCTTTATTGCCCCCCTTGTGGCATTCATACGCCAGCACCTGCTGGCGCTGGCCGCAGTGCTGCTTGTGATTCTGGCGGCGGTGGGCGGATACAGCGGCTTGCGGTACTACCAGTACAGACAGACTGCCGAATTTGCCTTTGTGCAGATAAAGGACGCACTGCACCCGGCAAAACCAACAGAACTGGCGCAACGCATAAACTTTGACGCCATTTCCCTGCCCCTGGCCAAGGCCGTTGCAGAGCATTACCCCTTTTTAAAAAAGGGGCCAAACCAGTTGCGTGATCTGAGCGACATGATTCAGGTCGGTCTGCTCAAGCAGGCGCGCGTCAAGGAAGAACCCGTCAAGGAAGAAACTGACGAGCTGGTGCGCCTCAGAACCCCCCTGTATGTTCTGCCGCCAAACTTTTTTACCCAGTTTTTTACAACCATGACCTTGCAGAACCCCACGGAAAATACAGCGCTGATAGCCGCGCAGATTCGCCATCCAGTGCTGAACAAACAGTTTTCACTGCTGCTGCGCATGGACAAAACCCCAGAGGGATGGAAGCTGGACGACATGGTCAATGCCGAGGAGCTGGTCCGCCAGTACCGCGAGTTCCAGATGGAGCGCATGGTCGCGCAACGGCAACTGCTTCTTGACAAAAATGCCAAGATAAAAAAACGCATGGAAGGTACACTTCCTCTCAAAACCTGCACAGCCAGCGCAGGTTTGATTTCAGACGGAAAGACACTTCTTGTTGTGGTGAACGTGCAAAGCAAAAACATCAGCACTATCCCCGTCAACAACATGGATCTTTCGGTCAAAATTTTTGCGCCGGACGGCACGGAGCTGATGCAGCGTTTTCTTAATGCCGTGCAGCCCACATTTCCGGGCGATACGTTTGACCGCAGCTGGACAATTGAAATTGACGGCACAAGCCCGCTTGGCAAATCCATTGTGGCGGCGCGCAAACTTACCTGCGAAGCTTTGTGGAAAACTCTGGGCCTCGCCAATGGAGAGGTGCTGCACTATGCCATAGCGCCTGATCTGCTGGAAGAATTTCAGTAGTTTTCACAGTCACCTGTCCACTATGCCCTTTTCTCGCGCAGGCGAATGTGTCATAGTGATGAGGTTGGCGGGCCGCACACGCCCGTGCCAGCCTACATAAACTCAAGGAGCCGCAAAATGTCGGGCCTCAGCCGTTCCATACACCTTACGGTGCATATCCATAAAGATCCTGCCGCCATGGCCGAACGCGCCGCCCACATTCTGGCGGCAGCCTGCGAAGAAGCCATTGCCGACAGGGGTGTTTTCAGAATTGCGCTCTCCGGCGGGCAGACTCCCACGCCGCTTTTCCGCCTGCTGGCGGGCGAAGACTGGGCAGATCGCCTCCCTTGGGACAAAATGACCTTTTACTGGGTGGATGAACGCTGCGTTGGCCCCGACCATCCTGACAGCAACTACGGGCTTGCGCGCCGCGAACTGCTGAGCATGGTTCCTGCCACACACTTTTTCCGCATGCGCGGCGAAGAAGACCCCGTTGAAGCCGCCGTCAAATACGAGCAGCAGATCCGCGCCGAATTCAACCTTGGCCCGCAGGAACTGCCCCGCTTTGACTTTATGCTGCTGGGCATGGGCGAAGACGGCCACACTGGCTCCATCTTTCCCAATTCGCCCGCCCTTGCCGAACGCAAGCGCCTTGTCATTGACCAGTACGTGCCCGAGCGCAAGGCCGACCGCCTCACGCTCACCCTGCCTGTCATCAACAACGCCCGCTGCTGCATGTTTCTCGTGACCGGCAAGGAAAAGCACGATGTGCTTTCGCGCGCGCTCAACCTGCTGGCCGAACCCACCCTGCCCGCACAAAAGGTGCGCCCCGGATTTGGCGAACTGATCTGGGTTGTGGACGAGGCCGCCGCCAGAGGCGAGTAAACCAAGTATTTTTGCCGCCTGAACGCGGTTGGCAATCATAAAAAAGGCTCCTTTTTCAAGGAGCCTTTTGCATTTTGACTGTCAGTTCATTTTGATGTGGAGAGTTATGCGCCTGTGGGGCACGGCCTAGGTCACTGGCTGACAGATGGCGCGGCAGAGGCGTCTGCCGGGACCGTGGCTTCACCAGATGGAGCCACGGGAACAGAGGAAACGGCAGGCTGCGCAAGGTTTTTCGGCGCATCGTTGTTCGGCAAGGGTTCCAGCCCCTGCCACACGCGGGCCTTGCAGATGATTTCCGGCCTGTATTCAAAATGCATCAGGTCATATTCGTGCCATTTTCCGCCCCAGATAAAGCCTTCGTTTTCAAAGGCTTCCACAATGGCGGAGGGATAGCTTTGCTGCAAAGGGTGCGGGCGCAGTTTGCTCCAGCGCCAGTAAGTGGCAATGCCGGGGCTGATGTCAAACGCAATGCCGAAGGCATGGGGGCTCAAGCGGTTCTCGCCCGCAATGCGCCGCCAGGCGAACCCCCCGTCCATTTTCAGCAGGGTTTTCAGCCGAGGCTCCTGAGCGGCTTGCGGGGCAAGATGAGCGTTTGCCCTGTTCATGGCTTGCGCCGCTGCGGGTGAAAGATGCAGATGCTGCCCCAGCAGGCGGGCCTGTACCAGATGGCCTCCAACAGCCTTAGGCGTGGATCCGTAAAGGGCTTGCAGCAGATCGTAGGAGCGCCGCCGCCCCGGCGAAACGCCCTGTGGAGTATCGGGCCGCTGCGGCTCCAGTGGATAGGGCTCGGCCATGCTCGTCCGCACGCTCACGACCCACTCGGATGCCTGCGGGCCAGTCGAGGGGGCCGCACCCGGCGCAGCATCATACAGCACACGGCGACCATCGTTAAACACCAGCCACTGGCCCTGCGCGTCCGTCGTCATGCCTGTAATCTGCGGATAGGCCCGCCGCAGGCAATAAAAATCCACCTGCGCGGCATCATCAAGCCCGGCGGGCAGATCTGCAGCGTCAATAAGGCCGTTGCCAGCCCCAGTGGCTCGACTCACAGGCGCTGCACTGGCAGACGCCGTTGGAGGAGCATTGGAGGGCGCATTGGAGGACTCAGCCGTCTCGGCATGCACGACATGGGCACAGCTCAAAAAAATAAAAAGCAGCAATATTGGCATGAAGGCACCCTAGCCGCCCCCGGCTTGTCAAGGCAAGCGCTTTTGCGTACATCTGCGCCATGTCTGCCTGGAAATTTTATCTGGTCACGTTCGGCTGCAAGGTCAATCAGTACGAAACCCAATCACTGCGCGAAGCCTGGCTTGCCCAGGGCGGCGTGGAATGCAGCGCCCCTGCCGAGGCGGATGTGGTGTGCGTCAACAGTTGCGCCATCACCTCCAAGGGCGAGAGGGACGCGCGCAATGCCGTGTTCCGCCTGCGCAGAGAGGCTCCCTCCTCGCGCCTGATCCTCACCGGTTGCGCAGCGCGGTTGTTTGCTGATTATAAACCGCGCCCCGGCGCCATTTGGGCCGCCCCTGATCTGCTTGTGCCGCAGGAAGAAAAAAGCCGCCTGCTGCATGGCCCGTGGGCCGACCTTGACGGCGAGGGCGTCATCCAGTCCGCCGGGATGCCGGATGCTACCACACCTGCGCCCACTGTTGCCGCCTCGACGCCCGCACAGGCCAAGGCGCAAGCAAGCAAGCAGGCATTTCCGCCATTTCAGATTTCCGCCTTCAAGCGCGCCCGCCCGGTACTGAAAGTGCAGGACGGCTGCGCCCACCGCTGCACCTACTGCATTGTTCCCTCTACCCGCGGCAAACCGCGCAGCCGCCCGGTGGATGAAATCGTTTCCGAGGCGCGCCGTCTGTTGCAGGCAGGCCATGCGGAAATCATGGTTTCTGGCATCAATCTGGGCCAGTACGGACGCGGCACGGATACGGGCGACTTCTGGAACCTGCTGCGCACGCTTGACGCGGCTCTTGCGCCGGAATTTGCCGGGCAGGCCCGCCTGCGCATCAGTTCGCTGGAACCCGGCCAGCTCGATCAGCAAGGGCTGGACGCCCTGCTTGCCTGCCGCATGCTCTGCCCGCACCTGCATATTTCTTTGCAGCACGGTAGTCAGGCGGTGCTCAAACGCATGGGGCGCGGCCACTACACCCCCGCCATGCTGGAGCATGCCGTGAGCGCGCTGGCCTCGCACTGGCCCATCATGGGCCTGGGCGCGGATATCATCGCGGGCTTTCCCGGCGAAACGGAAGACGACATGCGCCAGTTGCTGGAACTGATCGACCGCCTGCCCATGAGCTACGCCCACGTGTTCCCGTATTCGCGGCGGCCCGGCACGGCGGCAGACCGCTTTGACGGGCAGATTCCCCACAGCCTCAAGCTTGAACGCGCTGCCCGCCTGCGCGAAGCCGTGGGCCGCAAGCAGCAGGTATTTCTGGCAGAACAACTCAAACTGCCCCGCATGCTGGTAGCGGCGGACAATCCGCAGGCATTTGCGGACTCCACAACGGATGTGGCCCCCACGCCGGAATCTGCGGGCAAGACCAAGAAAAACTCCGTGAAAGGCGTGAACGAATACTACGCCGCCTGCTCCATCCGCCTGCCCGCACCAGGCAAAAGACCCGGCGCAGATGCGGGGCTGTTGCCCGCGCGACCTGTGGCCCTTACCGAAAAGGGGCTGGTAGTGGAGCTGGTAGAACAAAAATAAATGCAGCGCCGCAGTGTCCCTGTACACTTGATAAAAGAAAAGGAGAGCATGGCTCTCCTTTTCTTTTATCTGTATAAACCCGTGCTGCTCTTTCGGAGAACCCCTTACAGGCCCCCGCAAGCAGGCTAGATGCTGATCTTCGCGCCCAGCAGCTTCACAAACTCGGCGATCAGGGCGGGATGGGCAGGCCACGCGGGGGCGGAAACAAGGTTGCCGTCCACAGTGGCGCTGGTGAGTGTTTCGTTAAAATCGCACCAGGTGGCCCCGGCGTCCACCACATCGGGCTTCACCGCCGGGTAGGCGGTGCAACTGCGGTTTTTCAGCACGCCAGCCGTCACGAGGATCTGCGGGCCGTGGCACACGGCGGCAATGGGCTTTTTGGCGTCGTTGAATTCACGCACGATTTCCAGAATGCGGGGGTTCAGACGCAGGTATTCCGGGGCGCGGCCACCGGGAATAACAAGGCCTGCGTAGTCAGCGGTGTTTACCTTGTCGAAATCGTAGTTGATGCCGAAGTTGTGTCCGCGTTTTTCAGAATAAGTCTGGTCGCCCTCAAAGTCATGGATGGCCGTACGCACGCTTTCGCCGGCCTTTTTCCCGGGGCAGACTGCATGCACTTCATAGCCCAGCATCTGCAACATCTGGAAAGGCACCATGATTTCATAATCCTCAACATAGTCGCCAGCCAGCACCAGAATTTTTTTCATATGATCCTCCAAACGGGGAGCGGCCCGTTAACGCGGTCGCCAAGACCGGTTGTTGCGCGGCGGCCGGGCGGCAAAACACCGCCCTTGCCTTGACCGTATATATACTTATATATGCACACAAAGCATGTGGGCAAGCCCCTGACTCCCCCTGGCCCGCACAATTGCGCGCCTGGGAGGCTGGTCGCTTTCTGACCGCAGCGGCCTGCGCAAGCTTCAGAACATTTTCAACAGTAATTATTCTGGCGCCCCCATGTTGCGGTATGCCGCCGCAAGGGTTTCATTCCGGCAACGAATCAGGAGAATAATCATGCCCATGTACGATTTTGTCTGCACGGCCTGCGGCAATAAATTTGAAGATCTTGTTTTTGGCGATGAAGTACCCGCCTGCCCCAAGTGCAATTCCCCCGCCACAGAAAAGCAGATGTGCGTGCCCAGCCCGCTGAAAACCGGGGCTTTCCCATACAAGCCCGGCCCGGTGCGCCCCATGGGCAAAGGCATGCCCCCCTCCTGCGCGGCTGGCGGCGGCTGTGGCGGCTGCAGCGGAAATTCCGGCGGTTCACAGGGATAATACACTGATTTTAAAAATAAAAAATGTATATCCACAGCGCCGGGCCAAGGGCATTTGTTGCATTCGCAAGCCCCTTGCTCTACACTGACGCATATCTTTAGCAGGAAGGAAGCTATGCTCCGCAGCATGACCGGCTTTGGCCGCTGCCTGGTGGAAAACGACTACACCACCCAGCAGTGGGAGGTTAAAAGCGTCAACAGTCGCCATCTTGACCTCAAGTGGCGTTTGCCTCTCTCTATACGCAGCCTTGAACCGCGCCTTGAAAAAGTGGTGCGGCGCTATGCCTCGCGCGGGCGCGTGGATGTGAGCCTGGTCTTGCAGTATGCGCCGGGCAACACCCCCGCCATGCGTTTTGACATGGTGCAGGCCGCTGCCATGCTTGATAATTTGCAGGCACTGGCTGATGCGCGCGGCGAGGCTTATGTTCCCGACTTCAACGCGCTGTTGCAGATCCCTTCTCTTTGGGGCGACAGCGGCGAGGAGCTGGACGAGGACACCGCCCGCTGCCTTGAAGAAGGTCTGGCCCTTGCGCTGGAAGACTGGAACGAGGCCCGCTCCGCCGAAGGCCGCTCCCTTGCCACCGACATGCACTCCCGCATTCTGCGCATGGAAGAATGGACAGGTCTTATTGCCGACCGCGCCCCCAATATCAAGGAAGAACGCGCCAATGCCCTGCGCGAGCGCCTGAGCGAGGCCCTGTCCCAGAACGGACAGGAGCTGGAAGAAGGCCGCTTTTTGCAGGAGGCCGTCATTCTGGCTGACCGTCTGGATGTGAGCGAAGAGCTCACGCGGCTCAACACGCATCTGGCGCGGCTGCACGACCTGCTGCAAACCGGCGGCGATGCCGGGCGGCGGCTCGACTTTACCTTGCAGGAGTGCTTCCGCGAGATCAATACATGCGGCAACAAGCTGCCTGATGTGCAGCTTTCGCGCATGGTGGTTGATTTTAAAAACGAACTGGAAAAATGCCGCGAGCAGGTTCAGAATCTGGAATAAACATGCCTCGCGAACGTCTTATCAATATTGGTTTTGGCAACTATGTGCTGGCGGGCCGGGTTGTGGGCATTGTCAGCCCTGCATCCTCGCCCATGAAACGCCTTCGCGAAGACGCGCGGGCTGAGGGAAGACTCATTGACGCCACCCAGGGGCGCAAAACGCGCTCCATTCTGGTGACGGATTCAAACCACGTCATACTTTCCTCCATCCAGCCGGAAACAATCAGTCAGCGCTTTGCGCAAGAGGAAGGGGACTGATGCCCCGCGAAGGCATAGCACTGGTGCTGAGCGCACCGTCTGGCGCAGGCAAGACCACACTGGTCAAACGCCTGCTGGCGGAATTTCCGCATATTGGCTACTCGGTTTCGTGCACGACGCGGCAACCGCGTCAGGGCGAAGTGGACGGCAAGGATTACATTTTTCTGAGCCACGAAGAATTCGAGCAGCGGCGCGTGCAGGGATATTTTGCAGAATGGGCCGAGGTTCACGGCAATTTTTACGGTACGCCGCTTGCCCCGGTGAAGGAAAAATTGCATCAGGGCCAGGACGTGCTTTTTGACATTGACGTGCAGGGCGCGGCCCAGCTCAAGCTTTCCCTTTCGGAAGCCACGTTCGCCTTTATCCTGCCCCCCAGCCTGCACGAGCTTGAAAACCGTTTGCGCGGGCGCGGGCTGGATGACGAGCCAACCATTGCGCGCCGCCTTGTCAACGCGCGCTCAGAGATTCTTCAGGCCCGCTGGTATGATTCTGTCATTGTAAACGACAATCTGGATCAGGCCTACGATACCCTGCGGGCGGTGTATGTGGCTGCGGGGCTTGCCCCTGCGCGCAACCCGCACCTGCTGGATGAGATTCTCAACCGCTGATGCGCGCTGACCGGTACTGACCGATTCTGCTATGGGCTGCTCCGCAGACCGCCAGCAAGAATGATCCGCTCCCTCCGCAGCACGGCATGCGTGTTGGGGCAAAAGATCTGAAACCGCATATTTTGTTCGTACCGCCGGGTTTCTGGCAGCGAGCAGCAGCACAGGAAGCAACATGCCCACGCAGCAGCACAGGCCGCAACTGGCGGTAGCTCTGGATTTGCCCGAAAAACAGCTTGCACTCGCGCTGGCGCGCCAACTGCGCGGCACGGTTCCCTGGTGCAAGGTGGGCATGGAGCTGTTTACCTACGCAGGCCCAGGCCTGCTGGAAGAACTGTCCGCAATGGGCTTCAGCGTTTTTCTTGACCTGAAGTTCTACGATATCCCCAACACCGTGGCGCAGGCTGTCAAAGCCGCGGCTGCGGCAGGGGTGAACATGCTGACCCTGCACTGCCAGGGCGGCGAGCGCATGTGCCGCGCAGCGGCAGAGGCGGCAGCCGGGGTTTCCGGGCAACGCCCCCTGCTCTTTGGCGTGACCGTGCTTACAAGTTTTGCGCCCGGCGAAATGCCCGGCATAGAGGCCTCACCCGCTGATTTTGCTCTGGCTCTGGCCCGCCAGGCCGGGCCGTGGGGCCTTGACGGCGTGGTCTGCTCCGGGCATGAAGCTACAGCCATCAAGGCCAGTTGCCCCGGCCTGCGCTGCCTTTGCCCCGGGATCCGCCCTGCGGGTTCCGTCGCTGGGGACCAGCGCCGCGTTATGACGCCCGCTCTGGCCATTGCGGCAGGGGCTGACTATCTGGTTGTGGGCAGGCCCATCACGGCTGCGCCGGACCCGCTGGCAATGGCCCGGCAGATTACGGAGGAAATGGCCTCCGCGCACACATAAAGAAGTACTGAGGATTAGCATGGCCGGTCAAACGCCAAAAAGCGCGCAAGGCGATTCCCACAGCAACGCCAAAACCGATGTTCGCGGGGTCTTTTCCACTCAGGAAGTCCGCAGGGTGGGTACTGGCACGACCACGCGCAAGACCGTGCAAAAAACATTCTGGTTCATAGAGCAGCACGGCAAGGAAATTGACTGCCAGCCGCTCAATACCAACTATGTGCCCAGCGGCCCCAAGCGCAAAATCACCCTGGACGAGCTTATTGCCAAATTCTCGCCCGAGCCGGAATTTTACCTCAATTCCGTTTTCCCCAAAATGCAGGAGATGCAGCGCAGTATTGATAACGGCGACGAACATCGCGAAAATGGCGAGAACTTTGCCGCCGAATTTGAATACACGCGCGCCCTCAAGGTGGATGAAGAAAACGTGCGGGCCAACTTTGGCATTGGGCTGACCTATCTTGAGCGGGGCGACAACGCCAAGGCGCAGGACATTTTTCAGCGACTGGTAAAACTCGAAGCCGCGTTCGAGCCAGAGCACAAGCACCTTTTCAATGAATTTGGCATCAATCTTCGCAAAAGCAAGATGTTGCAGGAATCGTTTGAATACTATCAGCGCGCCCTTGAGCTTTCGCCCACGGACGAAAACCTGTACATGAACATGGCGCGCGTGCTGCTTGAACTCAAGGACATCAGCCAGTGCGTTGATTACCTGCTGAAAGCGCTTGAGCTTGCACCCCGGCACGAAACCTCGCTCAAATTCCTGGCATGGCTTATTCAGAAACAGCTCGTACCCGCCGACCGCATAGAAGGTGTACGCGCCGCACTTCAGGCCGCACAAAACGGGGCCGCGCAGAAACCCAAAACGGCGGGCTAACGCTTTGAAAAACTGGCTGATCCGCGAGCCTATGCAAAACATCTGCCCCACGCCGCCCCGGCAATGGGCAGATGCTCTCTCCATCTCGCCCCTTCTTCTTGAGATTCTCTGGCGGCGTGGCCTTTCCGAAAGGGATGCCATGGACGCCTTTTTGTCCGCCCGGCTTGATTCACTCACGCCCCCTGACCGCTGGCCCCAATTGCCCGAGGCATCCAGCCTGCTGGCATCTGAACTGCTGGCCGGAAAAAAGCTGGCAGTATGGGGCGATTATGACGTGGACGGCGTGACCGCCGCCACACTGGTGCTGGATGTGCTTGAAAGCCACGGCATCCACGCAGACTGGCATATACCCGACAGACGCAGCGAGGGCTACGGCCTCAACGTGCCGCATATCGAGGCTCTGGCCGCCCAGGGCTGCGGCGTGCTGCTCACGGTGGACTGCGGCATTTCAGATGTGCAGGCAGTGCAGCGCGCTCGCGAGCTTGGCATGACTGTGGTTGTTTCCGACCACCACCTGCCGCCCGAAGAGCTACCCCCTGCCCACGCCATCTGCAACCCCCGCATCTGCGCAGCAGAAGATCTGCCCTACCCGCACCTTGCAGGCGTGGGCGTGGCCTTTTATCTTATGGGGGGCGTCAACGCCGCCCTTGCCCCGCATACGGGCAAAAAACACAACATGGGCGATTGCCTTGATCTGGTGGCGCTGGGCACCCTTGCCGACGTCATGCCCCTCACCGGAGAAAACCGCGTGCTCGTGCGCGGCGGGCTTACCCGCATTGCGCGGGCGGAACGGCCCGGCATGGCGGCATTGAAAGTTGCCAGCGGGATGAACGCCGCTGCGGCACTGAGCGCCGGGCAGGCGGTTTTTCGCCTTGCGCCGCGCATCAACGCCGCCGGGCGCATGGGCAAGGGCGAACTGGCCCTGCGCCTGCTGCGCGAAAAAGATCACGTTGCCGCCGCAGGCATGGCGCAGGAACTGGACGAACTCAATCTGGCCCGCCGTCAGGAAGAAGAACGCATCTACGCAGAAGCCAAGGCGCAGGCATCAGACATACTTTCGCGCGGGCCGCGCGCAGGCCTTGTGCTCTATGGCAAGGACTGGCACCCCGGTATCGTGGGCATTGTGGCCTCGCGCATTGTGGAAGATTACTACCGCCCCACCATCATTGTGTGCGACGATCAGGGCAGCCTCAAAGGCTCGGGCCGCTCCGTGCGCGAATTTGATCTACATGGAGGGCTGACCCGCACGGCAGACTGCCTGCTGAACTTTGGCGGGCACCGTCAGGCGGCGGGCGTGCGCCTTGCGCCGGAAAGACTGGAAGAATTTCGCGCCCGGTTTGACGCTGTGGCGGAAGAAGTGCTGGGCCCCAACCCGCTGCTTCCCAGCATCACGCTGGAATGCGAGCTGGGCTTCAATCTGGCAGGTGACCACAACTTTCTCAAGGAACTTGAACTGTTGCAACCCTTTGGCCCCGGCAACCCCGAACCGGTATTCCAGTCGCCCCCGCTGCTGGTCAAGGAACGTTCTTTTCTTGGGCGCAGCAGGGAACACGTTCTTTTGCGCCTGACGGACAGCGCCAGCGGCATTACCCTTTCTGCAAAGGCCTGGCGCATGGCTGACGAACTGCCCGCCAGCCTTATCAACAAGCACATTCTTGTGGCCTACACCCCCCGCATCGACACCTACAACGGCATCGCCTCGGTGGATATTGCCATCAAGGACTGGCGGCCAGCCTGACCGCCCAGTCTTGTAATAAACGCATAAAGGGGCAGCCCGGCACCAATCAGCCGGGCTGCCCCTTCTTCAGTATGTGAGGCGCGCTATCCCCGCTTCATTTCTGCAATCAGGTCGCTCAGGGCCTTGGCCTGACGCGTAAGATCCGTCACGGCCTGAGCCGCTTCGTCCATGGCTCTGGCGGTCTGCATGGAGATATCGTTGATCTTTACAATGGTCTGGTTGATTTCATCGCTGGTAGCAGACTGCTGCTCGCTGGCGGTGGCAATGGCGCGCACCTGATCCGCCGCAAGCTCCACACTGTTGACAATGTGGGTGAGCGCTTCGCCAGACTGCCCCGCAAAATCAGAGGCAACCTCCACCTGCCGCAAGGCAACTTCCATAACATCCACGCTCTTGGCCGTGCTGGTCTGGATTGCCTTGATGGCATTGCCCACATCATGGGTTGAGGCCATGGTTTTTTCTGCCAGTTTGCGCACTTCGTCCGCCACCACGGCAAAGCCGCGCCCTGCATCGCCCGCACGTGCGGCCTCGATGGCGGCATTGAGGGCAAGGAGGTTTGTCTGATCGGCAATATCAGAAATCACGTTCATAATGCGGTTAATGGCCTGAGCATGGTCGTTCAGTTCCGCCATGTCGCTCTTGAGCCCGTGCGAAATCTCGCGCACCTGCCCGATGCTTTGCAGGGACTGCTGCACAATGCTTGAACCATTTTCAGCGCTGCTGCGCGTCTCCTCGGAGGTGGACGAAGCAGCCGAAGCGTTGCGGGCCACTTCCTGCACAGTGGCGTTCATCTGGTTCATGGCTGTGGCCGCTTCAGCAAGGCGCTGCGCTGATTCTGAGGCAGCCTTCTCTGACTGCCCTATCTGCTCTGAAAGCCGCGCCGAAGCCGAAGCAAGAATATCCGCCACGCCTTCAAGCTGCCCCGCAGCAGCAAGCATGCCCTCTTTGCGCGCGTTTTCCGCCTGGACGGCGGCCTGCTCTGCGCGCTCCGTTGCCTGACGGGCCTGTTCTGTGGCCTTATGCGCCGCAGCGGTTTTTTCCTCGCTCTCGCCCAGCAGGCGCTTGATGTTGGACATCATACGTTCCATGCCAAATGAGAGTACGCTGAACTCGTCGCCTCTTTTTTCAGAGGTTCGCAGCAGGCGCTCCTCCGCCGCGGAGCATTCGAGCCTGCCGCCAGCAATGGCCTCGGCAATGCCGGAAAGCCCCCCCAGCAGGTGCACGATACTTCGTACACTCAAAAAGATGACGATGCCTACCACAAGGGCGCAAGCCACTGCCGTCAGCACGTTATTGACCAGCATGTCGCTGATGGGCTCGTAAAGGAGGGTTTTGTCCAGCTCCAGACACAATATCCAGCCCTCATCGGGCATATTTGTATAATACAGAATTTTTTCAAGCCCTTCGGCATTCACAAATTCGAGGCGGCCCTTTTTGTTTTTAAGAACTTCCGTCACCCAGGCCGATCCTGTTTCTTTCTGCCCGATGCGCTTCAGGTCGGGGTGCTGTACAATCACGCCTTCCGTATTGATAACAAAGGCCAGGCCCACATCACCAAGATCAATCTTGTTTGTGGTGGCGTTGGCCAGCTTGTCGTTGTCTGTGCCCCCGTAAATGACGCCTACGATCTTGCCCTTGTCCTTAACGGGCATGCCGATGATGGTGGTCATTTTTTTGGTGGCCACGCTGACCAGCCCCACGGAGCTGACCACGCCCTTCATGCCGTTGATAAAATAGCTGCGCTTTGAAAAATCTTCGCCAATGGTGCTGCTGAACTTCTGCGTATCGCCCTTTTTGCTGTGCATAATGACTTTGCCGTCAGGAGCAATAAGGCCGCATGTGGCAATATTGCTGTTCACATCGGTAAAGTTTTTGAGGGCGTCATGGGCGTGGAGAAAAAGCTCGTCGTTGTGGTCAATGGGAGCGCCATTGGCATAAGCTTCAAGAAAGAGGCGAAGGCGGCGATTTTCGGCAATTTGGGCAAGCGCTTCCTTCATGGATACAAAGACCGCGTTCAGGCCAACTTCCTGCCCTTTCAGAATGGCCGCAATATCCTGCCGGGTCTGCTTTCGCAATGCGTCTTCAGACATATGGTGACTTATGCCAGCCACAAGGGCCAGGCCAAGCATCGATGGAATAAGGATGTACAACGACATCTTCGTCAAAAGACCCAGCTTCATAGTGCCTCCCGGTACCTGACGCCCGTTCTGAAAAAGGAGCAGTTTTCAGTTTTATCGTCATGTTTCGGATATGCAATAGGGCAACACGCACTCATGCCTGCACAAGCCAAGACTAACGGATACCTCAACATGAACGATTCTGCCCTTTATGGCAATGGGGAGAGTCTGTTCAGTGATTGCTTTCAAAAAAACAAGATGCCCCCGGTCAGGATAACTCGGGGGCATCGCCTTGCAATAAAGAAGCGTTACCGTTTACGGCATGGTGTACACGCGTTCGGTGTTAAAGATATTGCCTTCCTTTTCAAGCCCCTGAGCTGCGGCCTTGCTGTACCACGCAGCGGCTTCTGACGGATTTACAGGCACACCTACGCCAAATTCATAGCATGCGCCCACGTAACGTTGCGCCTGCGCAAAGCCCTGATCGGCAGAACGCTTGGCCCAGGCAAAGGCCTGATCCGGATCCTTGGCAAACCCATACCGCCCCTGGCTGTAATAAAGCGCAAGGTTGAACTGGGCTTCCGCATTGCCAGCAGTGGCGGCGCGGCTCATAAGATCGGCCACGGCGGTATCGTTTTTGGGAACCCCGGCGCCCAGTTCATACAGATAGCCCAACTGCACCTGCGCCTCTGCGTAATTCTGCTCAGCAGCTATGCGAAACCACTTGGCAGCGGTTTCCATATCCTGCGCCACGCCAAGGCCGTTTTCGTAGCAGCGGCCCAGCAGCACCTGAGCGCGCGGATTGCCATCGCTGGCCAGAGGCTGCACCATCTGCACAACCTTGTTGTATTGACCAATATTGTATGCAGTCCACGCCTCATCCAGAGTTTGCTCGGCGCTTTTGGCGGGAGCCGCCTGAACTGTAGCACCCATTCCTGAACCCAGGGCCAGCGCTGCGGCCAAAAGGATTGCAGAACCTATTTTTTTCATAAACGTCTCCTTTGATTCCGGCTTTGCTGCCGGAGTTGCACGGCCAGACAGTAGTACCAGCGCGGGCTGTTGGCAAGCCGCCCCTTGACGCCGTAGCTGGCAGAAGGCACAAACACAGCAGGCGCAGGGCTTGCCCAACCTTTTTTGCGCTCTGAGGAGATTTTGCATGACTGTTCCCCCAAACGACCCTCGGCACGACCAACCCGATACCTCTGAACAGGCTGCGCTGCCCGAGGGTGGTGCAGGTAAAACGGGCGCGCCGCGCGTGGTTGATGTGGAAATTCTGCACGACCATGAAGACTCACGCAATGCCGGCCAGCATGCAAAAGGGCAAGGCAATGCCAGAGCGCAGGGCAACGGGTGGAATAGTGCCCCAGGCTTCGGCCCCTATGAGGATGGAGCGGGCACAGGTTCAGGCCAGGCAGAGTCGGGGCGTCAGGAATACCGCAGCAGGTTTTTCTACCGTGGAACCTTCGGTCAGTCCGGAGGCCTCGGCGGCATGAATCTTGGCCGCGTGTGGATGGGCGGCAACGACCAGACAGGTTGCCTTGCCGCCAGCGTGACCTTTGCCCTCTTTATGGTCTGCCTTGCCCAGTTTGGTTTTCTTGCGGGCATCGGCTTTGTCTTCTTCCATATAATAGGCACGCTCATGGGCGTTATGCGCGATCTGCGGCAGTTCAGCACGGGCCGCCTGCCCAACCCGTGGACATGGCGCATCGGCAACTGGGCTGTTTCCTTTCTGCTGACGGCATGGTTTGCCGGAGCCTTTGACTGAGCCGCGCCGAGGTTACGCGCAATGACTGACAGCCCCTGGCTCGTCTACCTGCTGGAGTGCGCTGACGGCACGCTGTATTGCGGCATCACCACAAACGTGGAGCGCCGTCTGGGCCAGCACAATGGTCAGGTTCCCGGCGGGGCGCGCTACACGCAGGGGCGTCGGCCCGTACGGCTCATTGCCAGCCGGACCTGCGCCTGCAAAGGTGACGCGCTACGGCTTGAACTGGCCGTCAAATCACGTCCGCGCCCCCAAAAAATACAGTTTTTGCTTGATGGAGAGAGTATTTCATGCTGACACCTGATGCAATGATGGCCTTTTTTGCCGCCGCCCTGCTGCTTAGTATTGCGCCCGGCCCGGACAATATCTTTGTACTCACCCAGTCTGCTCTTTTTGGCGTAGGCGCTGGCATAATCACCACGCTAGGGCTTGTTACAGGCCTGTGCGTTCACACTACGGCAGTTGCGTTGGGTGTTGCCGCCATTTTCCAGACCTCGGCCCTGGCCTTTACCCTGCTCAAAGTAGCGGGCGCTGGCTATCTGCTCTGGCTGGCCTGGCTCTCGTTCCGCGCCGGGGCATCCACAACCGATGTGGCGGATGGTGCCGCCAGCGGCACTGGCAGAAACTTCCCCGGCTACATGACGCTCTATCGCCGGGGAATAGTGATGAACGTCACCAACCCCAAGGTTTCACTCTTCTTTCTGGCCTTTCTGCCGCAATTCTGCGACCCCGCACGCGGCAGCGTGGCCTTGCAGGTGCTGAGCCTCGGCGTCCTCTTCATGCTGGCTACCATCGTGGTTTTCTGGACGGTGGCCGCCCTTGGGGGCCGCCTGGCTGTATGGTTCAACCGCTCAAAGCGCGGGCAGGTCATGATGCAGCGCGTGGCGGGCTGCGTGTTTGTGGGGCTGGCTTCCGCCCTGCTGCTCAGCGGGCGCTGATGCGCAACGCTGGCCGCTCACTTGAGAATCTACAGGTACGCTGATGTATTCATGCTCCCGCTACTCCCGCCGCTCTGTTCTGGCTGGCCTTTGCGCCCTGCCCGTTGTCATGTTTGGGGCCGCGATGGGCGCGCCTGTCATCAGTAGCGCACTGGCCGCTGCCAGCCCCGACATCAGCGCAAAAAACCTGCAAAAAATGCTGGCCGAACTCGAGGCGTCAAGCGGCGGCAGGCTTGGCGTGGCAGCCAGTGTCAGCAATGGCGACAAAATTTTATCATACCGGGGGAATGAACGCTTCCCCATGTGCAGCACATTTAAAGTGCTGGCGGCAGCAGCAGTTCTGCGGGACAAAACGAATATTCTTGAACAGAGAATCCATTTTGCCAAAAGCGACATCCAACCCTGGTCGCCTGTTACGGAAAAGCATCTGGAAGACGGCATGACTGTATCAGAATTGTGCAAAGCCATGCTCCAGCACAGCGACAATACGGCTGCCAACCTTGTGCTTGCCCAGTTGGGCGGCCCTGCGGGCTTGACCTCCATTGCCCGCAGCTTTGGCGACACCACGTTTCGCCTTGACCGCTGGGAAGTAGAGCTGAACACAGCCATTCCCGGCGATGCGCGCGATACCACGACGCCCCTTGCCATGCGCCGCACCCTGAACGGCCTGCTTTGCGGCAATCAGCTGAAAGCGCCCGCCAGGAAACAGCTAACGGACTGGATGCTGGGCTGCGCAACCGGGGCCGGGCGCATTCCCGCAGGAGCGCCGCAGGGCTGGCGCTCGGCGCACAAAAGCGGCAGCGGAGAAAACGGCACTGCCAACGATGTGGGCGTACTGTTGCCGCCGGGCAATCCCGAGCAAGCAGCCAAGGCCCGCAATGGCCAAAACAAACCGCTGACTGTGGCCCTCTACCTCACGGGGTCGCGCCTGACCGGACCGGAAAACGACAAAATCCTTGCCCAGGCAACTCGCCTGGTCTGCGCCGCAGAAGGGCTTGCGACGCCGCTTGACAATATGTATTGACATGATTGACCAGCAAAGGTATGAAGTCCGACTTTCGAGGTATCACATGCAGAACTATCGTATTTCTCTCAATGACCTTTCCCCCGAGGGCAAGGAATTTACTCTGGACGACCCCGCCATCTGGCAGGAACCCATGGAGGAATTCCACCTGGAGTGCCGCGTGAGCAAACCATTGCGCGCGCGCATTCTGGTTCTGCCCACGGACGGCGGCTGGCTTGTGCGCGGCACGCTTGAGGGAGAAGTTGTTCTGCCTTGCAGCCGTTGCGCGGAAGATTCCATGGTGACCATTGCCGCGCGCTTTGAAGATTTTGAGAGTCTTCCCGGCGGCAGCGATGATGAAGACGAAGAAGAAAATTACGCCCCCCTGCCCGATATGGATGGCGTGACCGAAGGCCGCATCGTGTTTGAGCGCAACGCCCCCATGCTTGATCTTGCCGCCATTTGCTGGGAAGAACTCATGCTGGCATTGCCCCCGACACCCCTTTGCCGCGATAACTGCAAGGGCCTGTGCGCCGGATGCGGGGTTAATCTTAATGAAGGCATGTGCGCCTGCACGGAAGAAGAAGGCGACCCCCGCATGGCGGCATTGCGCGGCCTCACTCTGCACAAAAACTAGACAATCACAATTTTTTTTACTAATCTGCTGTGTCTTGCGGGCGGGCATGTGCGCCAAGCCGCCCAAACCCGCACAAACATTCCGCAAGACAGGAAAAGGAGACTACCATGGCCGTTCAGCAAAACAAGAAATCCCGTTCCCGCAAGGGCATGCGCCGCTCCCATGATCGCGTGGCCGTGCCTGCCGTTATCTACTGCTCCTGCGGCGAGCCCACCGTTCCGCACAGCGTGTGCCCCAACTGCGGTACCTACAAAGGCCGCCAGGTGATCGCCAAAAGCGAAAACGAATAATGAACGAACGCCCCATCATTGCCGTGGACGCCATGGGCGGGGACTTTGGCCCCTCTGTGGTTGTGCCGGGAGCTATAGAAGCTGCAAGGCTTTATGATCTGCATGTCCAGCTTGTGGGCGACACCCCCAAGCTGGAGGCCGAGCTCGAAAAGCTCGATCTTACCAATGTGCATTTCGACATAGTTCATGCCGATGATGTGGTGCATATGAACGAAAAGCCTTCGGACATCCTGCGCCGCAAGAAAAACGCGTCCATCCAGGTGGCCTGCCGTCAGGTCAAGGATGGCGCGGCGGATGCCGTTGTCAGCGCCGGACATTCCGGCGCTACGGTGGCTTGCGGCATGTTCATCATGGGGCGTTTGCCCGGGGTGGAGCGCCCTGCCCTTGCCACCTTGCTGCCCACGGAAAAAAATCCAGTGGTTGTGCTGGATGTGGGAGCAAATGTGGATTGCCGCCCCTATCATCTGTTCCAGTTTGGCCTCATGGGCGACGCGTTTGCCCGTGACCTGCTGGGCTATGCCTCCCCGCGTGTAAGCATCCTCAGCATTGGCGAAGAAGAGGGCAAGGGCAACAGTCAGGTCAAGGAAGCCTATGACCTGCTTAAAATGGCCCAGAACCTCAACTTTGCGGGCAATGCAGAAGGGCGCGACATCTTTATTGGCAATATCGACGTGGTTGTCTGCGATGGTTTTGTCGGTAACGTGGTCGTTAAAATGAGCGAAGGGCTGGCTACTTCTCTGGTGCGGATGCTCAAGAAGGTGTTTACGTCTGGCGTTTTGCCCGCCATTGGCGGCATGCTGGCCAAGGGCGCTTTCAAACGCTTTGCCAGCACCATTGACTATGCAGAATACGGCGGCGCGCCCCTGCTGGGCCTCCAGGGTCTGGCCATTGTCTGCCACGGGCGCTCCAGCGCCAAGGCCATGACAAACGCCATCAAGATGAGCGGAACCTTTGTGCGCAAGGGAACCAGCAGCCGCCTCGGTGAAATAATTCTTGCCAACGAGGAACTCACACGTTTCTCCCGCGCTATATAACCCTACGGTATTTCTATGAATCCACTCTGTCATCTGCTCGCCTTGAGCGCCTATGTGCCGGATACGGTGCTGACCAATAGCGATCTCGCCAAGGTGGTGGACACCAATGACGAATGGATTGTTTCCCGCACAGGCATAAAACAGCGCCACAGGCTGGGCGATGCGGAAAACGCCTCGGATCTCGGCCTCAAGGCCGCCCGCAAGGCACTTGTGGAAGCCGGGATAGACGCAGGGGAGCTCACCCATATAGTTGGCGCAACCTGCACCCCTGACGTGCTCTCGCCCTCTGTGGCCTGCATCATTGCCGGGCAACTTGGCGCGGGCAAGGTCATGGCCTTTGATATCAGCGCGGCTTGCTCGGGCTTTCTGTACGGGCTTTCCATCTGCCGCGCCCTGCTGGCGCAGGATCCTGACGCCAAAATTCTTTTTGTCTGCACAGAGGCGCTTACCCGCCGCGTAAACTGGGCAGACCGTTCCACATGCGTGCTTTTTGGCGATGCGGCCACGGCCTGCATTGTGAGCAGCGCTTCCAACAACGCAATGTCTTGCGTTGAAGACGTGGTTTGCCACAGCGACGGCGTGCAACGCGACCTTATTATGGTCGGCGGCGGCACCCGCTGCCAGTACGGCCTTGGTCAACCTGTTGGTGAAGACTTTTTCATCACCATGCAGGGCCGCGAAACTTACAAGCATGCTGTGCGCAACATGGTGCACGTGTGCGAGGAAGTGCTTGCGCGCAACGGCCTTTCGGGCGCCGATGTGGACCTGCTGGTGCCGCATCAGGCAAACATGCGCATCATTGAAGCCGTGGGCAGCCGCCTTGAATTGACAGGCGATCGCGTGTTCACCAATGTGGAAAAATACGGCAACACATCTTCTGCCTCCATTCCCCTGGCACTGAGCGAAGCTCGTGCCCAAGGCCGCATCCGCCCCGGCAGCCGCGTTCTTATGACGGCTTTTGGCGCAGGCCTTACCTGGGGCGCCGCATTGTTACGCTTTTGAGGCAATGCGCCTGCGGGATTGCCCCGCAGCACAGCGCCATGTATACTGAATTTCAGTCAGGCCAGGCCGTAAGCCGGGCAGCGCCGCTGCAAAATTAACGCAAAAAGGCGATCCACGGGATACGGTCTCCTTTTTTTACAGGACTCAGACAAAGGCGATACAAGCATGAGCACAGCGCAATCCTCCCCTGCAGCCGGACTGCCGACAGCCCTGGTTACCGGCGGTTCGCGCGGCATTGGCCGGGCCATTGCCCAAACCCTTGCCCGTGACGGCTTTCAGGTATTTCTCACCTACGTCAGCAAACCCGAAGAAGCGGAAAAAGTCGCTGCCGACATCTGCGCAGCTGGCGGCAAGGCCCAGGCCTTTGCGCTTGATGTCAGCAACAGCGAGGCTGTGGCCACTTTTTTCGCCACCCAGATCAAGGACAAGGTTGATCTTGCGGTGCTGGTCAATAATGCCGGCATCACCAAGGACGGCGTTCTTATACGCATGAAGGACGAAGACTTCGACCGCGTTATTGCCGTCAACCTTCGCGGCGCGTTCGTCTGCACGCGCGAAGCCGCAAAAATCATGAGCAAGTCCCGCAAGGGGCGCATCGTTAATATTTCTTCCGTGGTGGGGCAGATGGGCAACGCGGGGCAGGCCAACTACGCTTCGGCCAAAGCCGCCCTCTTGGGGCTTACCAAGTCCTGCGCCAAAGAACTGGCCGCCCGCCAGATTACGGTTAACGCCGTAACGCCGGGTTTTATCGAAACGGACATGACCGCGACACTCAGTGACGACGTGCGGGCGAGCTACACAGACAGCATCCCGCTCAGACGCATGGGCAGCGCCGAAGATGTGGCAGAGGCCGTGGCTTTTCTTGCCTCGGACAAAGCGGCCTACATCACCGGGCAGGTGCTGGGAGTGAACGGCGGCATGTACTGCTAGGCATTTACTACGGAAGACACCCGGCCAGGGCCGGGGTTAAGCAGACCACTAATTTATCTGGAGGATACCATGTCTGACGTTACTGAAAAAGTTACAAAAATCATCATTGACCAACTCGGCGTGACCGCTGAAGAAGTGAAGCCCGAAGCTTCCTTCGTGGAAGACCTCGGCGCCGACTCCCTTGACCTGACCGAACTGATCATGGCCATGGAAGAAGAATTCGACATCGAAATCGCCGATGACGACGCCCAGAAGATCCTGAAAGTTCAGGATGCCATCAGCTACATCGAAAACAAGCAGTAATAGCGCTTGTTATAGTATATGCAGCGCGGGGGGGTCTGCCCCCCGCCTCAAAGGAGCATGCATGACCCGTCCCCGCGTAGTAATCACCGGCATAGGCGGCGTTACGCCCCTCGCCAATGATATTGAGAGCACCTGGAAAAAACTGCTCGCAGGCGAGTCGGGCATCGCGCCCATCACGCTTTTTGACGCCTCCGCCTACGATTCCCGCATTGCCGGTGAAGTGAAAAACTTTGTCGCCGAAGACTATATGCCCATGAAGCAGGCTCGGCGCATGGATCGCTTTACCCAGTTTGCAGTGGCCTCTGCCAAGATGCTGCTTGAAGACTCCAAGTACGAAATCACCGATGCCAACGCCTACGATACGGGCGTGATCCTCGGTATCGGCCTGGGCGGTCTGCACACCATCGAAACATACCACGCCAAGCTGCTGGAATCCGGCCCCCACAAAATTTCGCCCTTCATGATCCCCATGCTGATTTCCAACATGGGGCCGGGACAGATTTCCATCTTCACCGGCGCCAAGGGCTCGAACATCGTCACCACCACGGCCTGCGCCTCTGCCATCCACGCTCTTGGCACCGCCTACAGCGAAATGGTTCTGGGCCGCGCGACCGCAGTTATTTCCGGCGGTGTTGAAGCTACGGTTACGCCTCTGGGCGTGGCCGGATTTACGGCTCTCAAGGCCCTTTCCACGCAGTTCAACGATGAACCTGCCCGCGCATCCCGCCCCTTTGACGCGAATCGCGATGGCTTTGTCATCGGCGAAGGCGCTGGCCTGCTGCTGCTGGAAACGCTGGAATCCGCGCAGGCGCGCGGCGCAAAAATTTATGCGGAAATGGTGGGTTACGGCGCGTCTGGCGATGCCTACCACATGACCGCCCCCCGCGACGACGGCGAAGGCATGGCCCGCGCCATGCAGAACGCCCTGCGCGAAGCTGGCATTGATGCTTCGGCCATTGGTCACATCAATGCCCACGCCACGTCCACCATGCTGAACGACAGCACGGAAACCAAGGCCATCAAGACCGTTTTTGGCGCGCATGCCAAGAAGGTCAAGATTTCGGCCACCAAATCCATGACCGGGCACCTGCTCGGCGCGGCTGGCGGCATTGAATCCGTCTTCACGGCCCTTGCCCTGCATGACGAAATGCTGCCCGGCACCATTAACCTTGAAAACCCCGATCCCGCATGTGATCTCGATTACATGGCCGACGGCTCCAAGCACATCGCCTGCGAATACGCCATGTGCAACTCCTTCGGCTTTGGCGGCACCAACGCCAGCGTGATCTTCAAGAAGTGGCAACAGTAGCCGACAGTTTTTACTCGGCCTCTGCCCTCCCCGTTTGATAATCATCTGCCCGCCGTTGTGGCGGGCAGAACATTTCAAAAGGATGCGACGTCATGGACGAAATCCTGCTGCAAGACCCGGAACTGGCGCGAGCCATCACGCTTGAATCCGACCGTCAGATGAGCAAACTTGAGCTCATCGCTTCTGAAAACTTTGTTTCCCGCGCCGTGCGCGAAGCGCAAGGCAGCGTACTTACCCACAAGTACGCCGAAGGCTATCCCGGCAAGCGCTACTACGGCGGCTGCGAATATGTGGATATGGCCGAAACCCTGGCTCAGGATCGCGCCAAGCAGCTTTTCAACTGCGAATACGTGAACGTGCAGCCGCACTCCGGCTCGCAGGCCAACATGGCCGCCTACCTCGCTTTTCTAAAGCCCGGCGACACCATTCTGGGCATGAACCTTTCGCACGGCGGGCACCTCACCCACGGCAGCCCGGTGAACTTTTCTGGCCGCCTGTTCAACATCGTTTCTTACGGCGTGCAGCGCGAGACGGGCCGCATAGACTATGACGAAGTCGCCGCCCTGGCCCGAGAGCACAAGCCCAACGCCATTGTTGCCGGTGCAAGCGCCTACCCCCGCGCCATCGACTTTGCCCGTTTCCGCCAGATCGCTGACGAAGTCGGCGCCAAGCTGGTGGTGGATATGGCGCACATCGCTGGCCTTGTGGCCGCCGGTCTGCACCAGAGCCCGCTTTCTTACGCACACATCACCACCACGACCACGCACAAAACCCTGCGCGGCCCCCGTGGCGGCATGATTCTTTCTACAGAAGACATGGGAAAAACCCTGAACAGCCAGATTTTCCCCGGCATTCAGGGCGGCCCCCTCATGCACGTCATTGCGGCCAAGGCCGTGGCTTTTGGCGAAGCCCTGCGCCCCGCGTTCAAAACGTACCAGCAGCGCGTGGTGACCAACGCCGCCGTGCTTGCCAAGTATCTTATGGATGCCGGGTACGACCTTGTCTCCGGCGGCACGGACAACCACCTGATGCTGGTTGACCTGACCAACAAGGACGTCACGGGCAAGGATGCGGAACACGCACTTGATCAGGCGGGCATCACCGTCAACAAGAACACTGTGCCCTTTGAAACCCGCTCGCCCTTTGTGACCTCGGGTGTGCGTCTTGGCACTGCGGCCCTGACCACGCGCGGCATGAAGGAAGACGACATGCGCACCGTGGGCGCATTCATCGTAGAGGCTATTGAAAAACGCGAGGACGCCGCCGCTCTTGAAAAGATCAGCAAGAACGTTGAAGAATTTGCTCGTCAGTTCCCGCTATTCGCCTGGTAACGGGCTGATTTTCGGGCGGTTTTTCTGACGCCTCGCCCCCGCAGGCAACTTCGGGGCTGGTGCCGGAAAAACCGCCAGATATAATCATAGAGGGGCTGCGCCCCCTTTGACAAAGCCCCGGTTTTGAGAAAAACAGGGGCTTTGCCTTGCGCGGACAGGCAGATAAAAACTGCTGTTTCACAGCAAGACTGCACTGCCGATGCAGTGGGCGACCGGAACCGCAAGCGCTGCCTGACGCAGCATCACGGCAAAATAGCCTCGGCCCTGCCTGTCGCGGATATTTTGACGTCAGGCAAGGAAGGCAAGGGCGCGGTGATGGGAGCGGATGCACTTTTTTTTGCGGTCAAGACGCCCCTCTGGCGCTTAACCCCGCGGGTAAACCGCGCTGGCGCCTCCGTGGCGGACGCCTGCTGGCGCAACCGTCAGCACAATTTCAGAGCGAAATTGCGCTCTGGTACGCGACCGGAATCGCAAGTGCTGCCTGACGCAGCATCACGGCAAAATAGCCCGACAGGCAACTTGGCATTTTCACCAGCCGCCTGTACACTACCACCAATCAACATATGGGTGTGTTATGCAGCGAATGCCGTGGCCGGAATATTTTATGAACATCACGTACCTGGTGAGCGGGCGTTCTACGTGTACGCGGCGCAAGGTGGGTGCGGTGGCGGTTAAGGACAAGCGCATTTTAGCCACGGGATACAACGGGGCTCCGGCGGGGGTTCCGCACTGTCTTGAGGTGGGGTGTCTGCGCACGCAGATGGGCATTCCTTCGGGGCAGAGGCATGAAATATGCCGGGGGCTGCATGCGGAGCAGAATGTCATTATTCAGGCTGCTGTGCATGGCATCAATATCAGTGGCGCAGAGATTTATTGCACGACGCACCCTTGCGTGCTGTGCAGCAAAATGTTGATAAATTGCGGCATACGCCACATTTATTATGCGGAATATTACCCTGACGAGCTTGCGGAGCAGATGCTCAAGGAAGCCGGGGTCATTATGGAAAAGCTGGATTTTGCACCGCCTGTTATCAGCGCCCAAGCCGGAGTAGACTACCATGTCTGAACTGGATTTTGTTCCCTTTATGCGTGAAGCCATTGACCTTGCAGAACAAGGTCGGTGGCATGCCTGCCCCAACCCCACGGTGGGGGCGGTACTGGTGCGCGATGGGCAGATCGTGGCTCGGGGCTGGCACCACGCCGCCGGAGAGGATCATGCAGAAGTGGACTGCATCAAGGATGCGGCCTCGCACGGCGTAAATCCGGCGGAGTGCACTCTGGTTGTCACGCTTGAACCTTGCTGCCATCAGGGCAAAACGCCACCCTGCACCGAAGCCATCAAGGCTGCGGGCATCAAAAAGGTGGTCGTAGGCCTTGCGGACGTCAATCCTGTGGCCTGCGGCGGCGCTTGCCAGCTGCGCGAAAGCGGCGTTGAGGTGATTGAAGGCGTCTGCGAGCAGGAATGCCGCGATCTTGTGGCCGATTTTCTGATCTGGCAGCAGCACAAGCGCCCCTACGTAATGCTGAAAATGGCCGCCACCCTTGACGGACGCATCGCCACCCGCAAGGGCCAGTCCAAATGGATAAGCTGCGATAAATCCAGAGAAGAAGTGCAGGAACTGCGCGCGGGCATCGGCCTGTGCGGCGGCGCTATCCTTGTGGGCGGCGGCACCTTTCGCACTGACAATCCGCAGCTTACCGTGCGGGGCGAAAATGCCGGGCCGCAACCTCTGGCCTGCGTGCTTACCTCACGCCTGCCCCAGCCCGATGCGGATTTTCACCTGCTGAAAGACCGCCCGGAACAGACAGTTTTCATGGTTTCGCCCGCTGCGGCGGCCTCCACCACGGCCAAGGCCCTGCGCGACATCGGCGTGAGGGTTCTGGCGCTTGGCCCCGGCATGCACGGCGGGCCGGACTTTCCCAATCTGCTGCGTGCAGTGTGGGAAGAACTGCACTGCCCCTACATGCTTTGCGAAGGCGGCGGGCATCTGGCCCTGAGCCTGCTGGAAGCCGGCCTTGTGGACGACTTCCGCCTGCACCTCGCGCCCATGATTCTGGGCGACGAAGACGCCCTGCCGCTCTTTTCCGGCCGCGCGCCCCTGAGCCTGGAAGAAGCCCTGCGCATGCGCGTGAGCAATACGCACCTGTGCGGCGAAGACATTCACATTCACTTGCGGCCTCTTGAAGCCGCCAAGGCATAGGGCGGGCGCATGTTCACCGGCATTATCCAGGGCCAGGGCGAGGTTCTCGCCCTGCGCGACACCGGCACGGAACGCAGGTTCACCCTGCGCCCCCTGTTCAGTCTGCCCTCCATCGTCGATGGCGAATCCATTGCCGTCAACGGCGCATGCCTTTCGGTGGAAACCCACGGCGAGGGGGTGTTCACAGCCTATGCCTCCACAGAAACCCTCTCGCGCACCACGCTGGGCAGGCTCAAGACTGGCGACAGCGTGAACATGGAGCGGGCGCTGGCCCTGGGCGACCGGCTTGGCGGGCACCTGGTGAGCGGGCATGTGGATTGTCTTGCCACGGTGCGCAGCGTTACGGGCGCGGGGCAGTCCCTGTGTTGCCGTATTGCCTTTCCCAAGGAATATGGGGTGGAGGTCATTGCCAAGGGCTCTGTGGCCCTTGACGGCATCAGCCTTACCATCAATGATTGCGGGCCTGATTTTCTTGAGGTTAACATCATTCCCGATACCCAGAAGCGCACCACAATGCGCAACTGGCGGCCGGGAACTCTGGTGAATATGGAAACCGACCTCATTGGCAAATATGTGCGCAGCCTTTTGGGGGCCTGGGCTCCCGGCGGCAAGAGCGCGGCAGAGCAAACTGCCGCCGCGCAGACCAGCGGGTTGAGCCGCGAGATGCTCTTGCGCAACGGCTTTATCTGAACATTTCCGCTTACAGAAATATTACAAAAAACGCGTTAGCGCGGGCACTTGCGCCAACGCGCCAAGGAGTTGCCATGAGCACTGTTACCACCATCGCCGGACAGTTGGACGCCAAGGGTCTCAAGATCGCCATTGTGGCCACCCGGTTCAACGATTTTATCGTAGATCGCCTTGTGGGCGGCGCGCAGGATTATCTGGAACGTCACGGCCTTGATACCGCCAATATCACCATTGTGCGTATTCCCGGCGCATTCGAAATGCCGCTGGTCTGCCAGAAGCTGGTCAATTCCGGCAAGTATGACGGCGTGTTGGCGCTTGGCGCGGTTATTCGCGGCGGCACCCCCCACTTTGACTACGTGTGCGCCGAGGCCAGCAAGGGCATTGCCCAGGCCATGATGCACTCCGGCGTCCCCATCGGTTTTGGTCTGCTGACCTGCGACACCATTGAACAGGCCATTGAACGCGCCGGTTCCAAGGGCGGCAACAAGGGCGTGGAAGCTGCGGCAGCCATGCTGGAAACCATCCGCGTTATGGAGCAGTTGTAACCCATGGCAAAAGGCAAATCAGCCACCCGCCGTGGCGAACGCGAACTGGCCTTTCAGGTCCTGTACGGCCTTTCCTTCACCCCGGCCCGTGATATTGACGATCTGCGGCGCATCTTTCGCATTTCTCCGGACTATCTTGCCCGCTGGGAAGGTCAGGAACCGCCCAGCCATCCCTCGGGCTTTGCCTGGGAACTGGTGGCAGGCGTTTGGAGCAAGAGCGATGAGCTTGATGCGTCCATCAGCAATTTTTCGCGCAACTGGCGCGTAGACCGCATGGGCCGCGTGGAGCTGACCCTGCTGCGCCTTGCCGTTTTTGAGATCATGTACCGCAATGATGTGCCGCCCAAGGTTGCCATCAACGAGGCGCTGGAACTCAGCCGCCAGTTTGGCGAAGGCAACGCCAAGAGCTTTATCAACGGCATTCTTGATGCCGTGGCCAAGGCTCTGGAAACCGGCGGAATCTCCCGGCCCGCTGCCGATCCTTCAACCATATCCGAGTAATCCGGTAAAGCCCCATGACGCACGAACGCTATAATCCGCAAGCTATCGAAGAAAAGTGGCAGTCTCGCTGGCAGGCCGAAAACGCTTTTGCCTGCACCCACAAGAGCAACAAGCCCAAGTATTATGTGCTTGAAATGTTCCCCTATCCTTCGGGCAATATCCATATGGGCCATGTGCGCAACTACGCCATTGGCGATGTGGTGGCGCGCAGCAAGCGCATGCTGGGCTTCAACGTATTGCACCCTATGGGCTGGGACGCCTTTGGTCTGCCTGCGGAAAACGCGGCCATCAAGAACAATACCCATCCCGCCAAATGGACCTACGCCAACATAGACAACATGAGGGCGCAACTGAAGCGCCTGGGTTATTCCTATGACTGGGATCGCGAAATCGCTACCTGCCGCCCCGAATATTACCGCTGGGAGCAGATGTTCTTTTTGCGCCTGCTGGAAAAAGGGCTCGTGTACCGCAAAAAGGCGGCGCAGAACTGGTGCCCCTCGTGCCACACGGTGCTCGCCAACGAGCAGGTTGTCGATGGCCTTTGCTGGCGCTGCGACAGCCGCGTGGAGCAGAAGGATCTGACCCAGTGGTTCCTCAAGATCACGGCCTACGGCGATGAACTGCTGCAAGACCTGCAAAGCCTTGAAGGCGACTGGCCCGACCGCGTTATCGCCATGCAGCGCAACTGGATTGGCAAATCCACGGGCGCGGCCATCACTTTTGGTCTGGAAAACGCGGCCCTCAAGGCAGAAGGCGTCACGGGCATAGACGTGTTCACCACGCGGCCCGACACGCTCTTTGGCGTGACATTCATGACGCTGGCCCCCGAGCATCCGCTGGTGGAAAAGCTCATTGAAGGCTATGAAAAAGCCGATGAAGTACGCGCCTTTGTTGATCGCATCCGCAATATGGACCGCATCGACCGCCAGTCCGATTCGCTGGAAAAAGAAGGTATCTTCACCGGTGCCTACGCCGTGCATCCCTTTACCGGGCAGCGCGTGCCGCTGTGGCTGGGCAACTTCGTTCTGGCTGATTACGGCACTGGCGCGGTTATGGGCGTGCCCGCGCACGACCAGCGCGATTTTGAGTTTGCCCGCAAATACGGCCTGCCCCTGCGCGTGGTCATCAGCCCCAAGGATGAGCAGATTGATCCTGAAACCTTGACCGAAGCTTATACAGCTGAAGGTTTCATGGTTAATTCCGGCCCCTTTGACGGCACCGCCAATGAGGACGGCAAAAAGGCCGTGGCTCAGGCGCTGGAAAAGGACGGCAAGGGCAAGGCCACCACTCAGTTCCGCCTGCGCGACTGGAACATTTCGCGCCAGCGCTACTGGGGCGCGCCCATCCCCGTTATTTACTGCGACAAGTGCGGCGTGGTGCCTGAAAAGGAAGAAAACCTGCCCGTGCTGCTGCCCATGGACGTGAAAATCCGCGAAGACGGGCGCTCTCCCCTGCCGGAAACGCCGGAATTTGCCTCGTGCACCTGCCCCAAGTGCGGCGGGACCGCCCGGCGCGAAACCGACACAATGGATACCTTTGTGGAATCCTCGTGGTATTTCGCCCGCTACACCAGCGCCCGCAAGGAAGATGGCCCCTTTGACACGGAGGCCCTCAAGTACTGGCTGCCCGTTGACCAGTACATCGGCGGCGTGGAACACGCCATCCTGCATCTGCTCTATTCGCGCTTTTTCACCAAGGTGCTGCGCGATCTGGGCTTTTTCCCTGCCGAACTCAACGAGCCTTTCGCCAACCTGCTCACCCAGGGCATGGTGCTGAAAGACGGCAGCAAGATGTCCAAATCCAAGGGCAACGTTGTTGCGCCTTCCGACATGATCGCCAAGTATGGCGCGGATACGGTGCGCTTGTTCTGCCTCTTTGCCGCGCCGGCCGAACGCGACTTTGACTGGTCGGATTCTGGCATCGAAGGCGCGTCGCGCTTTATTGGCCGCGTGTGGCGTCTTTTTGATGAAGAAAAAGACCGTCTGCTGCCCCTCAAGGCCTGCCAGTCCACGGCTGAGGACGCTCAGAGCGAGGAAGCCCGCGACCTGCGCCGCCGCGAACACCTTACGGTCAAGAAATGCAGCGAAGACATGGGCGACCGCTTCCAGTTCAACACGGCTATTGCCGCTGTAATGGAACTGGTCAACGCCATGTATCTTTCGCGCGAAAAGCTTGGCGCCACGGAAGGCGACCGCCGCGTATTCTCGTCGGCCATGGCCTCCGTGCTTACGCTGCTTTCGCCCATCACGCCCCATGTTTGCGAAGAACTCTGGCAGCATCTGGGGCACGGCACCCAGCTTGCCAGCGAACTTCTGCCCAAATGGGACGATGCCGCTACCGTTCAGGACATGCTCACCGTGGCCCTTCAGGTCAACGGCAAGCTGCGCGGCACGGTGCAGATACCCGCAGCCGCCGACAAAGCCGCCATGGAACAGGCCGCACTGGCAGATTCCTCGGTGCAGCGCCACATTGACGGCCTGACCGTGCGCAAGGTGGTGGTGGTCCCCGGCAAACTGGTCAACATCGTTGCCAACTAACTGATTATCATGGCGGAAGGGGCTGTTTTTCGCAGATGAAAAACGCCCCTTCCGCCTGTATACCCCTTCCCCGTTCCCGCTTTTGTACCTATACTGACTGCGTTGGCAGTTTCACCAGATGACAAACCTGGATTTACGGGATTTATTCCAAGGCGGAATTTATTCCGGGCGGGTTTTATTCCGAGGCTGCTACGGCAGTCTTTTTTTTATCAATTTTCAGAACCACGGAATATCATGAGCGCGGTACATCCCGGATTCAGTTTTCTTGTATGCCCGGACGGGCAGTTGCTGCGCGCGCGCATGGAGCAGCTGCTTTCTTCCTTTCCGCCCGCCAGCGGGCAGTGGGAAAGGCACGTCTACTGGGGCGACGAGGAACCCTCGCCGCGCTTCTGGGAGCAGCTTACACTGCAAGGCCTGTTCGGCGCACCGCGTGTGCTGGTGGTGCGTCAGGCCAATCTGTGGCCCGCAGCGGTGTGGAAAAAGGTATCGCATGCGCTGGCCCGGCCCTCGGAACAGTGCTGGCCCTTTTTTTGTATGGAAGTGGCCTGGGACAAAGGCCAGCCCAAGATTCCCGCGCACATTGCCAAACTGCGCTGCATGGCCTTTGCGGATCAGCAGGGCTGGATATGGCGGCAGGACGGCCTGAACGAACGGGCGGTCAAAAAGCATGTGCTGCAACGCTCGCACGAGCTTGGCCTGCGCTTTGAACAGGACGCTCTGGAGCAGTTTTGCGCCTCTGTGCCGCCCGATGCCCTGGCCATTGAAAACGAGCTGATCAAGCTGCAACTGCTGCGCAATACTGCACAGGATGATGCCCGGGAGAAATCACAGGCAGATTCTCACGGGGCGGATCAGGTTCCCGACCAGGGCACCATTACTCTGGCCATGACCGCCACGGCTTCTTGGAACCCAGAGTGCAACGTCTTTGACTGCATCCGGCACATGGAGGCGGGCAACCTCACCGCCGTGTGGAAGGAACTTTCGCGCAGTCAGGACGGCGACAGCCTGCTGTTTTCTTTGCTGGCCCTGCTGGCGCGGGAGTTACGCCTGCTCTGGCAACTATGGGCGGGCGAAAAGGTGCGCGTGCATCCCAACGAGGCTGCCTTCAAAAAACAGTTGGCAACCCGGCTCGGCCCAGCAGTGCTTGCGGAGTGCATGTCCACTGTTATGGATGCGGAGTTGCAGGTAAAGAGCGGCCGCAGATCACCAAGCCAGAGCCTGGACTATCTCGCGGCCCGCATGACAGACCTGTTTGCCGCAGGCCGCACCCGCGCCTGACGCAAACCGCCAGGCAGAACATCGCCGCGCCAGCCTCGCGCGGTGCAAATGCGGTTATTGCGACCCAGATTCCGCTGCGATCCGCATTTATCATTTTCGCTCACGTAAAAAACGGCAAAGGATTTGCGGGATGCATGCGCCTTTATCCGCCCGCCCCCTTGCGCAACCTCCAAGACTGCTTATTTTATGACAGCAAAGCCAACATCCACCCCGCCCACAAGCCTCGGGCATCGTGAGCGGCTGCGGCAAAGACTGGAACTGGAACCCACAGCAGTGGCGGATTATGAAGTGCTGGAGCTGCTGTTAGGCTACGGGTTGACCCGCAAGGACACAAAGCCCCTCGCCAAGGAACTGATACAGAAGTTTGGCAGCATTCGCGGGGCGCTGGACGCAAGGCCCGAAGAACTCTTGCAGGTGCCCGGTTTTGGGCCGGGATTGCTGGCCTTATGGCGGGTTTTGGGCGAAACGCGGGCGCGCTACGCAGCGGCAGAGCTGCGGCAAAAGGAAGTTCTGGCAACACCCGAGGCCGTAGCCCGCATGGCGCAGGCCCGGCTTGGCACAAGCCCTCACGAAGAATGCTGGCTGGCGCTGGTAGACAGGCGCAACCGCCTTATGGCCTGGGAGCGCCTGCGCAGGGGCGGCATTGCAGAAGTTTCAATCTACCCAAGGGACGTTCTTGAAGCGGCCCTGCTCCGTAAGGCAAGCGGCATAATCTTGGTGCACAACCACCCCGGCGGCAACCCGGGGCCTTCGCAGGAAGACCGCCTGCTGACAGAAGAACTGCAAAGACTGGCGCCCCGCATGGGGCTGCGCTTTCTGGATCACGTCATCGTTACTGATGGAGACTGCTACAGCATAACGCAATCGCAACGCATTTGAATCGAAAGCAGTCGGGGAGAATATATATGGCTGACATCAATGAAAAAGACATTTTGCTGCATCAGGAAGAACCCATTGAGGCAGAACCTGCCATCGACAGCGAAACGGACAAGGCGGAAATGAACGCGCCCGAGACGCTGGATCACGAGGGCAGCCTCAATACGGCGGCGCAGAGCATTCCCGACACGCTGCCCGTGTTGCCCGTTCGAGACGTGGTTATCTTCAACTATATGATCCTGCCGCTGTTCATCGGACGCGACAAATCCGTACAGGCCGTGGACGCAGCCCTGAAAAACGGGCGGCACCTGCTTGTGTGCGCGCAGAAAGAAGAAGCCACCGAAGATCCCAAGCCGGAAGACCTCTACCAGGTCGGCACCGTAGTGCAGGTCATGCGCATGCTCAAGATGCCCGATTCGAGGGTGAAAATTCTTGTGCAGGGCGTGAGCCGCGCACGGGTTACGAGCTACCGCCAGGTGGAACCCTTCCTTGAAGCGCGCATTGAAACCCTGCCCGAGCAAATCCCTGTGGTAGACGCCACGGTGGAGGCCCTGTTGCGCTCCGTGCGCGAGCAGAGCGAAAAGGTGCTGACCCTGCGTGGCCTTTCCTCGCCAGACGTTCTTGCCGTCTTGCAGGGCGTGGACGATCCGGGCCGCCTGGCCGACCTTATCGCCGCCAACATGCGCATGAAAACAGCCGATGCCCAGCGCATTCTCGAGGCGGAGAATCCCATTGACCGCCTCATGCTGGTCAACACCCAACTGCAGCGCGAGGTGGAAGTCGCCACCGTGCAGGCGCGCATCCAGAGTTCGGCCCGCGAAGGCATGGACAAGGCGCAGAAGGATTACTTTTTGCGCGAGCAGCTCAAGGCTATCCGCACAGAACTTGGCGACAAGGACGAAGACGGCGAGGAAGACCTTGAAAACCTCAAGCAGGCCCTTGAAAAAGCAGGCCTGCCCAAGGACGTGCGCAAGGAAGCCGACAAGCAGTTGCGCCGCCTTTCGGGCATGCACGCCGATTCTTCCGAGGCCAACGTGGTGCGCACCTACCTTGACTGGCTGGTGGAACTGCCGTGGAAAAAGCTTTCGCGCGACAGGCTGGATATTGTCCATGCCAAAGAAATTCTTGACGAAGACCACTGCGGTCTCGACAAAATCAAGGACCGCATCCTTGAATTCCTGAGCGTGCGCAAGCTCAATCCGCAGTCCAAGGGGCCCATCCTCTGCTTTGCGGGCCCTCCCGGCGTGGGTAAAACCTCGCTTGGGCGCTCCATTGCGCGGGCGCTGGGCCGTAAATTCCAGCGGCTTTCGCTGGGCGGCATGCACGATGAGGCGGAAATCCGCGGGCATCGGCGCACCTACATCGGCGCCATGCCGGGTCGCATCATTCAGGCCCTCAAGCAGGCCGGCACGCGCAACCCCGTTATCGTGCTGGACGAAGTGGACAAGCTGGGCGCGGATTTCAGGGGCGATCCCTCATCCGCCCTGCTGGAAGTGCTTGATCCGGAACAGAACTACACCTTCAGCGACCACTACCTGAACGTGCCCTTTGATCTTTCAAAGGTTATGTTCCTCTGCACGGCCAACCATCTGGAAACCATCCCGGCGGCCCTGCGCGACCGTATGGAAGTCATTTCCCTGCCCGGTTACACCTTGCAGGAAAAGGCCCAGATCGCCCGCAAGCATCTGCTGCCCAAGAAGGTGGAAGACAATGGCCTTGCCCCAAAGGATGTGGAACTGACGGAAGAAGCCCTGGAAAAGATCATCCGCGAATACACGCGCGAGGCCGGGCTGCGCAACCTTGAGCGCGAGCTTTCCTCCATCTGCCGCAAACTGGCCCGCCGTAAGGCCGAGGGCAAAAAGCCGCCCTTTATGGTTGACGTGGCCGATGTGGAAAAACTGTTGGGCGCGCCCCGCTTTATTGAAGACGAAAAGGAAAAGAAGCTCATGCCCGGCATGGCTCTGGGCCTGGCCTGGACGCCCGCTGGCGGCGAAGTGCTGACTGTTGAAGCCACTGTCATGAAGGGCAAGGGAGGCCTCACCCTCACCGGGCAACTTGGTGATGTGATGAAGGAAAGCGCCCAGGCTGCCTTGAGCTACATCCGCAGCCGTGCGGACGACCTTGGCGTGGACCCCGGTTTTGTGTCGCAATACGACCTGCACGTGCACGTGCCTGCGGGCGCAACGCCCAAGGACGGCCCCTCGGCGGGCGTTACGCTGACCACGGCCCTCATCTCCGCCCTGAGCGGACGGCGTGTGCGCGCAGACCTGTGCATGACCGGCGAGATCACCCTGCAAGGCCGGGTGCTGCCTGTGGGCGGCATCAAGGAAAAAATTCTGGCGGGCGTGGCGCGCGGTCTCAAGCACGTGGTCATTCCGCACCAGAACGTCAAAGATCTTGAGGATGTGCCCAAGGAACTGCTCAAGCGCATCACCGTGCACCCTGTGCACCATTATGACGAACTGCTGCCCATCGTGTTTGAAACCAAGGGTGGGCGCGGCAGTTCCGCAACGGGCAAGGGCGGCAAAAGCAAGGTGGAAGAATCCACGGGTGTAGCAGCCAAGGGCACGGCAACAGCCAAAACCGCTGGCGCCAGAAAGCCCAAGCGGCCCGCGGAAGCCGGAGCCTGACATTCGTGCGCCTCAAGCAATATATAGATGAAGCGACAGAACAACTGACAAAGGCGGGGGTGGACAGCCCCCGCCTTTGCGCAGAAGTGCTGGCGCGCGAAACGCTCAAGGGGGATCCTTCAGGATCCGCCCGCCTTTTTTGCATTCTGGAGGCGGGGCGGGAGCTGACGGCCATAGAAGAGAATAATTTTCTAGCGCTGGTGGCCTGCCGGGCCACGGGGCAACCTCTGGCCCAGATCATCGGGCGCAAGGAATTTTATGGCCGCGACTTTACGGTTACGCCGCACACCCTTATTCCCAGACCGGAAACAGAACTCATTGTAGACAATGCTCTGGAGCTGCTGCCGGAAGAACACCTCAGCTTTGCAGACCTGGGCACCGGCACAGGCTGCATCGGCATCACCCTGGCGGCGGAGCGCCCCTGCTGGAGCGGTATTCTGCTGGATATCTGCCCCAATGCCATTGCCGTTGCCGCGCAGAATGCGGTGCGGCATAGTGTAGATGGCAGAATTGCGGCGCTGCGCGCAGACATGCGTACTCCGCCGCTCAAACCGGAATCGCTGCGTCTGCTTGTGAGCAACCCTCCATATATAGCTGATGCCGAGCGGCACATGGTTATGGATGAAGTGTTGCACAACGAGCCGCACAGCGCCCTGTTCTCTGAAAACAACGGCCTGCTCCACCTTAAAGCAGCCGTGGATGCAGCCGCGCTTGCATTGCAAAATGGCGGTTGGGTTTTGCTGGAGCACGGCGCAAACCAAGCGGAGGCCGTGCGCGAAATGCTGGCTGCCACGGGAATTTTCAAAAAAATTGAAAATAAACGGGACATTGCCCAACTTAACCGTTGCACATTGGCGAGGAAAGGGCTATAAGGCCAAATCGTTTCCGCGCAAAGGCGCGAAAAACGGTAAAAAGCAGCACGGCTCACTATAATTTGAAAAAATTTGAGCCAAAGCGAAATTTTTGCTTGCAAAGCAGAATGAAAATCGCTAATAAGCTGTGTTGCCGCTGGCGTAGCTCAACTGGCAGAGCAGCTGATTTGTAATCAGCAGGTTGCGGGTTCGAGTCCCATCGCCAGCTCCACAAGAAGCTGAACGAAGATCGGACTTTCCGACTTTTCGGCAAGAGTGGAGGGGTTCCCGAGTGGCCAAAGGGAACAGACTGTAAATCTGTCGTCGTAAGACTTCGGTGGTTCAAATCCACCCCCCTCCACCACCACTTTTCCGTCGCCAAATACTGGACGGTTGGTGGCTGGTTTGAATAAACTGCCTTGGCTGTAGGAGACAGGACGCCTGTCGGGGAACTACGGTAGCGTGCGGGAATAGCTCAACGGCTAGAGCATCAGCCTTCCAAGCTGAGGGTTGCGGGTTCGAATCCCGTTTCCCGCTCCAAAATCCTGCCTGATTCCGCCTCCCCCTCAGTCACCTTGTCCGCCAATGCACGTTCCCTGGTGTCCAGGGACTGAATGCGGATAGCGGGCCGCCCAACGGAACTTCCCACTACCGCAGCCGTTACGCGAGGAGCAGGCGTTACAGCTCTACGAATTCAAAACGAATTTAGTAACGCAGGTAAAACGCAAACATTTTTTTCTCCAGGGAGACGTACAATGGGCAAGGAAAAATTTGAACGCAAAAAGCCCCATGTAAACATCGGCACCATCGGCCACATCGACCATGGCAAGACCACCCTCACCGCCGCCATCACCAAGATCGCCGGCCTGAAGGGCTCGGGCAAGTTCATTTCGTATGACGAAATCGACAAGGCCCCCGAAGAAAAGGAACGCGGCATCACCATTTCCACCGCACACGTGGAATACGAAACCGCTACCCGTCACTACGCCCACGTTGACTGCCCCGGCCACGCCGACTACATCAAGAACATGATCACCGGCGCTGCCCAGATGGACGGCGGTATCATCGTTGTGGCCGCCACTGACGGTCCCATGCCCCAGACCCGTGAGCACATCCTGCTTGCCCGTCAGGTCGGCGTGCCCCAGCTCGTGGTGTTCCTGAACAAGTGCGATCTGGTTGACGACGAAGAACTGCTGGAACTCGTGGAACTTGAAGTTCGCGAACTGCTCTCCAGCTACGACTTCCCCGGTGATGACGTTCCGGTTATCCGCGGTTCCGCCCTTAAGGCTCTGGAATGCGATAACCCCGACGCGCCCGAAGCCAAGTGCATTCTTGACCTTCTGCAGGCTTGCGACGACTTCATTCCCGAACCGGAACGCGACATCGACAAGCCCTTCCTGATGCCCATCGAAGACGTGTTCTCCATCTCCGGCCGTGGTACCGTTGTTACCGGTCGTGTGGAACGCGGTATTCTGAAGGTCAGCGACGAAGTGGAAATCGTGGGCATCAAGCCCACCCAGAAGACCATCTGCACCGGCGTGGAAATGTTCCGCAAGCTGCTTGACCAGGGTCAGGCTGGCGACAACATCGGCGCCCTGCTTCGCGGCACCAAGCGTGACGACGTGGAACGCGGCCAGGTTCTTGCCGCTCCCAAGAGCATCACGCCCCACAAGAAGTTCAAGGCTGAAGTGTACGTTCTCTCCAAGGAAGAAGGCGGCCGTCATACCCCGTTCTTCTCTGGCTACCGTCCTCAGTTCTACTTCCGTACCACTGACATCACCGGCATCATCAACCTGCCCGAAGGCGTGGAAATGGTTATGCCTGGCGATAACTCCCAGTTCATCGTTGAACTCATCGCCCCCATCGCCATGGAAGCTGGCCTGCGTTTCGCCATTCGCGAAGGCGGCCGCACCGTTGGCTCCGGTGTGGTGACCGAAATCATCGAGTAGCATATGCGAGTTAATATCATACTGGCCTGCACTGAGTGCAAGCGCCGCAACTACAGCACCCGGAAGAACAAGAAAAACACTACCGGTCGGCTGGAAATGAAAAAGTATTGTCCCTGGGATAAGAAGCACACTGTGCATCGCGAAACCAGGTAAAATAAACTTCCGCCGGGGGGCGATAAGCCCCCCGGACGGTGTGCAGGGCAGTAGCTCTAACGGCTAGAGCGGCGGTCTCCAAAACCGCATGTTGGGGGTTCGAATCCCTCCTGCCCTGCCATTTTTTATCTCCGGATTACACCATGGCAAAAAAACAAGCTCAAGCTGCCGACCTTAAGGCGGACAAAGGCCCGAACCCTGTCGTACGGTTTACTCGCTACGTTGAGGACGCCAAGGCCGAATTGCGCAAGGTCACCTGGCCTACGTTGCAGGAAACGCGCAAAGCCACCTTGGCCGTTTTGGGCTTTGTAGCCGTGATGGCTGTCATCCTGGGGCTGGTGGACTTTGGTCTGTCTTCCCTGATCAAGACCCTATTGTCCTGAAGGCCGATATGAAAGACCCTGTTATCGACGAAACTTCCGAGCTCTGCAAAAAGGCTCGCTGGTACATCGTGCACACCTACTCGGGTTTCGAGCAGCGTGTGCAGAAGACCATTAACGAGTTGCGCCGCACCGGGCAGGATGAAGGGCTTATTGAGGAAGTTGTTGTTCCCACTGAAAAGGTTATTGAACCTACCAAGGGTGGACAACAGCGCACCTCTACGCGCAAGTTCTATCCCGGGTATGTCATGGTGCGTATGACCATGACGGATCTTTCCTGGCATCTGGTACAGTCCATCCCCAAGGTCACCGGCTTTGTGGGCGGCAAAAACCGTCCTACCCCAATGCGTGAGAGTGAAGCACAGCGCATTCTCTCCCTGATGGAGTCTCGCCAGGAAACGCCACGGCCCAAGTTCAACTTTGACCGCGGCGACGAAGTACGCGTTATTGAAGGGCCGTTTGGCGGCTTCAATGGCGTTGTGGAAGACGTCAACTACGACAAGGGGAAACTGCGCGTTTCCGTTTCCATTTTTGGTCGTCAGACCCCTGTGGAACTGGATTTCGTGCAGGTATCCAAAGGTTAATGACTTGCCCCCCGCGCGACAGGGCTTTGCCTTGAACTGCGCGAGCAGCGATGAAGGATAACTCAAATGGCCAAGAAAGAAGTTGCCAAAATCAAACTGCAGATCCCCGCTGGCGCGGCTAACCCCTCGCCGCCGGTTGGTCCTGCCCTCGGTCAGCACGGCCTGAACATCATGGGTTTCTGCAAGGAATTCAATGCCCGCACCATGGAACAGAAGGGCACGATCATTCCTGTGGTCATCACCGTGTACGCCGACCGCTCTTTCACCTTCATCACCAAGACCCCCCCGGCCTCGGTGCTGATCATGAAAGCCGCCAAAATTGAAAAGGGTTCCGGCGAACCCAACCGCAACAAGGTTGGTAGCCTGAGCATGGCGCAGATTGAAGAAATCGCCAAGCTGAAGCTGCCCGATCTGAATGCTGCAAGCATTGAGTCTGCGGTGAAGTCCATTGCTGGTACCGCTCGCAGCATGGGCATTGACGTTAAGTAAGGCCCTTTTAAAGCCGTGAGCGCCCTTGGGCGCTCGTTGCATATACGGCACACTGGTCTTACGGCTGCAGTAGCTTTAAAACGCTTGGCAGCCATCGTTGAAATCAATTGTACTGCCGCCTTTGCGCAAGACAAAGTTCGGCAGGAGATGCAAAACGAAAGGATTATCTCATGCCCACACATGGCAAGAATTTCCGCAAGGCGCTTGAAGGCAACAACCTTCAGGAACGCTTCAGCATTGAAGACGCCGTCAGCAAATCGCTTGGCGCTTCCTTTGCCAAATTTGACGAAACTGTTGACGTGGCCGTGCGCCTCGGCGTTGACCCCAAATATTCCGACCAGATGGTTCGCGGCGCTGTGACCCTGCCCCACGGGCTTGGCAAGACCGTTCGCGTGGCCGTGTTCTGTAAGGGCGAAAAGCAGGCGGAAGCCCGCGAAGCCGGTGCGGATGTTGTGGGTGCCGAAGATCTGGTCGCCAAGGTCAAGGAAGGCTGGCTCGAATTTGACGCCGCCGTGGCTACCCCCGACGTTATGGCTCTTGTGGGCCAGATCGGTCGCGTGCTTGGCCCCCGTGGCCTTATGCCCAACGCCAAGACCGGCTCCGTCACCTTTGATGTGACCAAGGCCGTTACCGAACTTAAGGCCGGTCGCGTGGACTTCAAGGTTGACAAGGCTGGCGTGCTGCACGCTCCCCTTGGCAAGGTTTCCTTTGGCCCCGAAAAGATTCTGGGCAACCTCAAGGCCCTGCTTGACGCCGTGAACCGCCTTAAGCCTTCCGCCGCCAAGGGCAGCTACATGCTCTCCATGGCAGTGTCCACCACCATGGGCCCTGGCTTCAAGGTTGACATGACTCAGGTTAAAAAATTTCTTGAGGGCTAAGCTCTCAAGGCTGTGGGCGCACTGTATGTCAGTGCGCCCACAATCTGTCTAAGGATACGGAATTCGAGTCGAAGACGACAGGTGGGCGCAAGCTCTTAATACCCTGTCCAGACACTTCTTCTTTGGCTCGGCATTCCACCTGGCAACCCCGAACGTGAGAGGTATCACGTGAACAGGTCTGGAAAAGCCGTAATTATTGAAGCCGTTAAGGCCCGCGCCGACAAGGCTTCTTTTGCGGTTATCACGGACTTCAAGGGCATGACGGTGGAAGAGCTGACGAACCTGCGCGTTTCTCTGCGTAATGCAGGCGGCGAATATCTCGTCGTTAAAAACACGCTTGCCCGTATTGCTCTGACCGACGGTACGCACAACGCTATCAAGGACAAGTTCCATGATAACTGCGGCGTAGCCTTTGGGTTCGATGACCCCGTGGCGGTGGCCAAGGCGCTCAGCGATTTTGCCAAGCAAAGCAAGCTCTTTGAGCTTCGCTGCGCCAGCCTGGACGGCAAGGCTATGGATGCCGCCCAGATTGACGCACTGGCCAAGCTGCCCGGAAGGGAACAGCTCCTCGGTCAGTTGCTCGGCACCATGAACGCCGTGCCCACCAACTTTGTTTCGCTGTTCGCCAACGTGGTGCGTGGTCTGCTTTATGCCCTCAAGGGTATCGAAGATCAGAAATCCAACGCCGCATAGCAAGCAACCATCGAATTATTTGCACTAAAGCCAAAGATCAGGAGACTTATCATGGCCGTTACCAAAGAAGAAGTTGTTGAATTTATCTCCAATATGACCGTTCTCGAACTTTCTGAGTTCATCAAGGAACTCGAAGAAAAGTTCGGCGTTTCCGCCGCTGCGCCTGCCGCCGCCATGATGATGGCTGCCCCCGCTGCCGCTGCTGAAGCCGCTGAAGAAAAGACCGAGTTCGACGTTATCCTGAAGGAAGCTGGCGCCAACAAGATCGGCGTCATCAAGGTTGTGCGCGCTCTGACCAGCCTGGGCCTCAAGGAAGCCAAGGAAAAGGTTGACGGCGCCCCCGCTACCCTGAAGGAAGGCGTGTCCAAGGAAGAAGCTGAAGAAGCCAAGAAGCAGCTGACCGAAGCTGGCGCCACCGTCGAAGTGAAGTAAGTTCGGTTTTATACCGTGCTTTTGAGGCGGAACCTTAGGGTTCCGCCTTTTTTATTGCTTTGACATGGCGCTCAGGCCGTTTTGCCCTTGCCCTGATATCTGTCAGGCTCAGTAACCTTCAAGACTACCGCCAAAACACCCTGCCTCCCTGCGCAGATCAGGCGCCAGCAAATCAGGCTTTGCATCCAAGTAACTCCCGCCACGCAAAAGCTGTTTCCCTTCTGTTTTTGGGTCGGTTCCCTGCCATTTTTCTTCAGTAAACGCTTACGGAATGTTGCCTGCAGTACGCGTATCGATGGCTTAAGTCATTCCACAGTCAGGGTTGGCGACAGATCGAATGCGCAACTATGATGAATGGTTGCAGCCCGCAAATTCAGTCAGATTCCCACCTCGACTGCCTGTCGTAACATGAATCTACCATTCTGCGTTCACCGAGCAGAGGGCAATTTCCCCCTCAAACCTTTCCGCTTTTAAGTCGTCCCAATTACCTTCTTCGCAAGCTGCCTTTGCACAGATGTGAGACGCTTCACCAAAATCCAAGCATACGCAGATTGCGTAAAAATTCACGATACTCTCAGAGCTTCTGCCTGAAACAGCAGCGCATACTTTGGCGCGACCATATCTCCCACCTTCGTAACTTCGGTGTTTTACACAATTACATACTATTTTTGTATGTTTTACTATGCATATAATTGATCCGGATCTCATTTGTGCGCTTCGACACATTCGCTCAAAATTGCATGTCAAAAATATTATCATAACTACCCAAAATGTATTTATTTTATTTGGCACCTACTTTGCAATATGTGTAAAAATTCCCAAGCTCAACAATTTACCATGCAAAGGAGAATACTATGGCTGACTCTTCCTCCTTCGAAGCGCTGAACCCGTATCAGATGTGCGACAAGGCGGCCGCTGTCATGGAGGGCAAGGCGCTCAAGCCCGCGCGCAAAGCTTTTTTGCTTGCCGTCATGGCAGGTGTGTTTATCGGGCTGGGTTTTGTGTATTGCGCCATAGCCAACGCGACCGGGGCGGGCAAAATTGTTGGCGGGCTGGTGTTCAGCCTGGGCCTCATGCTGGTTATTGTGCTGGGTGCAGATCTCTTCACCTCCACAACCATGACGCTTATTCCCCGTGCCAGCGGCAAAATCACCTGGGGACAGATGTTCTCCAACTGGGGCGTGGTTTACGCTGGCAACTTTGTGGGCAGCCTTATCCTGGTCGCACTGATCCTTTTGAGCGGCCACCCTTGGGAAAACGGCGGCAGCATTGCAGTCTTTTACATCAACACCACAGAGCACAAACTTACTCACACCTTTATTGAAGCGGTTTTTCTGGGGGCCATGTGCAACCTGATGGTCTGCCTGGGCGTGTGGATGAGCTACGCCGGGCGCTCGCTGTTCGACAAAATGATCGCCTGTCTGTTCCCTGTGGGTCTTTTCATCGCCTGCGGCTTTGAACACAGCGTGGCGAACATGTTCATGATTCCCATCGGCATTCTCTGCAACAACATGATGCCGCCCGAAGTGGCCGCCAAGCTGGCCGATCCCGCGCACATCGCCTCTGTGCTGAACTGGCAGAACTTCATCTTCAAGAATCTCATTCCTGTGACGCTTGGCAACATCCTTGGCGGCGGCGTTTTTGTGGGTCTGTTCCACTGGCTCATCTACCTGAAGCACGGTCACGATGACCATCAGACTGCCACCAAACCTGCGCCGCAAAAAGAGTCCCCGACCATCGGCTAAAATGTCGAAGCTGTCGAAGCCCTTCGTCAAAAGTGTCGAACACGGCTTTATGGATACCCCGCCGCACGGACAGCGGGCAGAGATATTCCCCAAAATGCGCATGAATACTCGGTTTGTGCATAATGGCACGTATTCTGCTCAACAAGGGCCATTATCACGATCCCTTGCGTAACGAGGAAGGTTATGAACCATTTCATTTTTGCGGATCCGGTCAAGTGCATCGGCTGCAATACCTGCATGGCGGCATGTTCGCTGGCGCATGAGCAGCAGGGGCTGCTCAGCAGGCCCCGGCTTGAGGTCATGCGCTACGGCAACGGCACAGCGCCTGTGAGTTGCCGCCATTGCGAAGACATGCCCTGCGCCAAAGTCTGCCCGGTGAACGCCATCACAGCCACGGGGCATTCAGTGCACATCAACGAAAGCAACTGCATCGGTTGCAAACTGTGCGGCCTGGCCTGTCCTTTCGGGGCCATCACCCCCGCTGCCGACAGGCCAGCCGGGCACCCGGAAGTGTACGAGCATTACGTGCCGGAAGAAGAACTGGCCGACGCTCCGGGCAGCAATTACTCCATGCCGCCTTTTCTGGCCTGGAATGTGGGCCGCCGCACCGTCGCCGTTAAGTGCGACCAATGTTACTTCCGCTCGCGCCCGGCCTGCGTGGAGGCCTGCCCCACCACGGCTTTGCGCCTTGTGGATGAAAAAACGCTGGCAGAACTGCAAAACAGCAAACGTGTTGCCGCGCTTGAGCAGGAAAAACACGGTGATGATGCCGCCCCGGCGGCAATAACCATGTCGGGGGTGCAGCATGCGTGATCCACTTGAAATCCTGCTTTGGGCTGTGCTGGCCTACATGGCGGGTGGCGTGCTTTCCCTGCTGCTAGGCCGCAACGAGCGGGCAGCCATTACCATTAACGGCCTTTTTGGCGCGCTTGGCGGCGCGCTTGGTCTGTACGCTGTTTTGCCCTTTTTGCTGCAACGTGCAGATGCCCTCAACCATGTTTACGCGGGGCCGTTCCCCTTTGCGCATCTGGCCGTGCGGCTGGATATGCTGGGAGCCTTCATGACGGGCGTCATATCCCTGCTGGCGGTTGCCGCTTCCATCTATTCCATTGCCTATGTGCGGGAATACGAAGGCAAGGGCGCGTCAGCCATGGGCTTTTTCATGAACACCTTCATCGCCTCCATGGTGGCGCTGATGGTCATGGACAACGCCTTCTACTTCATCATCTTTTTTGAAGTCATGTCGCTGTCTTCCTACTTTCTGGTCATTGCCGATCAGGAAAGCGAAGCCGTCAGCGCCGGCTTGCTCTACTTTTTCATCGCGCATGCCGGGTCTGTGCTGATCATGGCTTCGTTCTTCATCATGTATTGCCATACGCCCAACAACAGCCTTGATTTTGCGGCCTTCCGTCAGGCGCAGATTTCGCCTGCCATGGCATCAATAGCCTTTTTGCTGGCATTTTTCGGCTTCGGCGCAAAGGCTGGCATGCTCCCTCTGCACGGCTGGCTGCCCAGGGCGCACCCGGCCGCGCCCTCGCACGCCTCGGCCATGATGTCTGGCGTGATGGTCAAAATCGGCGTGTTTGGCATCATCAAGGTGGGCGCAGACCTGCTGGGCGGCGTGGATATGCCTGTCTGGTGGGGTGTTGTGGTGCTGACCTTCGGCGCTGTTTCGTCCGTGCTGGGCGTTATGTACGCCTTGGCGGAACACGACATCAAACGCCTGCTTGCCTACCACACCGTTGAAAACGTGGGCATCATCCTCATGGGCGTGGGCGTGGGCCTCATGGGTCTGGCCCTCAAAAACCCGCTGCTGGCAGCTCTGGGATTTCTGGGCGCGCTCTATCACCTGCTGAACCATGCCGTGTTCAAGGGCCTGCTGTTCCTCGGCGCTGGTGCCATCATCTACAAGGTGCACACCAAGGACATGGAGAAGATGGGCGGCCTTGGCAAGCGCATGCCGCGCACGGCCCTGTCCTTTCTGGTTGGCTGCATGGCCATTTCGGCCCTGCCGCCCCTCAATGGTTTTGTCAGTGAATGGTACACCTATCAGGGCCTTGTGAGCATCAGCCAGCATTCTTCCGCCATTGCCCGCCTTTCCGGCCCTGTGGCAATCGTGATGCTGGCCATCACCGGCGCTCTCGCCGCCATGTGCTTTGTAAAGGTATACGGCATCAGCTTTTGCGGGCAGGCGCGCAGCGCCAAGGCTGCGGAAGCCACTGAAGTTCCCGCTGCCATGACGCTTTCCATGCTTGGGCTGGCCGCGCTGTGCGTGGTGCTGGGCGTGGGCGCGGCTTGTGTGGCCCCTGTCATCAGCGCCGTGGCCGACTCACTCACCACAAGCCAGCAGCACTTTGAAGCCGTACGGCAGGGTGTGCTTGTTCCCGGCGCAGATGCCGCCACCGGGCTTTCGCCCACGCTGGTGATGCTTCTGCTGCTGGGCGGCATGCTTTTGCCCCTGCTGCTCTTTATGGCTGGTAAGGCCGACCGCCTGCCCATGCGCCGCAAAAACGATCCCTGGGCCTGCGGTTATGGTTACGAAGAACGCATGGCCCTTTCTGCCGGCAGCTTTACACAGGGTCTGCGCCACGTGTTTGCGGGGCTGTACCGCCTGCGTCAGGCGCTTGATCCGGCCCCGGCCATGTCGCGTGCGCTTGACTCGGTCATCCGTACTGCCCGGCGTGTGGAGCCCATGTGGGACGACGGCATTCTTGCCCGTATCGTCCGCACCGCACAAAAAATCGGCATATGTGTGCAGCGGCTGCAGCAGGGCGATTTCCGCGTCTACTGCCTGTATATCATCATCGCGCTTATCGCGCTGCTTCTCATCAAAGCCGCCTAGGGGGAATCATGTTTACCATGCAATCCTTGTCCTGGCCGGTATCCTTGCTGCTGGCCGCAGCGCAGACCTTGCTTCTGCTTTTGCTGGCCCCTCTGCTGTCCGGCATTTCGCGTAAAATCCGGGCCAGAATGCACTCGCGCCTTGGCCCCCTGGGGGCAGCTGGCGTGTTACAGGACTACCGAGACCTGGCCAAACTCATGACCCGGCAGGAAGTGGCCCCTGCGCAGTCGGGCATCATTTTCCGCATCATGCCCTTTGTGCTCATTGCCAGCGCAGCGGCCATCGCCATGACGCTGCCCCTGATCGTGACCGGCTCCCAGATGGCGAGCGCGGCAGATCTGATAACCTTGCTGTATCTTTTCGCTCTCTACCGCTTTTTCTTCGCCCTTTCCGGGCTTGATTCCGGCAGCCCCTTTGCGGGCATGGGCGCAAGCCGCGAAATGTTGCTGGGCGTACTGGTGGAGCCTGTGCTCATGCTGGCCCTGCTGGTGGCGGCCCTTATTGCTGGTTCCACCAACCTCGGCGTCATCAGCGAGATATTCCGCCAGAACTGGGGCGGCTCCATGCCCACGGCAGCGGCACTGGCCATGGTGGCCTGCGCCTTTGCCGTGTTTATTGAAATGGGCAAGATCCCCTTTGACTACCCCGAAGCGGAACAGGAGCTTCAGGAAGGCCCGCTGACCGAGTATTCCGGCCCCGGTCTTGCCCTGGTCTGCCTTGGCGTGAAGTTCAAGCAGGCAGTTGTGGCCAGCGTGTTCATCAGCGTGTTTCTGCCCTTTGGCAATGTAACGCCCGAGAGCCTCAGCGTTGTATCCGTGCTGACCGCCACAGTCATATTCGTTCTGAAGCTGCTGGTCATTTTTGTGCTGGCCTCGCTGTACGAAAACAGCCTTGCGCGCGGGCGCTTTTTGCTGACCCCGCGCGTCACATGGTCCGGTTTCGGCGTGGCGGCCCTGGCATTCGTCTTTTACTTCAGCAAGCTCTAGGGCGTCGAGGAAGAAGTCATGGATAAAATTGCACTGGCAACAATCCTGATACCGTTCATCGGCGCGTTGCTCGCCGCCTGTTTGCCGTATCGCGCGGCACGGGCGCTGGCGCTGGTGGTTGCCCTTGCCGCTTCGGCAGGCAGCGCGGCCCTTGGTCTGGCATACTTCAACGCAGGTATGCCCGAAAACTGCACATTCAGCCTTGTGAGTTACAACTCCGCCATGTTTGGCGGGGCTGGGCACACAGTGGAAATATTCGGCGTACTCGTAGACAGGGTAAGCACGCTCATCTGCTTTGCCGTGGTTTTTCTCGGTTTTCTGGTGGTGCTGTATTCCACAGCCTACCTGACCAAGGGCAACCGCGAGCATCCGCATGAAGGCACCACCCGTTTTTACGCCATCATGCTGGCCTTTATCGGCGCAATGGCCGGGCTTACGCTGTCCTCAACCCTCTTTGGCCAGCTGCTGTTCTTTGAAATCACCGGCGGCTGCTCGTGGGGTCTGATTGGTTACTACCAGACGCCCAAGTCGCTACGTTCGGCCATGAAGGCCCTGCTGGTGACCCACCTTGGCGCTCTGGGCCTGTATGTGGCTGCGGCATGGCTGTTCCATGAAACAGGCTCCTTCGCCCTTTCCGGCATTGCCGGGCTTGGCGACACAGCCAAGATCATCGTCGTGGGCGGCGTACTCTTTGCGGCCTGGGGCAAGTCCGCCCAGATTCCCATGCATATGTGGCTGCCCGACGCCATGGAAGCGCCCACCCCGGTGAGCGCCTACCTGCACGCGGCATCCATGGTCAAGGTGGGCGTGTTCATCTTTGCCCGCGCCGTCATGGCTGCCGGGGACATTCCCCCGGTTGTTGGTCAGGTGGGTATGGTCATGGCCGTGATAACCCTTATATACGGCTTCATCATGTACCTGCCGCAGACCGACATGAAGCGTCTGCTGGCCTATTCCACCATCACCCATCTTTCGTACATCTTCTTTGCCATTTCTCTGGCCGCCCTGTGCACGGACCCTGTTCTGCGCAATACGGTGCTGCTGTTTGGCGCGATCGCCTACATTTTCAACCACGCTTTTGCCAAGAGCCTGTTTTTCCTTGTTGCTGGCGCGCTCAGCTACACATGCGGCACGCGCACCCTCACCCAGTTGCAGGGAATCCTGTCACGCCTGCCTCTGCTGGGCGTGGGCTTTTGCGTGGCGGCACTGGCCATCACCGGCGTGCCGCCGCTCAATGGCTTTTTCAGCAAGTACCCCATCTTCACCACTGGTTTTGCCCTTGGCTCAACCCACTGGCTGGTGCTGGTGCTGACGGTGCTGGTCATGATCGAATCCGTGGGCAGCTTTGCCTGGTTCCTCTACTGGTTCGGCAAGACTGTACCCGGCAAACCCTCTGAGGTTGTGGCGCAGGCGCAGCCTGTGCCCGCCGCCATGAAGCTGGTGCTGGCCATCCTTGTTTTCATGTCGTTCTGTTCCAGCATCATGGCCGTTTACTGGTTGAACCACGGAGGCTAAGCATGTTGAGTTCAAGTATAATCATCAACAATCTCGCGGGGCTTTTGGTGGTCACATCCCTGATGGTGGTCACCTGCAAAAAAGCCACAACATCCGCCTTGCTGTACGCTGTGCAGTCTGCCGTGCTGGTGCTCTCGTTCATTGCGTTGGGCGGCCTGATGCAGGCGCACGAGTTGTATACCTGGGCCGGAACCGCCGTTCTGACCAAGGTCATCCTTGTGCCGCTGATAATGTACAAGGCCCTCGGCAAAATGAGCGACCCTGAAGCGCAGGGAATGGTCATTCCCACATCTGTGGTCGTCATACTGTCAGCCGTTCTGCTGCTCTTGTGCCACTTTGTGGTGAGCACGGTTCAGGTGCCCATCATTACCCAGCACGGTCTTGAGCCTGTACTGGCCGTATCGCTTGGTCACTTCATGATCGGCGTTATGTGCATTGTGGTGCAGCGCAACATCATCAAGCAGATATTCGGCTATTGCCTGATGGAAAACGGCGCGCACATGACCCTGGCCCTGCTGGCCAACCAGGCCCCGCATCTTGTGGAAATTGGCATTTCCACAGACGCCATCTTCGCGGTTATCATCATGGTTTACATGGTGCGCCGCATCTTCACCACCATGAACACGCTGCGCGCGCATGATCTTTCCGCGCTGAAGGGGTGAGCCATGAATGTCATGACCAACAGCAACCCCATGCTTTTTTACCTGCTGCTCGCCGCGCCATTGATCACGTCGCTGCTGTGCTTTGCCTGCGCCTTCTGCGGGCGCGGCATACGCGCCGTGGTCAACATCATCAATACGGCAGGCTGCGCGGCCCTTCTGGTCACGGCCTACGGACTTGTAAGCAGTGTATATGAGCATGGCGCTCTTTTTGCCGCCGGCAAGTGGCTGTATCTCGACAGCCTTTCGGCCATGTTTCTGGCCGTGCTGGCCGTGCTTGGCACCATTACCGGCCTGTATTCCTACGGATACATGAAGCAGGAAGTGGACCACGGCGAAGTTTCCGTGCCCACGCTCTGCAACTATTACGGCTTTTTCCACCTGTTTATCTTCACCATGGTTTCGGTGATCACCACCAACAACCTGATCCTCATGTGGGCTGGCGTGGAAGCCACCACCCTTGCCTCGGCCTTTCTGGTGGGCATTTACGGGCAGAATTCCTCGCTTGAAGCTGCCTGGAAGTACATTGTCATCTGCACCGTGGGCGTGGCCTTTGGCCTCTACGGCACGGTGCTGGTGTATTCCAACGCCTCCGCAGCCATGACCGCCCAGGGGCTTGACCCCTCTGACGCCATATTCTGGACCGAAGCCCTGCGCTATGCGGACGGCCTTGATCACACCCTCATGTATCTGGCCTTTGTGTTCGTACTGATCGGCTTTGGCACCAAGGCCGGGCTGTTCCCCATGCACGCATGGCTGCCCGATGCCCACAGCGAAGCCCCAAGCCCCACCAGCGCCCTGCTTTCCGCCGTGCTGCTCAAGGCGGCCATGCTGGTCATCCTGCGCTACTACATCCTTATCAGCCGCAGCATCTCAAGCGCTGTGCCGCAAAACATGCTGCTGGTTTTCGGTCTGCTTTCCATACTTGTAGCGGCGTTCAGCATGATCTCGCAAAACGACATCAAGCGCCGCTATGCTTATTGCAGTGTTGAAAACATGGGCATCATCGCCGTGGGCCTTGGCTTTGGCGGCCCGCTGGGCATCTTTGCCGCCCTGTTCCACGTTATCAGCCACAGCCTTGCCAAAGGTCTGGTGTTCTGCGTGTCGGGCAACGTGCTGCTCAAGTACGGCACGCGCGACATGACCACCGTGCGCGGCATGCTCAAGATCATGCCTGTTTCCGCCGTGTTTCTGGCAGCGGGAACCCTGGCTCTAGGCGGCCTGCCGCCGTTCAGCGTGTTCCTGAGCGAATTCATGGTGGTCGTTTCCGGCATCACCGCCGGTCACATGTATCTGGTTGCGGCTCTTGCCGTGCTGCTCATGGTCGCTCTGGGAGCGCTGGTGCATCTGGTGGCGGTGACGCTCTCCGGCCAAGCGCCGGAATCCATCGCAAAAGGCGAACAGGGCAGCATGACCCTTATCCCCGCCGCCGTGCTGCTGGGCCTGCTGCTAGTTATGGGCACCTGCACGCCCGCCCCTGTGGTGAACATGCTCAACGCAGCCACCAGCATCGTGCTGGATAAAAATACCGCCACGGCCCAGGTGCAGCCCGCCCTGCGCGACATGGTACGCGCCGCTTCCCACGATACGGCGGATGCGGCGGAAGCCGACGACGCAAAGCAAACTTCTTCCCGTCAGGAGATATAACGTGAGCACGACCACGGAACAGACCCAACACCCCGCCAGCGGCAATCGCGGCGCAGGGTATGTGGCAAACGTGCGGCAGCGCTTTCCCTATGCTGTTCTTGATGAAGAACGGCAAACCAGCAACCAGCTCACCATCACGGTCAAGCTGGAGGCTCTGCCCGATGTGGTTTCCTACCTTTATTACGATCAGGGCGGCTGGCTGCCGGTGGTTTTTGGCAACGACGAACGCACGCTCAACGGCAGCTTTGCCATCTACTACGCCCTTTCCATGGAAGAAGGCGAAAAATGCTGGATAGTTGTACGTGCCTTCGTGGACGCCGACCGGCAGGAGTTCCCTTCCGTCACGGCCAGGGTGCCCGCCGCCGTGTGGGGCGAGCGCGAAATCCGCGACATGTACGGCCTCACACCCGTGGGCCTGCCCGATGCGCGCCGTCTGGTGCTGCCCGACGACTGGCCGGACAACCTGCACCCTCTGCGCAAGGACTGCATGGACTACCGCCAGCGCCCCGCGCCCACCACGGACACGGAAACCTACGACTTCATCAACGAGCTGGGCAGCAGTAAAAACCGCATTCTGCCAATTGGCCCCATGCACGTCACTTCTGACGAACCCGGGCACTTCCGCCTGTTTGTTGACGGCGAAAACGTGGTGGATGCCGACTACCGCATGTTCTATGTGCATCGCGGCATGGAAAAAGCTGCGGAAGTACGCATGGGCTACCACGAAATCACCTTTCTGGCCGAGCGCGTGTGCGGCATCTGCGGCTATGCCCACAGCATCGCCTACGCCAACTCGGTGGAAAACGCCCTGGACATCAACGTGCCCATGCGCGCCCGCTGGATACGCACCCTGCTGCTGGAGGCGGAACGCCTGCACAGCCATCTGCTGAACCTCGGCCTTGTCTGCCACTTTACGGGCTTTGACTCCGGCTTTCAGCAGTTCTTCCGCGTGCGTGAAAAATCCATGACCATTGCCGAGCTGCTCACCGGGTCGCGCAAGACCTACGGTCTCAACCTTATCGGCGGCATCCGCAACGATATTCTGGCCGATGCGCGCAAAACTACCACGGACCTGCTCAATTCCATTGAAAAGGAAGTGGCCGAGCTGGTGGACATGCTCCTCAGCACCACCAACTTTGAACAGCGCACCAAGGGCGTGGGCATTCTCGACCGCAAGGTGGCCCGCGACTACAGCCCCGTTGGCCCCATGATCCGCGGCAGCGGCTTTGCACGGGATGTGCGCGCCGATCATCCCTTTGAAGGCTACGCCCATATTCCCGTCAACGTCTTCTCCTTTGACGGTTGCGACATCTTCTCCCGCGCGCTTGTGCGGGTGAAGGAAGTGTTCGACTCCATCGCCCAGTGCCGCTACGTGCTGGACAACATGCCCGGCGGCCCGGTGCTGACCGAAGGCTTCACCTACACGCCCCACAAGTTCGCTCTGGGCTTTACCGAGGCCCCTCGCGGCGAAGACGTGCACTGGAGCATGACCGGCAACAACCAGAAGATATTCCGCTGGCGCTGCCGCGCGGCCACCTACGCCAACTGGCCGGTGCTGCGCTACGCCCTGCGCGGCAATACGGTTTCGGACGCCGCCCTCATCATCGGCAGCCTTGACCCCTGCTATTCCTGCACAGACCGCGTCACCCTTGTGGATGTGCGCAAAAAGAAGGCCAAGACCGTATCGTATCAAGACTTTGAGCAGTACGGCATTGACCGCAAACATTCACCTCTGCCCTGAAGCATGTGGCAACGCGTATGAAAACCACGAACATCCACCAGAACCGCGCGCGGCAGCGCAGTACGGCCCCCGTCATACGGGCGGCCCGGCGTTGCGCCGCTACGGCGGCCATGCACATGCGCAACATGCTTGAGGAGGCGCTGTCATGCTGAAATTACTCAAAATAGTCCGTGATGCAGGCGAGGTAACGATCAAGTATCCCTTCGCGCCTGCCGAATTCACGCCCACTTTCCGCGGCAAGCCGGAATATGACCCCAAGCGCTGCATTGCCTGTGCGGCCTGCGCCATCGCCTGCCCGCCCAATGCCCTGACTATTGAAACCGATCTGGAAAAGGGCGTGCGCACCTGGCAGTTTTGCGCCGGGCGCTGCATCTTTTGCGGTCGCTGCGAAGAGGTTTGCCCCACCAGGGCCTTGCGCCTCTCGCAGGAGTTTGAACTTGCCGTCATGCGCAAGGACGACCTTTATGAACGCTGCACCTTCAGCCTGTGCCACTGCCGCCAGTGCGGCACCCCCTTTGCCCCGCAAAAAGAGGTGGACTACGCGCTGGCCCTGACCATGCAGGCTGACGGCGTTACGGAGGAAGACCCCGACCAGAGGCGGCAGTTTGAAACCTGCCCCCAGTGCAAGCGCAAGCAGACCCTCGGCCTCAAGCCCCGGCAGGAGGTATAGCCATGTCCATCGTTCCCTATGCCTACGCGCCCGGTATCTCGCACTACAAAACCGAACCCGTCAGCGTTGAGGATTCCATAGCCGCGCTCAAGGGAGCGCTTTTGCAGCGCATTCAGCGCTCCGCCTACGTATACCGCATCGACTGCGGCGGCTGCAACGGCTGCGAAATTGAAATCTTCGCGTCCATCACGTCCATTTTTGATGCCGAGCGTTTCGGCATCAAGGTGGTTCCTTCGCCCCGCCATGCAGATATTCTGCTGTTCACGGGCGCTGTTACCCGCGCCATGCGCATGCCCGCCCTGCGCGCCTTTCACAACGCGCCTGACCCCAAGATATGCGTCTCTTACGGTGCCTGCGGGTGCAGCGGCGGCATCTTCCACGACATGTATTCCGTGTGGGGCGGCAGCGACAAGATTGTGCCCATTGACGTGTACATTCCCGGCTGCCCGCCAACCCCGCAGGCTACGATCTATGGCTTTGCCATGGCCCTTGGCCTGCTGGATCAGAAGCTCAAGGAGCGCAATCACGAGGAATCCGGCGCAGCCGCTCCAGCGCCCCTGCTGCCCGATGCCCCGCTCGACATCCGCGTGCGGATTGAACGCGAGGCGCGTCTGCTGGCTGGCTACCGCCAGGGCAGGGAAATCAGCGACAGGTTCTTCCAGTGCCTTGAGGCCGGAAGCACCGCCGCCCTTGAAGCAAACCTGCAAAAATGGATTCGCGATGCCGAAGACCCCCGCCTGACGGAAATTCTCTTCCGCCTGCGCGAAGTGTTTTTCGACAGCCTGAACGTTGAGCAGGATCAGGGGATCTACCATGACTGAGGTGGTCAGCTTCCACGCGCTGCGGCGAAAGTTTCTGGATACGCAGAAGGATCTTCCCGAGTCTGACGCTACCAAGCAGGTCATGTACTACTCCCTTGCCATCGGGCATCACGTGGGAGTTATCGACTGCCTCGTCAAAGTGCTGGAATGCCCCAAGGACGCCTACGAAGCATGGGTGGGCCTGCTGCCGGAAGGTGAGGCCCGCCGCAAGATGAGCGGCCTGCTGACCTTTGGCGAAATCCATATTGACGCGAACCATGCGGGCATGCTGGGCAAGGCTTTTGCCGAAGCCATGCCCGGCATGGACGAGCCATACAAGGGCTGGAGCGCTGTACTCATGGAGCAACTGGCCGCCATTCAGCGCGAGCCTGCGCTCTACCTCATGGTGCAACTGCCCCGGAGGATGGAATGACAGCCCCCGCCCCCCAAGACTGCAATGTGGTGCTGACCGTGGGCAACAGCCTCATGGGCGATGACGGCGCAGGCCCGCTTTTGTGCGAACGCATGGAGGCAAACCCTGTGCCGGGCTGGACTGTGGTGGACGGCGGCTCCATGCCTGAAAACGTCACCTACTCGGTCAAAGCCATGAAGCCCCGGCGTCTGCTCATTGTGGACGTTGCCACCCTCGGGCTTGCCCCCGGTGAGATGCGCTTTGTGGACAAGGAGCGCATTCGCTCCATGGGTATAGCCAGCACGCACAACATGCCCCTCTCCTTCATTATGGACGAACTGGAGCGGGAGATTGAACAGGTTGTATTTCTGGGCATCCAGCCGCAGGAAGTGGGCTTTTGTCTGCCTGTTACCGATGCTGTGCAGCATGCGGTGGAGCGTATTCATGCGGGGCTGGCGGACGGCCTAGGCGACATTCCCTGGCTGGCCTGATCCTTCGTCAAAAATGACGAAACAGGGCCAATTCGGCTAACTGTCTGGAGTAATAGCGATTGTTATAAATTTCACACAAGTTTAACATTCGACAGCTCGACACTTTTGACGAACCTGCGCGTACACGGTTTTTACATCAATCGTAACAATGCAAAATACCAGATCATTTTTGCAACATACTGGCATTCTTGTTGCATTTTAACGAATACTGGCCGGCCCCACGTCGAGCCGTAAAACAAGCAAGGGCTTTCTATGAAAAAACGCATAGCGGCCAATCCAGGGCGCTGCATAGGCTGCCGCACCTGTGAGATAGCCTGCGCCCTGGCGCACAGTGAACTGCGTATTGAAGACATGACCGCCTCTGACTTCAAAGCCAGAGTCGCCATCCTGAAGCACGAAGACATCAGCACTCCGGTTGCCTGCCGCCAGTGCGAGGACGCCCCATGCGCATCGGCCTGCCCCTGCGGGGCCATTGTTGCCGACAGCGAGAGCGTCACCGTGCTGCGGCACAAGTGCATAGGCTGCAAGGCCTGCATCATGGCCTGCCTTTATGGGGTCATGCGGGTCACAAGCCACAAGGTGCGCCGTACAGTATGCGGCAAACCGATGGGATTCAGCCGCAAGGCCCTGGCGCAAAAATGCGATCTGTGCGCCAGCGTGCCCGAAGGCCCCTCCTGCGTGCGGGCCTGCCCCACCGATGTGTTGTTCGTGGTGGAGGATGAAAAAGTGCAGCCCGCAGGAACAGCAGCATTTCAGTAAGCGGTCATTGGTGCTGTTACACCTGCCCCTGATTGAAATGTGGCGCAACATGCCTGCCAGAGCAGCGGAGTGCTCGCCGCTGTTAAAATGAATACAAGAGGTTATCATGAAAAAAGTAATAGAAGTCTGCCCGTACTGCGCTTCGGGCTGCAAGATCAACCTGCTGGTTGAGAATGGCCGCGTGGTTGGCGCAGAAGGCGCCAACGGCCTGACCAACCAGGGGGCCTTGTGCCTCAAGGGTCTGTATGGCTGGGATTTTATCAACGACACCAAGATCCTGACCCCCAGAGTCAAAAACCCCATGATCCGCCGCAAGCGTGGCGGCGAGTTTGAGGCTGTGTCCTGGGATACGGCCATCGACTACACTGCGTCGCGTCTTATGGCCATCAAGGAAGAATTTGGCCCCGATTCCATCATGGTATCCGGTTCTTCCCGTTCCACCGGCAACGAAACCAACTACATAATGCAAAAATTCGCCCGCGCGGCTCTCGGCACCAATAATGTCGACTGCTGCGCGCGGGTCTGACACGGCCCATCCGTTGCAGGTCTGCAACAATCGGTCGGCAATGGCGCAATGAGCAACTCCATTGTGGAGATTGAAGACACTAAATGCTTGTTCATCTTTGGGTGGAATCCGGCGGATTCGCACCCCATTATCGCCCGCAGGGTGGTAAAGGCGAAAGAAAAAGGGGCAACCATCATTGCCTGTGATCCGCGCAAGATTGAAACTGCGCGCATCGCCGACCTGCATGTTCCCCTGAAAAACGGTTCCAATGTGGCCTTCGTCAATGCCTTGATGAACGTCATCATTAACGAGGGGCTTGCGGACAGGGAGTTCATAGAAAGGTACACAACGGGTTTTGAAGAACTCAAAGCCATTGTGGATAACTATCCTCCTGAAGCGGTTACGGAAATCACGGGCATTGATGCCGAAACCATCCGCAAGACCGCCCGCATGTATGCCACTGCCCCAGAGGGGGCGGGCATTTACTGGGGCATGGGCGTATGCCAGTTCTATCAGGGCGTGGAGACCGTACGGGCACTGACCTCCATGGCGCTGATTACCGGCAACATAGGCAAACCCCACACCGGCGTTGCTCCGGTGCGCGGGCAGAACAACGTGCAGGGCGCCTGCGACATGGGCGCGTTGCCCAATGTGTTTGTGGGCTACCAGAGCGTGACAGACCCGGCCATGCGCGAAAAATTCGCCAAGGCCTGGGGGGTTCCTGTTGAAAAAATGTCCCCCAAGGTGGGTCATTTCCTGAGTGAAGTCGCCGCAAGCGCTTCTGCTGGCAGGCTGAAGGCATTCTACTGCATGGGTGAAGACCCCTTGCAGACAGAACCCGACCTTTCCGGCGTACGCAGCGGCTTCAGCAAGCTTGACCTGCTTATTGTGCAGGACTGCTTTATGACCAAGACAGCAGCCGTGGCCGACGTGATCTTTCCCACCACCACGTGGGGCGAGCACGAAGGCGTGTACTCTGCTGCCGACCGTGGTTTCCAGCGCTTCTACAAGGCTGTGGAACCGCAGGGCGATGTAAAGGTGGACTGGGACATCATCTGCCGTCTGTCCACAGCCATGGGCTATCCCATGCGCTACAACAACACCAGGGAGATATGGAACGAGCTGATCTCGCTCTCGCCCAAGTATGCGGAAGCGACCTATGAAAAGCTCGATGCAAACGGCGGGCTTGGCTACATCCAGTGGCCCTGCACCAAGGATGCCCCCAACGGCACCCAGGTGCTTTACGCACAGCCTGACGGCAGCATCAAGTTTGAAACCCCGGACGGCCTGGGCCACCTTTTTACGGTGGAATGGGTCCCGCCTGTGGAAAAAATCAGCTCCGAGTTCCCGCTGGTGCTTTCTACCGTGCGCGAAGTGGGCCACTACTCCTGCCGCTCCATGACAGGCAACTGCAAGGCGCTGGCGGCACTGGCGGACGAACCCGGCTTTGTGCAGATGAACGACAAGGATGCGGAAGCCCTCGGCATCCGCGACCATGAGCTTGTGTGGGTGCAGTCGCACCACTCCAAGGTCATCACCAGGGCGCAGACCAGCCCGCGTACCAACCAGGGCGCGGTGTACATGACCTACCAGTGGTGGATTGGCGCATGCAACGAATTGGTGGGCGAGGTCTTGAGCCCCATCACCAAAACGCCGGAATACAAGTATGTGCCTGTCCGTGTTGAAAAAATAGAAGATCAGACATGGGCTGAAAGCCATGTGGTGCAGGTGTACAGCGAATTGAAGCAACGCCTGCGCAAGGAAAAGGCCAACGGCTCCGCGCAGAAAATCCCTGCCTGACTCCGATAACCCTCAACAACTCCCCGCGCGGTCACTCCCATGGTGCAGCCGCGCGGGGAACCACAATCATGAAACAGCCGCCGGATGCTTCCATAAGTATTGAACGCACCATTACCCGCGTCGGGCCTCAGGGCCGCCGCGAGGTCATGGACATACTCCTGCGTGAAGAACGCTACGAACTCGTCTGCAACGGCACTTGCGTGGCCGAGCTGCACTGCATGCCCAGCCTGCTGCGCGCGCTTGCCGTGGGGCGGCTCCGCACCCTGGGGCTTTTGCATGAAATCTCCGCGCTGCGGGCGCTTTCCATTGATGAGCAAAACCGCGTCATAGAGGCCTCCGTGGCGGAATCGCCTGCGCCAGCAGTGAGCGCGCCCAGCGATGTGCGCCTTGCCGCAGCGCAGGTGCATGCGCTGCAACTGGCCTTCAACGAGCGCTGCGACCTCTTCCGCGCCACGGGCGCGGCCCACAGTTGCGCCCTGGCTACCCCGAATGGCCTGCTGCTTTTCTGCGAGGATATCGCGCGCCACAACGCGCTGGACAAGGTCATTGGGGCCATGCTGCTGCAAGGGCTGAGTCCGGATGGAAAAATCCTCATTTTCAGCGGGCGGCTCGCCTCTGACATGCTCTCAAAAGTTGTGGCCTGCGGTGTAAGGCTGCTTATCGCACCGGGAGCCCCCTCGCTCACCTCCGTAGAAATGGCCGAGGCTCACGGCATCACCCTGCTGGGCTTTGTACGCCGCGACAACATCAATATTTACACCTGTCCGCAAAGGATATGCTGAGATGAATCGCGCCCTGCACTCCTTTGCGGCTGACGCACAGCCCCATGTTTCTGCCCTGCCGGAGCGTGAAAGCCTGCCGCTGGAGGAAGCCCTGGAGTTTCTTTTGCAGCGCACGCCCACAGTTGCAGAATCGGAGGAAGTGCCGCTTTTTGACGCCGATGGCCGCATATGTTTTGCCCATATGCGCGCCGAGTTGCCTCAGCCGCCCTACAACCGGGTTCAGGTGGATGGATATGCCCTGCGCAGCTCCGACATTGCCAGCGCCACGGCGGAACGTCCCGCCATGCTGCTGGTAACGCAGCACCTCTATGCCGGTGATGCACCAGGCCAGCCCCTTGAACCCGGTCAGGCGGCACGCGTGACCACAGGCGCAGTCCTTCCTCCGGGAGCGGACTGCGTGGTGTGGCAGGAGGACACGTTGGCGGATGGCCAGACCGTGGTGATTTCGCGCAGTCTTGCGGCCATGCGCAACTGCCGCATGTGCGGGCAGGACATGGAACGCGGCAGCACTCTTGCCGAGAGCGGCGATGTGCTGCACAGCGGCACCCTCAGCCTCCTGGCTGGTCAGGGCCATACCCATGTGCGCGTATTCCGCCGCCCAAGGGTCAGCCTGCTGGCAACAGGCAGCGAGCTTGTGCTGCCCGGCGCTCCGCTGCCGCAGGGCGGCGTTTACAACATCAGCAGCACCCTGCTGGGCGTGCGCCTGCGCAAAATGGGCACGCGCATACTCCGCATGATGACCAGAGGCGACAACCGGCAGGCATTGCAGGAGCTTCTGGCCGAAATGCTGGCCGAGAGCGATCTTGTCATCACCACGGGCGGGGCTTCTGTTGGCCCCAAAGATCTTGTGCCCGGCATTGCCTCAGAGATTGTGGCGGAACAGGGCGGCAGCATGCTTTTTCAGAGCCTGCGCCTCAAGCCCGGCTCCATGACCTTGGCTGCAGCACTGCCGCAAACCCTGCTGCTGGGCCTTTCGGGCAATCCTGTGGCTGCTGCCGCAACCTTTGGCCTGCTGGCGGTTCCAGTGCTGAAGAAAATGGGTGGCGCAACGCGCTTTGCGCCCCTGCGGCAAAAGGCCGTGGCCCGCAATGATTTTGGCTCCTGCCGCAAGGACGAACGCCGCATTGTGCTGGCGCGGCTTGAAGGCAGGGATGTGTATTTTGCGCGCGATGCGCAACGCATGGGGCAGCCAGCCCTGTGCGACGACTGCAACTGTTTTGTGGATATTCCCGCTGGCAGCGCTCCTTTGCGCAAAGGCATGGAGGTAGACGTCATTCTTGCCTGATCCCCTCGGGCAAGCTCGGTAGACAGTCCTATAATCCTGCCCTATGGTGCATGGAGAAATGTTGTGGATATCCCGTCCAGAATCCCCCCCGGACGCACGCCGCCAGCCGGGTTTTTTACAGCCAGCGCCTCCGAGATGGTAAAAAGTACAGCTATTGTCTGGCAGGAAGCCCTGCTCGCAGCCAGCCGGGTGCTGCCACTGCAAAAAGACATTCCCAGCCTTTTGCGCATGCTGAAAAACTGCTGTGACCCCCTCATGGCCTTTCAGCGCATACACATCGTTATTGCCGCGCCCATGCAGGAAAAGGCGCGGCTCTACATGCTTGACGCGCACGCTGACCGCTCTGCCGTTTCAGAGCAAGACCTGACGCCCCAGCAGGGCCTGCGCCAGTTCTGGAGCCAGACCGAAGTGGCCTGCTTTGAAGGCGAGCACCTGCGCCGGGAATTTCCCGCCATTGCTGATCTTGACCAGTACCGCAATGCCAGCGGCTGCCTTTTTGTTCCCATTTCCACGCAGGGCGGCTGTCACTGCGCCATGGATTTTGTCAAAACAGACGGCAGCGTGTTCAGCGATGATTCTCTTGTTTTTTTCCGTGTTCTGGCAGGGGTGGTCACGGCTGCCATCACAGCCATCCTCTGCATGGACAATGTGCGCCAGGAAACCGAACACCTGCGCCGTGAGCGCGACCACTTCAGCATCCTTGTGGACGTGACCAACACGGCCATCGGCACCCTTGAAATGAACGACATGGTGGCCGTGGTCGCGGGCGAGATACGGCGGTTCTTCGGCATACGCGATTTTGCCCTGCTGCTGCACGAAACGGACGACACATTTTCCTTCCACTGCGCCCGCCCCCCGCAATCAACTGAAAACCCCGTGTTGCCAGCGGGTACGTTTTCGCTGTCCAACAGCCTGCTCAAGCGCTGTCACGATATCAACGCCCCCTTGCTGGCGCGGCAGGGCGATTTGGCCAGGCTTTCGCGCAAAGACCCGGCCTCGGAATTCATCCTTGGCAACGGCAATCAGGCTGCGGGGCTGTTTCCGTTGCATTTTGGCCAGCACTGCCTTGGGGCCATGCTGCTTGCCCACCGCCATCCCGATGTCTTTACCGATGAATCCGTCAGTCTGCTGGCCCAGATAGCCTCGCGCGTGGCCATTGCCGTGCGCAACGCCCTGGACTACACCACCATATCTGTGCAGAAAAACGACCTTGCACAAGAAAATCTCTATCTTTCCGAGCAGATACAGAGCCAGTCGGACATGGGCGTCATCATTGGCCAGAGCGATGCCATCATGCGCGTTTTGCAGCAGGTGGACATGGTGGCTTCCAGCGACAGCACCGTGCTGCTGCTGGGCGAAACCGGCACAGGCAAGGAGCTTTTTGCCCAGGCCATCCACAACCGCAGCCCGCGCAAATCCAAGCGCATGGTCAAGATGAACTGCGCCGCAGTGCCTGCGGGGCTTATGGAAAGCGAACTTTTCGGGCACGAAAAAGGGGCCTTTACCGGTGCCGGCGCGCAACGCAAGGGACGCTTTGAACTGGCCCACGGCAGTACCCTGATGCTGGACGAAGTTGGCGACATCCCGCTGGAATTGCAGCCTAAACTGCTGCGTGTGCTGCAATCGCGCGAGATTGAACGCCTGGGCGGGCACAAGGTCATTTCCGTGGATGTGCGCCTTGTGGCCGCCACCAACCGCAACTTGCAGGAAATGGTGCTCGACGGCACGTTCAGGGATGATCTGTTCTACCGGCTCAACGTCTTTCCCATCGCCATTCCGCCGCTGCGCGAACGCCGCGAAGACATCCCCCTGCTGGCAAAGCATTTTACGCAGCAGATGGCGCGGCAGATGAAGAAAAACATCACCAATATTCCTTCTGCAGCTCTGCGCTGGCTTTGCGACCAACCCTGGCCCGGCAACGTGCGCGAGCTTGCCAACGTCATCGAGCGCGCGGTCATTCTTTCCAGCGGCCCCAGCCTGAATATCTGCCCTCTGGAGGTTCCGGCCCCTGTTGCGGCCATTTCCCAGCGCAAGCAGGAGGCCAGCGCGCCGCCCGCGCCTGCGCAGCCCATCCGCCCCGTGTATACGGATGCCCACCACCAGCCCGGCGAAACCCTCAGCGAGCGCGACCGCATCGTGGCCGCCATTCTGGCCTGTAACGGCGTTATGGCGGGTTCGCGCGGGGTGGCCGCCATGCTGGGCCTCAAGCGCACAACCCTGCTCTCGCGCATGCAGCGCATGGGCATAGACATCAAGGACGTGCTGGAAACACGCGGTCAATCCCTGCCAGCCTAGACTTTGCCAGCATACCCCTGCCGGGGTGCCCCGCCAGCCAGCGCCTACCCTGCTCCAATCCGCTGCCCCTTGCCAACTTGACCCAAGATTTCAGGCCCATATAAAAAATACGCTTGTCCCGCCTTGTTGACATAGCGGGAAGTTCTGATACCCATTACAATAATATCTTGAAAATTCGCGGCCTCAGCCTGTGGCCGGTCTGCCCTGTTTTTGGCTTCAAGCTGGCCTGTTTCTGTCACGGTCACCGCTGGAGCAGATCAACATTGAGCTTGTTTGTCTGTTCTGCATGGATTTTTGTAAAAATCCGCGCTGCGAGGTGCTTGCATGGCGAAGGTAATCCACCGTCACGCAAGCATTTCAACGTGAAAATGCTCTAACCGGAGCCGCCATGAACAACCGCACTCTGCTTTACGCCCTGACGCTCACCTGTATTCTGCTGATATTTGGCGCGTGGACGCTGGCCTTTTTCCAATACGGGGCTGCCGTGCGGCAAACCCCTGCGCCGCAGGCGCTGGCAACCTTGCAGGCAGGCCCGGCAGCCGAACCGCAGTTCAATCCGCCAAAGCCGCAGGACGCGCCGGAAGACATGCGCGAAGCCGTCATGCTCGGCTACAATATTATCAACGATACTGCGCAGTACGCCCCCGAGCACGTGGGCAACGAACTCGCTTGCGCCACCTGTCATCTCGAAGGCGGCACCAGCAAGGCGAGCATCACCCTTGTGGGCGTTGCGGCAACCTATCCGCGTTTTCTGGCCAGCCACGGCTACAGCGCCGATCTTGCCCAGAAAGTGCAGGATTGCTTTGCGCGCAACCTCAATGCCGCGCCCCCGGCCCTCGACAGCCGCACCATGCAGGCTGTGCTCGCCTATCTGCACTGGATTTCAAAAGATATTCCCGTCTATGCCAAGCTGCCGTGGGCCCTGCCCGCAAAGCTCGACAGCAACCACAAGCCCGATGCCGCCAGCGGAGCCAGCGTGTATGCAGACAACTGCGCCGCCTGCCACGGCGATGCGGGCGACGGTTCACCCCCGCTCTGGGGCAATGGCGCGTACACTGACGGCTCCACCATGCACGACATAAACACCTTTGCCGTGTACACCCATCGCTTCATGCCGCCGGACGCAGCCAACCTCACGCCGGAACAGGCCCTTGACGTGGCGGCCTATGTGGACGGCCAGCCCCGCCCCCATTACGCGCCCGCAAAGCCCGCAACGGCAACTGGCGCGCCCAAAGCGCCGCAGGGGAAGTAGGCCATGAACTTTCCCATCCTGCATATTCCTGTGGTGGGCGACGGCATGACCATTGCCCTCAATGCGGTGCTGCACGTTTATATCAGCCACGGGCTGGCCATCGGCCTCATGACCATGCTGGTGATCTTTCAAACCCTCACATGGAAGGGCAAGGGCGCGTTCTGGGCCGACATTGCCCGCCGGTTGCTGGGGCCGCTGGTGGTGGTTACCACCTCTGTGGGCGCGGTCACGGGCGTGGGAATATGGATTCTGACCGGGAGCCTCGCTCCGGAAGGCATCGGCGCGCTCATCCACCTGTTTTTCTGGCCCTGGTTTATCGAGTGGTTCGCCTTTACCGCCGAAGTGATTCTGCTGCTCTGCTACTACTACCTGTGGGATCGGCTGATAACGCACAAACCCGGCACACTGGCCGCCATTGGCTGGGGCTATGTGGTGGCGTCCTTTATCTCTGCGGTTCTTATCACCGGCATCCTGGGCTTCATGCTTACCCCGCAGGGCTGGCCGTGGGCCAGAAGCTTTGCCGAGGCCTATTTTAACCCCACCTTTGTGCCGCAGTGCTTTTTGCGTGTCGGCGGCGGCCTTGGCCTGGGCATACTGCTGCTCATGGCCTGGATCGCCTGGCGCTTCAAGGGCACGGCGGAAGAACGCGGCAGGGCCTTGCGCCTCTGCGGAACAGCGTTGCTGCTCTCTCTGGCTGTGACGGCAGCGGCCACCTATGTGTATTTTTCGCGGGTGCCGCAAACCTATCTCACGCACTGGAAGTTCTCGGTCGCCACATCCTATCTCTCGCAAATGCCGGACTTTCTGCCTGCGGCCAACGCGGTTGCCGCGCTTGTGCTCCTGCTGACGGCGCTGGCGGCTCTTGGGCGCTCACGGCTGGCATGCCGCTTGCTGTGCATTCCGGCCCTGATCATGAGCCTGTGCTTTGTCATGGAATTTGAGCGTGTGCGCGAATTTATCCGCGGCCCGTACCTGATGCCAGGCTATATGCATGCCAGCCAGATAACCCTTGTGGAAAGCGAGGCTCTGGCAGCCCAGAACGCCCCCCTGTTGCCCCGGCTGCGATGGGTCAACACCAGCGGCGATCTGCCCCCGGCAACCCAGGCCGCCAGAACGCTGTTTGCGGCCAATTGCGGCGTTTGCCATGCGGAAAGCGGCATTAACGGCATTGATCAGCGCCTTGTGGGGCGCTCGGCAGACGGCATCAACGCCATGCTGGGCATTACGCAGAGGCTGGCCCCCTACATGACGCCCTTTGTGGGTTCGGAGCAGGAACGCGCCATGCTCACGGAGTATCTGTTCCAGCTTTCCTCCAACTATTCCCGCCGCGCCCAACAAGCCGCCAGGGAGAAGTAGCCATGCAGCAATGGACAGACCTGTTTCTCAACAAACCCTTGCCCGAAGGCTGGATGCAGGGGCTGCTCTTCATAACTTTCGGCCTGCATCTGCTCTTTGTGCTGCTCATGCTTGGCACGGCCATACTGAGTCTGCTGTTCTTTCTGCGTGATCTGCTGCGGCAGCCTACGCCCGATCAGCACTGGAACGAACACGTGGCCCATTCGCACATGGGCCTCAAAAGTCTGGCCGTGGTGCTGGGCGTTGGCCCGCTGCTGCTCATGCAGATAAGCCATCCGCATGCCTTTTTTACGGTTACAGGGCTTTTTTCATATGCGTGGCTGGCGATTATTCCGCTGCTGATCGCGGCCTTTCTGCTGTTTGACGGTTTTGCGCACAAGCTTGCCACCAGCGCGTGGCTGGCCCTCATTTGCGGGCTGGTGGGCGTTGCGGCCCTCATGACTGTGCCCGCCATCTTTACCGGGGCGCTGACCCTCATGGAACGCCCTGCGGAGTGGGCCGACTTTGCCGCCCGCGGCATCCGCTTTGACGCGCAGTGGATGCCCCACTGGGTGCTGCGCTACCTGCATGTGCTGGGCGCGGCAGTGGCCTTTGGCGCGGCTTTTCACCTGTTTTTCTCCGCCAGAAATGAAAAGCAGAAGGCCCCGCTGCTGCGCAAGTGGCTGCTTGGCGCTCTGGCGGCTCAGGCGGTCATCGGGCTGGCCCTGCTGGCAACCATACTACCGCAACTGTCCGTCCCGGTGCTGTCGCTCATAAGCCTTGGAGCTCTGGCCCTTGGCGCGGCGGTCTGGATTCTGAGACCGGAATCGTCAACTTCCGACTATCGTTTGCTGGCCCTGCTGCCCCTTATCTTCGTCTCCATGCTGCTGGCCCGTCAGCTCATGCAGAACGAGGCGCTGGCCCCCGGGCAGGCCGAGGCTACGGCCCAGCGCGAGCAGCGCGTTCAGGAGCTGGCTCCTTTCAGTCAGAAGGCTCTGGACGCCTTTGCCGTCAAGCTGCGCACCGTGTACGACAATGGCGACACCATCTATGACGGCGCATGCGAGCCGTGCCACGGCCTCACCGGGCATGGTGACGGGGCGGAAGCCTCACGCCTGCGCATCCCCGCCACAGACCTGACCACCATGCGCACCGACCGGGATTATGTGTATGAAATGGTGCGCGACGGCATCCCTGGCACAGGCATGCCCTATTTTCGCATGTTCGACCGCGAAAAGCTGGAGAGCCTGCTGGGCGTCATGGGCAAGCGCTTTGGCATGTATGCAGCCACGCCGCCGCCCCCGCGCGATATCAGCCCTCTTTCGCTTGAAGTATGGATAGGCACCTGCGCCAAATGCCACGCGGCCAACGGCAGCGTCAGCCCCTCGGGGCGGGCCATGCAGCCCCCGCCGCCCGATTTCACGCGCAGCAGCCTGACCCACGGGCAGGCCCTCAAAATCATTACCGAGGGCTACCCCGGCACAGGCATGCCCGGCTACCGGAACCAGCCCCAGACCGTGCGCGAAGACCTCGTCATCATCTGCAACAGCTTCCGCGCTGCGCATAACAAGAACGGGAAATAGCCTGGGCGGCGGGCTGGCCCTCAGGCCTCGTTGCGCCATACAGGCTTGCCTGACCAGTTTCAAAGAGTCCCATAACAAAGCCCCCGTTCCATGAAGGAGCGGGGGCTTTGATTTCAATCAATTACTTGCACTGTTTGCGGGCGGCTTTTCTGGCCTTGCTGCGCAAACGCCGTTCTTCGTCATCAAGCAGGGCACGCTGCTTGTCAAAGGGTATTCAACCGCAATTCAGCCGGTCTGTGGGCAGCCAGCCTTTTTTGAGGGCAAGCAGGTATATGGCGGCAATACCGCCAAACACCAGCAGGAGAATCAATGTATCCATAAAACCTCCGCCGCTTTATCTGGTCCAGGGATAGAGCGCCGAAAATCCATCGGCGGCGGCCCTGGCGGCAGTGGCGCGGCTTGCGTACAGGTTAGTGATGCGCAGCCATGATTCCATGATCCGCTGGCGCGAAATGCGCCCGCTTTCCACAAGCCCGCGCAAGGCATCAAAGGCTTTGCGGGGCAGGGTTTCGTCCCAATACAGGTTATTGCCGAACAGCAGAATGTCCACCCCGGCGTTGACGGCCAGCAGCATTGCCTGCTCCATGCCGTAATGGTCGGTGATGGCCTTCATCTGCATGTCGTCGCTGATGATCACGCCCTGCCAGCCCATGCGCCCGCGCAACAGGTCGGCAACAACAGCGCGGGAAAGCGTGGCAGGATATTGCGGGTCAAGCCCCTTGTGGTACAGGTGCCCAAGCATCACCATGCCGGGCCAGCCCTGTGCAAAGGCCTGTGCGTAGGGAGCAAGGTCAGTCTTGGCGTTCCAGCTGCGGGTGATGTCCGTCAGCCCCAGATGCGAATCCTTCTGCGCGCCGCCCTGACCGGGAAAATGCTTGAGCGCTGGGATGATGCCGCTCTGCGCCAGCCCCTGCCCAAAGGCCAGAGCGTGCGCGGCCACAAGCGCCGGATTGGGGCTGAAGCTGCGCTCCAGCGCGCCAATGGCCGGATTGGCGGGGTTGCTGTTCACATCCGCCACCGGGGCCAGATCAACAGAAATTCCCAGCGAGGCCAGTTCCACGCCCAGTTGCCGGGCAATGGCGCGGGTTTTCTCAGGGCTGGCCGCGCCCATGCTCTGGGCGGAAGGCAGATCGGCAAAACCGCGTTGCGGCTTGAGCCGCCGCACCCGTCCGCCCTCCTGGTCAACAGCTATGAACATGGGGCAGGGGGACGCCGCCCGCAGCGAGGCTGTGAGCCGCCGCACCTGCTGGGGCGAAATGATATTACGTTCCCCGCCTGTGGTAACATCCCGGTCAAACAGGATAATATGCCCCACATGCCCGGCGCGCACCTGCGCAAGAAAGGCATCGCCCTGGGGCAAATCCGCCCCGCGAAAGCCCAGCATGAGCATGGAGCCGATCATGACGTCCAGCGATGGCGCGGCACTGCCCGCGCTTGTCTTGGCGGGCGCGGCCTGCGCAGCCGAGGCCCCTGATCGCAGCAGTGGCGAAAAACAAGAAATCAGCGCCAGCGCAAGCAGACAAAGCGTGACCCCACCCTTGCGCGCGGCGGCAAAAAGAATCTGGCTGTCGGAGCAGCGCGAAACATTGGGGGATTTTCCCCTGTTTACAGCATCAAACACTGTTTTTTGCCTCAACTTTCAGGGTCAAGCGTTGTGTAGGGAGCCTGCCCCTGGCAGCCAAGGCACTGCGGGCCGTGATCCAGAGGATAGGCCTCGCCGCAGCGGGGGCAAATGCCGATGGTGCCCATATGACCATGTCCCAGAAAAACCTTGTCCACCTGCACGCGCTGCACCTTGCAGATGCTGTACCCGGCTTCTTCAATTTGCCGTTCAAGCTCCACAATATCCTGCGCATGCTTGGGCTTTTCTTTCATGAACCAGCTACGGATTTCCGGATAGGCGAATAGTTTTGCCGGGTCTATGCTCACGCGCACGCCCACGCCCGTCTTTTTGTTGTACAGCGAGAGCGCGTAGAGTCCCAGATCACGCACATGCAAACGGTTGTTGCCCGTGCTGCACAGGCTGAGCAGCTGCACCGCGTCCGGCAGGCATTTGCTGGTTTCCGCCACTGCTTCAAAGAGAGTTCCTTCGGGCAGCATACCCTTGGCAAGCTCGACCATATAGCCGCCGATAAGCAGACCGGGGGCCGCGCAACCGTGAAACTCCTCTGCGATCCCGTGGAACTGCGAAAACGTATACGCGCCGATATTCATGGGTATTCCGTCGTGCTGCCCGCCGTGTGCGGAAGATAAGGTGGGGTGCGCAGGCAGGATGGCTGCACCGAGAGGCAAAATGCCTTCCGTCACTTGGCATCATTTGCCGGCCAGCGTCAAGTACGCGCGGCAGCAGTGCTTGACCCGGCAGAGCGCGGACTGCTATCGGTTGCACACGGTCAGATTCATGCACCAGCATTCCGCGCTAACCTTTTGGGCGGCATATCCGCATGAGGCACCTCACATGCAGGCTCTTATAATCATAGATATTCAGAACGATTACTTCCCCGGCGGCAAGATGGAGCTTTGCGGCAGCGAGGCAGCGGCCAGTAATGCCGCCCTGCTGCTCAAGGCTTTTCGCAAGGCTGGAAAACCTGTTTTTCATGTACAGCATATTTCTCTTGCGCCCACTGCCACGTTTTTTCTGCCCGGCACAACCGGGGCGCTTATTCATGAAAGTCTTGCTCCTCTGACGGGCGAGACCGTGGTGGAAAAGCACTTTCCCAATTCCTTCCGCGACACCCCCCTGCTTGGTCTGCTCCAGGCGCAGAATATCACGGACATCGCCATAGCGGGCATGATGACCCACATGTGCGTGGATACCACCACCCGCGCCGCCTTTGACCTTGGCTTCACCTGCCATCTTGCCCACGATGCCTGTGCCACCCGCGATCTTGCGCACGATGGCAAAACCGTATGCGCCGCCGATGTGCAGACAGCGTACATGGCCGCCCTTGGGCAGGTATTCGCTCAGGTACGCAGCACGCAGGAACTGTGCGCGGCCATCAGTCAGAGCCGTTAGTCATTGCATCCATAAACTGCTATAAGCTGCGCTGCACTCCGTTTACACTACACATCAACGCCTATGCGCGCTGCACACTCCATCAGGGGGCAAATCATGGCGTCATTCCTGTTGCGATTCCGTTTTTCCGCACTGGCCCTGTTTTTATGGGCCAGCCTGTTTACGGGCTTTTTGCTGGATTCCCTGCCCTGCCATGCTCAGGAAAAGGCGGGCCTCGAACTGCTCTTGCTGCACACCAACGACCTGCACTCCTACCTTGCGGGAAGGGATGCCCACGGCAACGCCTGCCTGAAATCCGAGGGCTGCACGGGCGGTTTTGCCCGCCTTGCCACAGCCATGAAGCGCGCCCGCGCGGAGCACGACAACGTGCTGGCCGTGGACGCGGGCGACCAGTTTCAGGGCACCCTGTTTTTTACCGCCAACAAGTGGCCCATGCTGGCCGACATCAACAGCCTGATGCCCTATGACGCCATGACGCTGGGCAACCACGAATTTGACGACGGCTGCGAGGCCACTGCCGGATTTGTGCGGGCGCAGCCCTATCCCGTGCTGGCCGCCAATCTGGATGCCCGCCCCGGCTGCCCCCTGCGCGGAACGCCGTTCCGCCCATGGATCATCAAGGAAGTGCGCGGGGTCAAGGTGGGTATTGTGGGGCTTGCCAACCCAAGTGTGCGTACGCTTTCTGCGGCCTGCCCAGAAACCTGGTTCTACAAGAGCGAAACCACGCTGAAAAAGGCCGTGGCGGAGCTGGAAAAGCAGGGTGTGCGGCACATCATAGCCGTGACGCATCTTGGCCTGCCAAAGGATCTGGAACTGGCCCGCAGCGTGGACGGCGTGGATATTATTGTGGGCGGTCATACCCACGACTACCTTGGCCCAAAATCATCCAAGGGGCCGTACCCTATTGTGGAGCATTCGCCCTCGGGCAAGCCTGTTCTGGTGGTCACTGCCGGGGCGCTTGCCAAGTATCTGGGCCAGCTCGACGTGACTTTTGACGCGCAGGGCGTCCCCGTGCGCTGGCAGGGCGAGGCCCTGCCTCTGGATGCCTCCATTCCGCCCGACCCGGCCGTGGAAGCCAAGATCGCCCAGTATGCTCAAAAGCTGGAAGCCTTCACCTCCGTTACCGTGGGGCAGAACAACCTGAATGCGCCTGACGGCCTGCACCAGTGCCGCATAGGTGAATGCCTTTCCGGCCTCATCGCGACCGATTCCATGCTGGATTATGGCCGCAGCTACGGAGCGCAGGCCGCCATTATCAACGGCGGGGGGCTGCGCGCCCCTCTGCGGCAGGGAGCGCTGAACCTTGGCGACATGCTGGCCGTGCTGCCCTTTGGCAACAAGGTCATCATTCGCGATTTCAGCGGCGAGCAACTGCTGGCAGCGCTGGAACACGGCGTGGCCGACTACAAAGGCGTGGGATCGCCCCTGCTGCACACGGCGGGGCTGCGCTACGTGTATAATCCCGCTCTGCCGTCCGGCAAACGCATTGTGCGCGCAGAGCTGCTGGACGCGGGCGGAGCCGCGCGCCCCCTTGACCCTGCCGCCCGCTACCGGGTGGTTCTTGTGGATTATCTGGAACGTCGGGGCGATGGCTACGCCATGCTTGCCAAGGGATCGCCAGTGGAAGCCCCCGACCCGGTGGATGTGGACGTGCTGGCGGCATACATCAAAAAATTCAGCCCGCTGACGGCCTTGCCGCCAGACCGCCTGATCCGACAGACGAACTGATTGCTGCATGCGTGCAGGCTGAACCGCCGCGCGGCTCCATGCGCACAGATGCCTGACCATGCCACGCGTGCCTGAGTGTAGCAGAACAAGCCTGCCCATGGGACTTGCCAAGGGCAGGCTTGTTGGGCAGTGTGGCGAAAAAGTTGAGGCTTTATGAATTCCCGCGACCTTATCATGGTCCTTTCTTCGCTGCTTTCCATGGCGGCGGGCGTTTTTCTGCCCCAGGCGGCAGAACCGCTTGCCGCGATGCCGCGCCTTATCCTCATTTTTATGCTTTATATGAGTTTTCTGGCTGTGGGCATGGAAGCCCTGATGCGCGAAATACGCCACATGAAGGGCACACTCTGCTTTCTGGTGGCCCTGCGGCTTGCGGTGCTGCCGCTGCTGTGCCTTGCGGTCTTCCGCCTGTGCATGCCCCAGTTTGCGCTGGGGGCCTTTCTGCTGGGGGCGGCGCCCGTGGGGGTCATGGCCGCTGTTTTTTCGCTTATGGTGGGGGCCAATACGGCGCTTATTCTTGTGGCCAACATCGCCACGTCACTGCTACTGCCCGCAAGCCTGCCCGCCGTGCTTTCCGCTACGGATGCCGGGCTGCGCCTGCTTGGGCTTGAGCCGCTCAACATGCCCGCGCATCTGGAACTTGGGCACATGAGCGTGTCGCTCTGCGTGACCATTCTTGTGCCCTTTGCCGCCGCGCACCTTACGCGCATCCACCTTGACGGACTGCGCAACCTGCTTTTGCGCTGGCAGTTCCCGCTCATAACCGTGTCCATCGTGGTTTCCAACATTGCCATTTTCAGCCACTACGGCGACCTGCTGCGCCAATCGCCCGAGCTGCTGCTCAAATCGCTGGGCGCGGCCTCCCTGCTCTGCCTCGTCATGACGCTTGCCGCCATCCCCCTGGCCCGCCGCATGAGCAGGCAGGTGGGCATGGCCTTTCAGATTTCGTTCGGCGTTATCAACAACGTGCTGGTCATGATCGTGTGCATGGAATTTTTCAGCGCTACAGAAGCGATCATGGCTGCAGCCTACCTGGCCCCCCTGTACGTGCTGCTGTTTTATTACCGCCTGTGCAGCCGGGATAAAAAGCAGGGCTGACATTGCAGTGAATGCGGTGCCCTTGCGGCGAAAACGGGTTTACTTGCGGCCCCGGCAGATGTAGAAATCACTCAGGGGATGGAGTTCCCCTTGAACCGCATTTGCTGATAACTCCTACCAGGGCCAGGGCGTTGGTAGACTATTTTGCGACCGCGCCCAAGCGCGGTTGCTTTTTTTATTCAACGCCGGGGCATTACCGCTGACATCGGCAAGCATGAAAACGCGGGCAGCATGGGCCGTTAACAGCCATACCTGCACTGCATAACGGATTGACGCATGGTCAAAAACGTTCTTGTCATCACATTGGGGGCCGGGGCCGGGGCCTGCCTTCGCTGGGTGCTTTCAATGCTGCTCAATTCCATCTTTCCGGCTATTCCGCTTGGTACGGTGGCCGCCAATTTCCTCGGCGGGTTCGGCATCGGGCTTTCGCTGGGCGTGTTCAACTCGCTGCCCGGTCTGGCCCCCGAATGGCGGCTGCTTATCATCACCGGTTTTCTTGGCGGCCTCACCACCTTTTCCACCTTCACGGCAGAGATCGGCACCCTGCTGCAGGAACAACGCATAGGCATGGCCGCCGGGGCCATAACCCTGCACGTCTGCGGCTCGCTGATCTGTTTTTTCATGGGCCTTGGCGCAGTTTCGCTTCTCAAATCCCTCTTTCGTTAGGAGCAGGCCATGAACGGCTACAAACTGACATTTTATACGCAGCAGGGGCGCTCGCACGGGCACATGAGCATTGCGGAATGGCTGCTTAAGGAAGCAAAGGCCATTGGCGTTGAGGGCGCAACCTTTGCCGCGGCGCAAGGTGGTTACGGGCGCGACGGCAAATACCACAGCGCACGCTTTTTTGATGTGGGCGAGCAGCCCATGGAGGTAACCATGGCCGTGAGCCCGGAACACAGCGAGCAGCTTTTTGCCCGCATTGAGCAGGAAAATCTGCAAATCTTCTATATGAAAATCCCTGTGGAATTTGGCATCACCTGCTCGGGAAAAAATCAGCCCGCCTGACCGCAGGCAGAACCGCCCTCCCAATAAAGAACCCCCGGCGGAAACGGCCTCTCAGACCACATCCGCCGGGGGTTCACAGCATCGACAGACAAAAAACTAGGCCTGATCCAGACTCCACTGATCTTCAACTGGCAGATCGGCAAGACGGCGGCGCAGCATGTCCAGCGCATGGCTTGAGGCCAGGCGGCGCGTCCAGTCGCGGCCCAGATAACGTCCTTGCGGGCGCATGACGCGCAGCCAGACATGCTCCGCATCACTCAGGGCAATGTACACAAGGCCCACAGGCTTTTGCGGCGTGCCGCCGCCGGGCCCGGCCACGCCCGTAATGCCAATGCCATAATCTGCGCCGCTGTACTTGCGCGCGCCCTGGGCCATGGCCCGCGCCACCTCCGGGCTGACGGCCCCGTGCGCGCACAGCATATCGTGCGGCACGCCGAGCAGCCGCTCCTTGGCTTCGTTGGCGTAGGTTACCATACCATAGCCAAAAACATCCGATGCGCCGGGCTGGTCCGTGATGCGCTTGGCCAGCAGGCCGCCGGTGCAGGATTCCGCAGTTGCAAGTTTTTTGCCCTGAAGCGCCAGTTCCTGCACCACCACCGTCTCCAGCCCCGCAACATTCACGCCGTACACAAAGTGCCCCAGCAGTTTGCGCACCTCCGCCACCATGGGGGCAGCCAGAGCCTCGGCAGCGGCGGCATCCTGCGCCTTGGCCGTTACCCGCACAAACATTTCCGCATCGCCCGCATAGGTTGCCGCCGTGGGATTGGCACTGCCAGTCAGCCCCGCAATGCGCAAGGCCGCCACGCCCTCGCCTATGCCAAAGGTCTTTACCATGAACGAAGAAATGACCGACCCGCTCATGCTCCGCAAAAAGGGCACGGCGCTGTCGTGCAGCATGGGCAGCAGTTCGGATGGAGGCCCAGGCAGCATGAGCACCCAGCGCCCCTCGCCCGCAGGGGTGGCGCAGCCGGGGGCAGTGCCCACCAGATTGGGGAAAGCCACGGATCCGCGCGGCAACATGGCCTGTTTGGCCTGATTGGCCGACATGGGGCGCGTGCCGAAATACTCCCGCAACCGCGCCATGCTGTCTGCATGTTCCTCAAGTGGCGCTTCGGCCACCAGGGCTACTGTTTCCTTGGTCAGATCGTCTTCCGTGGGGCCAAGGCCGCCGGTGGTTATAACGACTTCCGCGCGTTCCAGGGCCTCGCGCAGGGCTTTCTCCAGCCGTTGCGGGTTGTCGCCCACGGTGTGCACCTGTAAAAGATCCATCCCCAGCGCAGAAAGCTCCCGCGCCACATGGGTTGCATCCGTATTGACCGTATGCCCCAGCAGGAGTTCTGTGCCGACCGATATTATTTCCGCCTTCATGCGGCCTCCGTTTTGCTTGATGCGCGTCCTGCCTGCAAAGACGTAGAACGTGCCGTTGAGCATCCTAGTCTCCCAGACTACACGGCGCAAGACTGACGCGGCGCGCACGCAAGATTTCCCGGCAGGGCTTGCTTGACAAGCCCGAATATCTGGGCCAATCATTTCTTACTAATTTACTAAGAAATTATTTGTCGACTAGGGTCATACAAACTGCAAAAGAAACAGGGGACTGAAATGAGCGAAAAAAAGAAACCACGTTTTGAAACCCTGCAAGTTCATGCAGGGCAGGAACAGCCGGATCCGGCTACAGGCGCGCGCGCCGTACCGATCTATCAGACAACATCCTTTGTTTTTGACGACTGTGCGCACGCTGAGGCTCGCTTTAACCTCAGCAATGCCGGCAACATATACAGCCGCCTGACCAATCCCACGCAGGACGCCTTTGAACAGCGCGTGGCAGCACTTGAGGGCGGCGTTGCGGCCCTGGCCACGGCCAGCGGCGCAGCAGCGGTCACCTATGCCCTGCAAAATCTGGCCGAAGCGGGCGACCACATTGTGGCCGAAAAAACCCTCTACGGCGGCACCTACAATCTGCTGGCGCACACGCTCAAGGCCTGGGGCATAGACACCACCTTTGTGGACCCCGATGAACCCGGCGCTTTTGAACGCGCCATCACACCGCGCACCAAGGCCATTTTTATTGAGACCCTGGGCAACCCGCACAGCAATATCGTGGATATTGAAGCGCTGGCGGATCTGGCCCACAAAAACGGCATCCCCCTGGTGGTGGACAATACCTTTGCCACCCCCTGGCTGCTGCGCCCCATCGAGCACGGGGCGGACGTTGTTGTGCATTCGGCAACCAAGTTTATTGGCGGCCACGGCACAACCCTTGGCGGCGTGATTGTGGACGGCGGCAAGTTTGACTGGGAGGCCTCAGGCAAGTTTCCCCGGCTGTGCGAGCCGGAACCGAGCTACCACGGCCTGAGCTTTACCAAGGCAGTGGGCGCGGCGGCCTATGCTGTGCGGGCACGGGCCATCCTGCTGCGCGATCTTGGCGCAACGCTTTCACCCTTCAACGCATTTATTCTGCTGCAGGGGCTGGAAACCCTTTCACTACGGGTTGAGCGCCACGTCAGCAATGCGCTGGCAGTGGTGGAATATCTGGCCAAGCATCCCAAGGTTGAGCGGGTCAACCATCCGTGCCTCGCCAGCAGCCCCAGCCATGCCTTGTATCAGCGCTATTTTCCCAAGGGGGGCGGCTCCATCTTTACCTTTGAGGTCAAGGGCGGCGCGGCGGAGGCCAGGGCATTCATCGACAGGTTGCAGGTCTTCTCCCTGCTGGCCAACGTGGCGGATGCAAAATCGCTGGTAATCCACCCCGCCTCTACCACGCATTCGCAGCTCACCGACGCAGAACTTGCCGAAACGGGCATCCGGCCCAACACGGTCAGGCTCTCCATTGGCATTGAGCACGTGGATGATATTATTGAAGACATTGCCCAGGCCCTGGGCTAACCCGGCCCGTTGCACGGCGCGCACAACGCACCCGGAACCGCAGCACAATTTCAAAGGCCCTGCCGATATACGCGGCGGGGCTTTTTTAGCCTGACAGCCCCGAGTAAAAGGCATTGTCTTTTCAGGGGCCATTGCATACAACTGGCTGATCCATTGTAATGCTCTGCGACCGGGACAGCCTGCCCCTTATGGGCAAGCCCCGCCGTTAACTGTGCGCTCTCAAGCAGGAGAATTTTCATGTTCAGAAAATTTGCGGTTCTTCTTTTCGTCATGCTCCTGGCCACGCCCGTGCTGGCAGATGAGGTGAGTACAAAGTATATTTCCGTCGACCTTCCCGACAACTGGAAAGCAGTTATGGCTCCCACAGAAAATCAGGGAACCACCACCGTTATCTTTTCAAATGCATCGGGCAGTTCCACGGTGGGTTTTGTGACCGGGCCCAACGGCGGCGCGGATACCAAAACTGTTGCCGAAATGTTCGCCAACCAGTTCAAGGCGCTCAAGCCCCCGGTGGAAAAAAACGGACAATACACCTTTGCCTTCACCCAGCAGCAGACCCCTTGCCAGTCCTGGGTGGCGGCGTCTGGCGATATTTTTATGGTCACGACCATCACCGGCGACCGCAAGCTTGGCCTGGCTTTTATCAAAAAGTATGTAAAGAGTGCGGAGTACGCCAGTTTGCTGCCTAAATAGACAAATTCTCTCGGCCAGTTACGGATTGATAAAACATCAGGGGCTGTCGGCATTGCCGACAGCCCCTGATGTTATTTCCTGCCCCCCAAAGTGCATTCACAAAGGGGTGCATTCCTGCCCGCAGCCTTTCCAGATTCTTTTAAGACGATTCACCACGGCATCTGAATAAATGTCGTTATTGCGGCCTGCCGCAACAAGATTGTCCAGCAGATCCTTGCTACGGCTCAGGGCCTGTTGAATGGGCGCATAGGCGGGATCTTCCTCCAGCACTACATTGTAGCCATCCATATCCTTGATGCGATAGCGCAGCGGCACCTTCCAGTTGCGAACGCACATGTTATACAGATAATAATTCAATACAAACAGTCCCATACCGCCGGACTCATCCTTGAAAAGCCGGGCATGTTCCTTGACCTTATTCAGATCCGTATCTTCGTATTCCGAATTGTCGTACTTGCCGCCGTTTACAAAAAAATCATTGGCGTCATAATAGTATTGCGACAATCCGGCGCAGTTCATACGCGCGCCGTAATCCCCGTCATCTGCGCCGTACAGGCCGTAATCTTCGCTCCAGCAGCCCAGCATGTCTGAAACACTTTTGGGGATGATAATGGCGCTCCCCATTAAATTGGAATTGCAAATGCCAAGTATGCCGTCTTCGCTGGTGATCGTGCCTGGATTTTTCACCATGTCATGCGCTTTGAATGTTGGCCCCAGTGTAGAAACAGGGTCGCCGTGCGCCCACAGCCTGAAAAGATTCTCAAGCCAGTGGGGTGTTATGACCGCCATATCGTTGTCGAGCTTCATGTAATAAGGGGCGTCCACAGCGCGCCAGCCGATGTTGCAAGCACACGATATGCCCATATTGCGCGGCAGCAGAAAGAGATTATCGATAATCCCGTCTTTGTGCAGTTCCACCAGCCGATCACGCAGGGCTTGCTCGCTGCCGTTGTCCACCACAGTAACCGCGAATGAAATGCCGGGCGCAGTTTTGCGCAGGGCCAGCAGCGTCTTCTGGGTAAGATGATACCTGTTAAAAACAGGAATGGTGATGTTTACAACAGGATTGGCCATCTGAACACTCCTGTACCGACCAGTGATTCAGAATGATGTGCAGGCTTAGGGCATTTAACGCTTACTTCTCGCATACGGCTGGCAAAAGCCTGCCTGCGCGCATGACATGGCAAGGATTTTCAGGAAAATCCTTGTCATGCTGATAACTCATTTCATTCGTAAACTGCGTTAGCCAACCTCTTCCATCAACCAGCGGCGCATGAAGGCCAGCCCTGCGGCCCGCGCCTGAGCGCCGAGCCTCTGGGCGTCTTCGCGTATGGCGCGGGGATCGAAGCCGTTAACGCCAAGTTCGCAGCAATGCCCCACAAGCCATGTTTCCATCAGGGCCGCGTCCATTTCTGCATGAAACTGCAAGCCAAGCTGCCCCGGCCCGGGCCGGAAGGCCTGATGAGGCGTGATGGCCGTTGAGGCAAGCAGGTCGCTACCGCGGGGCAGATCAAACGTATCGCCATGCCAGTGCAGCACAGGCGCGCCGGCAAGCTCGGCCAGGGGGCCGCTCAATCCCGCAGGGGTGAGCTCAACCTGACCCCAGCCAATCTCTTTGGCAGTTCCGGGGTACACATCGGCATCAAGAGCGCTGGCCATAAGCTGCGCGCCAAGGCAGATGCCCAGCAGCGGGCGGCCAGAGGCAAGGCGGCTCGCGATAAGCACCTTTTCATCGGCAAGAAAGGGATACAAATCTTCCTGATACACGCCAATGGGGCCGCCCAGCACCACGGCAAGGTCGGCATCTTTCCACAGTTCCGGCTCCAGGGGCACAACTCCGGCCTGCACATAGCTGATCGCAAAACCAGCTTCTTCGAGCGGCTGCACAAACACACCCAGATTTTCAAAAGCCACATGCTGAATAGCAACGCAACGCTTCATACTTTCTCCCGATGCTGAAATGCCTTTTACACTGACTGCCATATGGGCAAATACGGCAAACAGCGTTTGCGCCCGTCACTCTGCGGGCATTCTGAACGCCACGGGGGGGAGTTGTACGCGCCCAGGAAACCAACTTCGAGCAATGCACCTGTTGTTGCAGAGGCTCAACATCCTAAACAACACAGACCCCAGCGTCAGTCGCGCAATCATAGCGCGCCTGGGCATCCTTGCTGCGTCTTCCCGCACAATCTTCAGGGCAACTGCAAAACGAACCTGCCCGGGTTGAACTGCACCAGCCGTCTGCACCAGTAGTTTTCCATCTCACATAGTACGCAGCTTGTGGATGAAGCGCAAGAATGCCGAGCCTGCCCGGCAAAAACATCTTGCTACAAATTTATTTTTTTTGTTACTAAACATCCAGCTACGTCATGCCATAGCGGCAACCCCCTCCACCTCAACCAACAGGAACTTTCTATGTGGAAAATTTGCTGCGCCAGCCTTGCTCTGCTGCTCATGTGGGGAACCCAGGCCCAGGCCCATTTCGGCATGGTCATTCCCTCCACCCCCACGGTTGCCGACAAAAAGGACGCCAATGTGCAGTTGGAGATTTCCTTTGTGCACCCAATGGAAATGCAGGGCATGGATATGGCCGCGCCTGCGGCGGCTACCGTCACCCATGACGGAAAAACCGAAGACATCAAGGCAACGCTCAAGCCCGCCACCGTGCTGGGTCACAAGGCATGGCAAACCACCTATGGCATCAAAAAGCCCGGCGTGTACCAGTTTGCCGTTGAGCCCGCCCCCTATTTTGAACCTGCGGAAGACAAGTTCATCATCCATTACACCAAGACCGTGGTGGCCGCCTTTGGCGAAGAGGAAGGCTGGGATGCCCCCCTTGGCCTGAAAACGGAAATCGTGCCCCTTACCCGCCCCTTTGCCAACTACACAGGCAATGTATTCCGTGGCCGCGTTCTGCTTGACGGCAAGCCCGTTGCCGGAGCGGACGTGGAAGTGGAGTGCTACAACAAGGGCAAGGCCCACACCGCCCCCAACGATTTTTATGTCACCCAGGTAGTAAAGACCGATGAAAACGGCGTCTTCAGCTATGGCATTCCCTGGGCGGGATGGTGGGGTTTTGCGGCCCTGAACACCTCCGCCGAAAAAATGGAATACAAGGGTGAAGCCAAGGAAGTGGAACTGGGCGCTGTGATGTGGGTGAATTTTGCCGCACCCAAAACCAAGTAATACTGCGCCAAGTATGACTGCGGCAGGCCGGGCCGGAAATTGTCCCTTCCGGTTCGGCCTCTGCGCCAGCGGCCTTGCAAGGTGAAGCCGGGCAAAGGCCCATCAAAGGATTGATCATGCATATTGCCGAAGGCGTTCTTTCCCCTGCCGTGCTTGCCACGGGTTACGCCCTAACCGCTGCCGGAACGGCCCTGGGCCTGAAAAAACTCGATTATGACCGGCTCATGACCGTGGCCATTCTGGCCGCGACTTTTTTTGTCGGCTCGCTTATCCATGTGCCCATCGGCATTACCAGCGCGCACCTTATTCTCAACGGCCTTCTGGGCGTGATACTCGGGTGGGCGGCCTTTCCGGCCATCCTGGCGGCTCTGGCGCTACAGGCGCTACTGTTCCAGTTTGGCGGCCTTGTGGTATTGGGGGTCAACACCTTCACCATGGGATTTTCAGCCGTCGTGGCGGGTTATGTGTTTCGCGGCCTGTGCCGTGCGTGGCCCACACCAGCAGGGCAAAAAATTGCCGCCTTCTGCGGCGGAGCGCTGGGCGTCTTGGGCGCGGGCCTGCTGACGGCGGTGGCTCTTGCCTCCAGCGATGAAGGCTTTGCCACAGCCGCGCGGCTACTGTTTTTGGCGCACCTGCCCATCATGCTGGCCGAAGGGCTTATTACCATGCTGACCGTGGGTTTTATCGCCAGGGTGCGCCCTGAAATGCTGCGCCTGAGCGCGGCCTGAGGCCATAAGGAGTCTCCATGCATTCCACTTGCTCGCGCAGGGCATTCTCGCCCACACTGCCCGCACTGTTGTCCACGCTGTTTTTGCTCTTCACGTTGGCATTGCCCCATGCGGCTCAGGCCCACCGGGTCAATGTTTTTGCATGGACAGAAGGGGATCAGGTTGTTGCGGAATGCGGCTTTAACGGCGGCAACAAGGTCAAGCAGGGACAGGTGGTGGTGTACGATGCTGCCACAGGCGCAAAACTGCAGGAAGGCCGCACAGATGATCAGGGCGTGTACCGTTTTCCTGTTCCCGCTGAGGGCAAGGCCCACGGCCTGCGCATAGTCGTCAAGGCTGGCGAAGGCCATCAGAACGAATGGATGATGGATGCCGCCGAACTGGCGGCGGTTCAGACGCCAGCCATTCCCGCCAGCGCCTCCGAAGCAAAGGACGCGGCGGCTCCTGCTGCCGAAAAAACATCTCCGGTTACACACGCAGTATCCACGGCACCCCCCGGAGCAAAAGGCGCGGCTGCACCCACCCCAAGCGCTGCCGGCGTCAGCTCCGGGGAGCTGCAAACCATTGTCAACGCGGCGCTGGATGTAAAGCTTGGGCCCATCCGCCGGGAACTTGCCGAAATGCGCGTGTCGCGCCCCGGATTTTCTGAAATTTTCGGCGGCATCGGCTGGCTGGTGGGTCTGGCGGGTATTGCCCTTTACTTCAAGGGGCGTCGGGGGTAATGGCTGGGAGTGTTTGACCAGCCCTTTGTTCGCCCATCGCTCATACAGCGTATTGACCCCCGCGTTCGCATGGCCTCCGCGGGGGGGCTTGCGGTATGCATATCTCTGCTGCACAGCCTGACCGCCTGCGGCATGGCCCTTGCGCTGGGTCTGGCGCTGCTGGCGGCGGCCAATCCGCCTGCCCGCGCGCTGCTGCAACGCCTCGGCGCCATCAATATCTTCATTGTTTTTCTGTGGTGCGTAACGCCCCTGACCACGCCGGGAACCCCGCTGGCGCAATGGGGAATGCTCACAGTCAGCGCAGAAGGCGTGCGCCTTGCACTGCTGGTGAGCATCAAGTCCAATGCCATTGCCTGCATCTTTCTGGCGCTTGTCGCCACCATGAACGCCCCCACCGCCGGTCATGCGCTGGAGCGGCTGCACTGCCCGCCCAAGCTCGTTTTCCTCTTTCTTTTCACAGCCAGATACGTTCACGTCATCGCCCAGGAATGGCACACCCTGCTTGTGGCGGCACGGTTGCGCGGTTTTCGCCCGCGCACCAGCATGCATACCTACCGCACCCTGGCATCCTTGCTGGGCCTGTTGCTGGTGCGCAGTTACGAGCGCTCTCTGCGAGTGCGCGAGGCTATGGTTCTGCGGGGATTTTCCGGCCATTTCAGATCGGTGACGGTATTCCACGCCCAGAAGGGCGACTGTATTTTCGCACTGGGCCTGCTGTTGTGCATGGCGGGGATAATCGCGGTTGAATGCCTGGGAGTCCTTAATGTCTGACCACCATCACGATGCAGCCATTTTCAGCCTCGAGGGCATCTGCTTTGCTTACGGGCAGGGCAACTCGCCGCGCACAGTGCTGTGCGATGTGGATTTTTCGCTGCACCCCGGTCAGCGTATCGGCCTCTATGGTCCCAACGGCAGCGGCAAGACAACGCTTTTCCGCTGCATCACGGGCTTGGCGCGGCCTCAGGCGGGTCAGGTGCTGTTTCACGGCACGCCCCTCAAGGACGAAAAGGATTTCTACAATCTGCGCTGCAAGGTGGGATTTGTGCTGCAGCACGCAGAAGACCAGCTCTTTTTCCCCACCGTGCTGGAGGACGTGGCCTTTGGCCCCCTGAATCTCGGCTTTTCAGCCGATGATGCCAGAGACTGCGCCATGGACACCCTGCGCGCTCTCGGCCTGGCCGGATTTGAAAACCGCCTTACCCACCGGCTTTCCGGCGGCGAAAAAAAGCTCGTATCGCTGGCTTCAGTGATGGCCATGAAGCCCGAGGCCCTGCTGCTTGACGAGCCCACCAACGGCCTCGATAACGATGCCCGCCAGCGAATCATCGACATCTTGGGCAGCCTGGACACTGCGCGCATAACTATATCCCATGACTGGGATTTTCTGGCGCAAACATCCACCCAGTACCTCACCATCGCCAACAATCGGCTGAGCGCCTGCGCCCCATCCTTTGCCCATGCCCATATGCACGCCCACCCGTTGGGCAACGAACCCCACGAGCATTAGCCCCACACAATTTTGCTGGCGGCAATCTTCAACAATGCAAGGGCAATACGCCCGCAGCTATCTGCTATAAAATAATTTTCCATCCTGCCGCCGCGCCACGCCCTTCCGTAACGCCCCGCTGGCGTTGCCCGCTGGCTCGCCTCCGGCAGCCTCGCTTTTTAATTTTAGCACCAAATATCTACTTGTATATATAAAATGATAGTAGCATTCTTTCCTGAAGAGTAGTAGGGTCGCGCAGCAATTTATGCTCTGCGTCAGATTCCTGTCTTTTGGCACCATATCTTGGACTCCCAAGGATTGCCATGCGCGAACCCTATCCCAGCCTCCCCCTGCCGCTTATCCAGACGGACACAACCGATGCCGTGCTGGAATGGCGCGTTGCCTCAGACCTCCTCCGCTTCAGCCTTGGGGCCGGGAGGCTACTTGGCATTGAGGCAAATGTTCCTTGCAGCATGGCGGCATTTCTTGGCGCATGCCATGAGGATAAAAGGGACATACTCGGGCAATCGTTGCAGACGTTTCTCGAGGGCCACATCGGGGCGCATATGGAAATATGCTTTCCCATCAACGGTCTTGTGGCACGAACCCAGCTTATAACCCTTGCGCGTAACGGTGCAGGGCAGGCAGAGCGTGTGGTTGGCTGCATCAGCGCGGTGGAACGTCAGACGCAGCAGATTTTGCCGTCCGCGCGTTTTTCCATGCAGCACCTTGCCACGCCGCACTCCACGCAGGATGCCGCCCGCCTGATGCTGGCGCTCAATGCTTCCGGCGATGGACTGTGGGATTGGGACGCCAATACCAATACCGTCTACTACAGCCCCCGCTACATTGAAATGCTGGGCTACTCTGCCGAGACTTTCCCGGCAACGCTGCGAAGCTGGGAAGAAAAGATTCATCCGGAAGATTACGCCCACGTGGTGCCCATACAAAAAGACATCATTGCCTCGCCCACCCACGGCGATACCTTTGAATGCACCTACCGCATGCGCAGGGCAGACAACACCTGGGCCTGGATCCTTGGCCGCGGCAACGTTACACAGCGCGATGCCAGCGGCAGGGCCACGCGTGTGGTGGGCCTGCATACCGACATCAGCGCAAGCCAGGCCGACAGAGCCCACCTTGAGGACATGGTGCGCAACGACCCGCTCACAGGTTTGCGCAGCCGAACTTTTTTTACCATGACCGTGGAGGAGCTGGAGCAAAACGCCGTTCGGCCCGTGGGGATAATCGTTGCCGATGTCAACGGACTGAAAATGATTAACGATTACCTCGGGCACGAAGAAGGCAATACCGTGCTTTGTCAGGCGGCCCTGCTGCTGCGCGGCGGGCTGGATTCCGCAGCCTGCGTGGCGCGCATGAGCGGTGATGAATACACCGTGCTGCTGCCCGGATGCGACAGACTGAAGGTTGCCGAAACGTTGCATGAACTCATGCAGCGCTTTGAAAGGCACAACAACCAGCAAAACCGCCCCCCGGTCTTGCTGGCAATGGGTTCCGCCTGCACAGAAAACATGCAGAACAGCATTGCCAACGCCATTGTGGAGGCAGACCGGGCCATGCTGCGGAACAAACTGACCACAAGGGCTGAGACGCGCCAGCGTGTTCGGGACTGGATTGAAAACCACACCTTTGCCAAGGTTTCCATGAACGACTGCCGCTATCTGTAACGCGCAGCAGGCAGGCCGCCGCAGGCCGCGCCCCCGGCGCTCTTGACGCAAGGCTGGCTTTGCGCCAGAGTATCCCCATGTCGGAAGATAACCCTCCCCCTACGCAGGCCCAGGACTCTGGCATCGGCATCAGCAGGCAATCGCCGCTGGAACAGCCGATAGTTCAGGAGACCGAAAGCGGCCAAAAGTTGTTACAGTTCCTGCAAAGGCGGCTGAACTTGCCCCCCACCCTGCTCCACCGCTGGGTGCGCACTGGTCAGGTGCGCATCAACGGCAGCAGATGCAAGCCCTTTGCCCGTGTGCAGACAGGCGACATTGTTCGTCTTCCTCCCTTTGCCTTCAAAATGGCGGAAGAAAGCGCGTCAGAAACTGCCCCCCAGCCGCTGACGGATACAGCTCTCGACACGCAGCCGGTTGATTCGCCTCCGCTGCCGCCCATGATCGGCACAGACGGCTACCTGTGGGCCTTCAACAAACCCGCAGGCCTGCCTACGCATCCCGGCACAGGGCATGACGACAGCCTCAGTTCCCGGCTGGCCGCCTACTTCGCAAGCGCGCCCTTCAAGCCCACGCCCGTGCACAGGCTGGACAAGGAAACATCGGGCGTACTGCTGGTGGCTGCCTCGTACGAAGCCCTTGCCAAGGCACAGGACGCCATACGCGATGGAACGCTGGCCAAGGAATACGTTGTATGGGTGCAGGGCCGTTGGCCTTTTGCCGAAACGCAGCTTCTGCGCCACTTTCTGCGCAAGGATGCTGCCCAAGGCTACGAAAAGGTGCGTCCGGCTGCTCCCGGCGAGGCTGACAGCCGCGAGGCTCTTTGCATGGTGCGCCCCCTGAGGGTGGAGCAAGCGCAAAGCCTGCTGCTTGTGCACCTGCTGACAGGCCGCACGCATCAGATCCGCGTACAGCTTGCCGCCGTGGGGTATCCTGTGATTGGCGACACCAAGTACGGGCAGGCTGCGCCTACGCGCCGCCATGTGCCGCGCGGGGCCTACGCCCTCCCGGCCCCGGCCCGCATGGGCACGGCAGAAAAATCTGCCCCGGAGCCGGAAAACCTGATGCTGCATGCCCTGCGCGTAACCATGCCCTGCGGACACGTGTTTTCATGTCTTCCGCCGTGGTCTGGCGCGCATGCCCTTGAGCAGATGCCAGAGCCTGTCGCGGCCATGACAGCCCCGGAACATGGGGGCGGATGCGGGGTCTTCCCTTTGACGGAACAAAGTGCTAAAAATAAATTTTTACGCCAGTAAAGCAGTCTCAAAACCCAACTGTCCTGGCTGCCGCGCGGCCTGCGCGGCATTACACGCCAGACGCCTCAGAGAGCATATGCTCCGGGCGCTTTCTTTTCATCGGAGCGCATGACCGCATGGCGGCGCACTCCGCTTCACGCTTGCAATCTCGCCTGGCAAATCCCAGGCGTACACTAAGGTATTCTCATGGCAGATACATTGCCCCGCGTCATTCTGGTGGGTCGCCCCAATGTGGGCAAATCCACCCTGTTCAACAGGCTTATCCGCAGCAATCGGGCCATCACCCATGACCGCCCCGGCGTGACCCGCGACCGCATGGACGGCGTGGTGCGCCGCAAGGACACCCCCGTTTTCGGTATCGTTGACACGGGCGGCATCACCCTTGACGCCCACTCCGCTGTGGTGGAAGGCCCCGAAGGCATTCGCGGCTTTGAGCGCGACATTCTTGCGCAAACCGAGGCGGCGCTGGTTGATGCCGCTGCCGTGGCCTTTGTGGTGGATTCGCGTGACGGCCTGCTGCCCCTGGACGAGCATCTTGCGGCCCATGTGCGCCGTAAGGGCCTGCCCACCCTCTGCGTGGTCAACAAGGTTGACGGCGTGGAGCGCGAAGATGAGCTCATGGCCGAATTTCACGTTCTGGGCTTCCCGCTGCTGGCGGTTTCCGCCGAGCACGGACACAACATCACCGCTCTGGTGGAAGAACTGGTAGCCCTGCTGCCGGAAGAAACCTCCACCGAACCGCCCGCGCCGCCGACCCTCAAGCTGGCCATGCTTGGCCGCCCCAATGCGGGCAAGTCGTCGCTTATCAACGCCATTTCCCGCAGTGACCGCATGATTGTTTCCGATGTGGCGGGAACCACGCGTGACAGCGTTGACGTGCGCTTTGCGAGCGGTGGGCGCGACTACGTGTTTGTGGACACTGCAGGTGTACGCCGCCGCACCAAGATCAGCGACAGTCTGGAAAAGTACTCCGTCAACTCGGCCATCAAGTCGAGCACCAAGGCCGACGTGACCCTGCTGACCCTGGACGCCGCCGAAGGCGTGAGCCAGCAGGACAAGCGCCTCATGGACATGCTGAACACGCGCAAAACTCCCTTTATGGTGCTTATCAACAAGTGCGATCTGGCCCCCCGCGACTCGCTGGACAGGCTCAAAAAGAACGTCGCCGAAATGTTGGCCTTCTGCCCGCATGTGCCGATTCTGAATGTTTCTGCCCTCAAGGGAACCGGCCTGAAAAAAATCCTGCCCCTGGCAACCCAGATCCACGAAGAATGCAGCGTGCGCATTTCTACCGGCAAGCTCAACCGCGCCATGGAAGAAGTGCTCGACAAGCACCAGCCGCCTGTGGTCAAGCGTGTGCGCGCCAAGTTCTTCTACCTGACCCAGGCGGAAACCGCGCCGCCGACCTTTGTGTGCTTTGTGAGCGATGCCACCCGTGTTCCTGAAAGCTATACCCGCTATCTTGAACGCGCGTTGCGCAAAATATTTGGCATCACGCATGCCCCCATGCGCCTGCACCTGCGCTCAAGCCACAAGAAAAAATCTGAAAAATAGCGACAGGCCTGGCTGAAACCAGGCTGCCCGCAAGACAAAAAAATCCCCCGGGTCAAACCGGGGGACAAAACGTCAGTCTGCAAAAGACGGCAAGCCAGATGAGCCTGGCTAAAAAAGCTTGAATGGCGGAGACGTATAGGGGTCGAACCTACCACAGACCGCAAGGCCTGCCACCGGTTTTGAAGACCGGGCGCCACACCGGTGACGAAACGTCTCCGCATGGGCGCACCATAGGGCAAAAGCCCCTTGCCCGCAAGGGGGCAAACTTATTTGGCCTTTGCAGCACAGCAAAAGCAGCAAAGCCCGCAGCACAGTTTGACCATGCGCAACACGCACCCGGCATGCTGTTTTGACTCCTGCATGTCAAACCTCCATTGCCAAGCGTGTTTTGCGCATTATTATGAACAAGACAAGCGCAGCCGAAACCCTGTTGCCTGAACTGCAAATGCCCACAAGCATTTGACACCAGCCACATACAGGTAGTAATTTCTTAACTGTGCTGGCCATATATCCGGCCTGGCCGTGCGCCACCGCGCGCGGAAAACGTAACGGAGGCAGTGTTGAATCAGATAAGTCGCAACCTGATGCTGTGGGCGATAATCGTCCTGGCGATGGTCATGCTTTTCAATATGTTCCAGCAGCCGCAGGGGATCACCCAGCGGGTGCCCTACTCAGATTTCCTCAGTCAGGTGGACAACGGCCAGCTCATGTCCGTAACCATTCAGGGGCACACCCTCATTGGGCGCACCTCTGACGGAAAAACCGTGCAGTCCTATGCTCCGCAGGACATCGGCCTCGTAAACCGCCTTATTGAAAAAAAGGTCGAAATCAAGGCCGAGCCGCCGGAAGAACAGCCATGGTACATGACCCTGCTGGTTTCATGGTTCCCCATGCTGCTGCTGGTGGGCGTGTGGATTTTCTTTATGCGCCAGATGCAGAGCGGCGGCGGCAAGGCCATGAGCTTTGGCCGGTCGCGCGCGCGCCTGCTCAATCAGGACAGCACACGCGTTACCTTTGCTGACGTGGCTGGCGTTGACGAAGCCAAGGACGAACTTTCGGAAGTTGTGGAATTTCTCTCCAACCCCAAAAAATTTACCCGCCTTGGCGGGCGCATCCCCAAGGGCGTACTGCTCGTGGGCCCTCCCGGCACGGGTAAAACCCTTCTGGCCCGGGCCGTTGCAGGTGAGGCCGGGGTGCCGTTCTTTTCCATTTCAGGCTCCGACTTTGTTGAAATGTTTGTGGGCGTGGGCGCTTCGCGCGTTCGCGACCTTTTTGTTCAGGGCAAGAAAAACGCGCCCTGTCTGATATTTATTGACGAAATCGACGCCGTTGGCCGTCAGCGTGGCGCTGGCCTTGGCGGCGGGCATGACGAACGCGAGCAGACCCTGAACCAGCTGCTTGTGGAAATGGACGGCTTTGAAAGCAATGAAGGCGTTATCCTCATTGCCGCCACCAACCGCCCCGATGTGCTTGACCCCGCCCTGTTGCGCCCTGGCCGCTTTGACCGCCAGGTGATGGTGCCCACGCCCGATCTGCGTGGCCGCCGCCGCATCCTTGAAGTGCACACCAAACGCACGCCTCTTGCGGGCGATGTTGATCTGGAAGTGCTGGCTCGCGGTACACCGGGCTTTTCTGGCGCTGACCTTGAAAACCTGGTCAACGAAGCTGCCCTTCAGGCCGCCAAGCTCAATCAGGATCGCCTGGACATGCACGATTTCGAGTATGCCAAGGACAAGGTTCTCATGGGCCGCGAACGCCGCAGTCTTATCCTCTCTGAGGAAGAAAAGCGCATCACAGCCTACCATGAAGGCGGCCACGCCCTGGCTGCCCGCCTGCTGCCCGGTTCCGACCCGGTGCACAAGGTTACGATCATTCCGCGTGGACGCGCCCTCGGCGTGACCATGCAGCTGCCGGAAGAAGACCGCCACGGCTATTCACGCACCTTTCTGCGCAATAATCTGGTGGTGCTGCTGGGTGGCCGCGTGGCGGAAGAAATTATTTTTGACGATATCACCACCGGTGCCTCCAACGACATTGAGCGCGTCACCCGCATGGCCCGCAAAATGGTCTGCGAGTGGGGCATGAGCGAGGCCGTGGGCACGCTGGCCATCGGCGAAACCGGCGAAGAAGTTTTTATTGGCCGCGAATGGGTTCAGAACAAGAACTTCAGCGAAGACACGGCACGTCTTGTGGATTCGGAAGTGAAGCGCATTGTGGAAGACGCGCACAGCCGCTGCCGCAAGTTGCTTGAAGAAAATCTGGATGCCCTGCACCGCATTGCCCAGGCGCTTCTTGATCGCGAAACCATCACCGGCGCGGATATTGACCTGCTCATGGACAACAAGGAACTGCCCCCGCTCGACAACAACGGCAAACCCGTGCCCTCCACTGCCGCCAAGGGCGGCAAGGCTTCCAAATCCGGCGCAGAATTTGTTATTGAGCCGGATACGGACGCTCAGGCCCCCGAACAGAAGGCAGAGCACAAGCAGGAGCAGCAATCGGAACAGGCGGAGTCCAAACAGTCCGAAACCGAGAACACCCGGAACAACAGTAAAGAAAATGACCGATAGCATTTGCCCGGCCGCTCTTTCCAGGGGCGCAGACTGGCATATTCTTGGGGGGCGGGCGTTGAAGACGCCCTCCCCCTTTGGCGTAATGGGCATTGTAAATCTGACCCCAGATTCCTTTTATGACGGGGGCCGGCACAACGCCCCGGCATCAGGCCTCAACCATGCGCTGACCCTGCGCAACCAGGGTGCAGACATTCTTGACCTTGGCGCGGAATCGTCGCGGCCCGGAGCTGCGGAACTGCCCCCCCAGCAGGAAACCGAGCGCCTGCTGCCGGTTCTGACAGGGCTGCGCCAATCTGCGCCCGGAGCCGTAATCTCCGTGGACACCTACCATGCCGCCACGGCTGCCGCTGTGCTGGACATGGGGGCTGCCATCATCAACGATATTTCGGCCTGCGCCTTTGATCCCGCCCTGCTGGACGTGCTTGTGCAATACAAGCCCGGCTATGTGCTGATGCACAGTCAAGGCCGCCCGCAGACCATGCAGCACGACCCGCGCTACACTGATGTGCGCCGCGAAGTGCTGGAATTTTTTGAACTCGAGATGTCGCGCATGGTACGGGCGGGCCTGCCGGAAAACCGCATTGTGCTTGACCCCGGCATCGGCTTTGGCAAGACGCTTGAACACAACCTTGCCCTGCTGGCCCACCCGGAAGACTTGCTTGCGCTCGGGCGGCCCGTGCTCATGGCCTTGTCCATGAAATCCGTTTTTGGCGGGCTTCTGGGCCTGCCGCCGCAGGAGCGTGGTCTGGCAACAGCCATGGCTACGGCAATGCTGCGCGGCAAGGGCGTGTTCTGGCACAGGGTGCATGATGTTGTCGCGGCCCGTCAGGCCATGACTGTTGCTCTGGCTCTTGAGGCCAACTAGGATTCAAACCGTCAACGATTGCGAGTCTGCCGGTATGGTGCGATTTTTTTCAACGCGCCCATTCACTGGAATGCTGCTCATCACGTTGGCCTTCAACTTACTTTTGACATGGGTTTTGATTGACCGCAAACAGCAGCTTGAGCGGGTCAAGCTTGAGAGCATTGCCCGCTCGCAACGCGATAATCTCCAAAGCGATCTGTTGCGCCTGATATTCAAAACGGAAACCCTGAACGCGCTTGTTATTGACAACAGCGGGAATATTCAGGAATTCGAGCGTGTTGCCGCTGCCCTGCGCGATGATGACACCATTCAGGCCTTTGTTCTCGCTCCCGGCGGCACCATAAACAAGGTGTACCCATATACGCCTGCCAACAGCCTGCTGGTGGGGCAGGATATGCTTGACGGCAATCTGGGCTGCCACGAGGCAATCACGGCCCGCCACGGTGCCCCCCTGACCCTGGCCGGGCCGGTACTGCTCCCCAACGGGGATGCGGCTCTGGTGGGGCGACTTTCCGTATTCCTTCCTGATGCTTCCGGCCGTCCTCAATATTGGGGTATTGCTGCAATATTACTGCGTTTTCCTGAAGTGCTGACAGCCTCGGACCTTTACCTGCTGGACAGCATGAATATCGATTTTGGCCTTTGGCGCACATCCCCCCATAAAGGCGGTGCGTTGCTTATAGCTGGCAGTGCGGATTCAGAAAAAGACGCCGGCAGCATAGACATGCCTGTGACAATTCTTAACGCTCACTGGCTGATCCGCATGTCGGCAGGCGTTGCGTGGTTCAGATCACTGGAATCATGGCTCTATGTGGGTATGAGCGTTCTTCTCAGTCTCTTCCTGGCAACGTTAGTTCAAAGGAATCATGACCTTACGCAAATTCGCACATATCTTGAGGCCATCGCTTACAGAGACGCCCTTACGGGGGCGCTCAACAGGCGTGGGCTCTTTGAGGAACTACAAAGGCGCATAGCCTCACCAGTTGTAAAAAAATTCACCTTATATTACGTCGACTTAAATAATTTTAAAGGCATCAACGACACCTATGGACATGAGGCGGGCGACCGAGTATTGCAACTCTTCGCAGAGGTTGTTCGCGCACATGCCCCGGTGACCCATATTCTGGGGCGTATGGGCGGTGATGAATTTGTATTGCTGCTCAACGGTCCCCCGGCCGAGGAGAGGGACAAGGCCGCCTTTACCCGAATGCGCGCCGATCTTGCAAAGGGATTGCCAGAGCTGAACATACCTGGGCCGATCACGTTCAGCATGGGCAGTGCAGTGTACCCTGATACTGCCCTCACAGTGGATGCGCTGCTCTCCTGCGCGGACACTGCCATGTACCAAGACAAGGAACGCGCCAAAGCCCACGGCTGACAGCGCGACGGTTGCCCGATACACTTTGCTGCAAGGAACACACCGTGTTTGACCGTATTGCCATAGACTGGCGCGATGTAATGGATATAGCCGTGGTCAGCATTATGCTGTACCAGGTTATCCAGATGCTGCGGGGTTCGCGGGCGCTGACAGTCCTTACAGGGCTGGGCCTGCTTACGCTGCTGTATTTCTTTTCAAACGCTCTCGGCCTGTACACGCTTACCTGGCTGTTGCAGCACATCTTCAGTTCCCTTTTCATCCTCATCGTCGTTATTTTCCAGGCCGATATCCGTCAGGCTCTGGGAGAAATGGGCGCACGTCCCATCTTTCGCCGATCCAGCATAAAAAGTATCGGCGTGGAAGAAGTGGTGAGCGCCTGTGTTGAAATGGCCCGGCTGCGGGTGGGCGCACTTATCGTTATTGAGCGCAGCATGCGCCTTGGTGATATGATTAAACGCGAAGGCGTGCGCATTGATGCGCAGCTTTCACGCCAGCTGCTCATGAATATTTTTTATCCCAAGGCCCCCCTTCACGATGGAGCCGTGGTCATCAGCCGTGGCAGAATCACCGCTGCGGCCTGCATTCTGCCGCTGGCCGAAGCCAAGGGCCAGAACTTCGGCACGCGGCACCGCGCGGCACTGGGCATTGCCCGTGAAAGCGATGCCCTGGTCATTGTTGTTTCTGAAGAAAGAGGCGAAATTTCCGTGGCACTCAAGGATGAGCTGATGCGCGCCCTTGACGCTACCCGCCTCAGGCAGGTGCTTAATGAAATCCTCTGATCCCTCACGCCGCCCCCCGCATCTGCTTTCCATGCTGCTGGCGATCTTTATCGCCGTGAGCATGTGGTACATGGTCAGCGTTCGCGACAGGCTGGAAGCGCAGATTGAAGTTAACCTTGATTACTTCGGCATCCCCGCCAATCTTGTGGTGACTGACGGACTCATCAACAAGGCCATTGTGCGCCTGCGCGGGCCGGAAACTCTTTTGCGCTCCATAACGCAGCGCAAGATTATTCAGGCTGTTGATCTTTCCTCCATAAAAAAGGGCACCACAGTGGTTCCGCTTTCGGCAGAACATCTGGGGGCAAACTTCCGCGCCTTTGAGCTCATTGATGTGCAGCCCCCGCGCATTGTGGTCAAGGCCGACAACGTTCAGGAACGCAGCGTGCCCGTCAAGGCGGTTGTGGATTCGCCCCTGCACAGCGGCGCCCTGACGGTGGAAAACGTCAGCGTTACTCCGGCCACGGTGGTTTTGCGCGGCCCGGAATCTGTTGTTTCTGCCATTGCCAGTGTGCCGCTAACCATAATGCTTGATCCCAAGGCAGCGGGCACAACAACCCAGCAAACCATCACGCTGGACACGCCAGGCATGGTCACGGCCACGCCGCCTTCCGTCAAGGTGCAGTACACCATCACCAGTGGGCGCACCGTTATATCGCGCCGTTGCAAGGTGGAAATTGCCAAGGAAAGCCGCCATGCCTATACGGTTAGCCCCGATGAAATTGCCGTGCTGGTGGAAGTGCCCGAAGCTCTGGCTAAGAACAGCCGTTACCTTGGCGAGATGGAAGTTTCCCTCGTTACGCCGGAGATCCAGCCGGGAGAAAGCATTAAAACGCCCTTGCACTTCAAACTGCCGGAAGGAATGACTCTCTTGAACCCGGTTACGGAAGAAGTTACGGTAACAAGAAAAAAGAAATAAGCGCCGCCCTTCAACTGCCACATCCGGCAGCCAGAGAGGAACGCAACCGCGCCTTGCCCTTGCGGCCGGGCACGGCACATACGACAAAAACCAGCAACAGCGCCCACGCTGAAACGCGTCTGCGCGCTGCAAAAGAATTAGAGGTAAGGAGTTTTCATGGCTGAGCGTCTTTTCGGCACAGACGGACTGCGCGGCACGGTCAACAACTATCCCATGACCGTGGATGTGGCCCTGCGACTTGGTCTGGCGGCGGGCGTGCGCTTTCGGCGCGGCGACCACCAGCACAAGGTGGTCATCGGCAAGGATACGCGCCTTTCAGGCTACATGTTTGAATCTGCGCTCACTTCCGGCCTGTGCGCCGCCGGCATGCACGTGATCATGACCGGCCCGCTGCCCACTCCGGCCATATCCTTCCTTACCCGCAGCATGCGGGCCGACCTTGGGGTGGTTATTTCCGCCTCGCACAACCCCTTTCACGACAACGGCATCAAGTTCTTTGATGCCGATGGCTACAAGCTGCCCGACCTGACCGAAGACGAGATATCGGCCATGGTGCTGGATTCGGACTTTAAATGGCCCTATCCGGAAGCGCGCGGCGTGGGCCGCGCCACCAAGATTGAAGACGCAGGGGGCCGCTATATTGTTTACACAAAAAGCTGCTTCCCCCCCCAGTTGACCCTTTCGGGCCTGCGCATTGTGATTGACTGCGCCAACGGCGCCAGCTACAAGGTTGCCCCGCTGGCTCTTGAAGAACTTGGAGCCGAAGTTTTCCGCATCGGCACAAGCCCTGACGGCACCAACATCAACGAACACTGCGGCTCGCTCTATCCCGAAGTGGTGGCAGCCAAGGTGCGCGAGGTGCGGGCCGACGTGGGCCTTGCGCTGGACGGCGATGCCGACCGCCTCATTGTTGTGGACGAACACGGCGACATCATTGACGGCGACCAGCTTATGGCCATGTGCGCCCAGGCCATGATGGCCCGGGGCGAACTGCCGGGCAATCTGCTTGTGGCAACCGCCATGAGCAACATGGCCCTGGAAATTTTTATGAAGGATCACGGCGGTTCGCTGCTGCGCACCAAGGTGGGCGACCGCTACGTTATGGAAGCCATGCGGCGCGAAGGCGCCATGCTGGGCGGCGAGCAGTCGGGCCATCTTATTTTCCACAAGTACAGCACCACTGGCGATGGCCTGCTGGCGGCCCTGCAAATTCTGCGCATCATGCGCGAAAAGGACAAGCCTCTCTCCGAACTGGCGGGCAGGCTCAAACCCTTCCCGCAGAAGCTTATCAACGTGCGAGTGGAAAAACGCCTGCCCTTTGAGGAACGCCCCGCAATTGGCGAGGCTGTTGCCAAGGTCGAGGCGGAACTGGCAGGGCGCGGGCGTGTGCTCTTGCGTTATTCCGGCACGGAATCTCTTTGCCGCGTCATGGTGGAAGGCGAAAACCCCGAAAAGGTCAAAACTTTCGCCGAAGATCTGGCCGTTGTGGTTGAGCGCGAACTGCGCTGATTTGACTGTTGCACATCGCGGCGGCGCTCCCGGATCGGGCAGGAACTGCTTGCAGTATGGCCGCTATCCGTTTATTGCTTGCATCGGTTTGCCGCTAATAAAAATTGTTTTGTCTACCCCCCTTGGAGGCATGCATGAAGGATATTCGTAAAGTCGTCATTCCTGTGGCCGGATGGGGCACCCGTTCCTTGCCTGCAACAAAGAATATTCCCAAGGAAATGCTGCCCATCTACAACAAGCCCGTCATCCAGTATGTGGTTGAAGAAGCGCAGCGCGCCAATATTGAAGATGTAATTTTCGTCACCAACCGCGACAAAACGGTTATTGAAGATCACTTCGACTACAACCTCCAGCTTGAGGGCGTGCTTGAACGCGCTGGCAAGCTCGACAAACTGGCTGAAGTGCGCAAGGTGGCCGAGATGGTCAACATCATGTCCGTACGGCAAAAGCGCCAGCTTGGCCTTGGGCATGCGGTGCTTTGCGCGCGCGAACTTGTGCGTGATGATCCCTTTGCCATCATGGTGGGCGATGACCTCATGTTTGGCGGCGCTCCCGGCATCGGCCAGCTCATTGAAGTGGCCATGGCCGAAAAAATGCCGGTCATCGGCGTGATGGAAGTACCGTGGGAGAAGGTCAGCCGCTACGGCATCATTGATGGCGATGAAGTGACCCCCGGCGTGTTCCGCGTCAAAAACATGGTGGAAAAACCCGCCCGTGAAGACGCGCCCTCGCGCATGGCTATTGTTGGCCGTTATGTGCTCACACCTGATATTTTTGACTATCTTGAAAAGGTCGAGCCAGGTCACGGCGGCGAAATCCAGCTTACCGACGCACTGCAGGCCATGGCTCAGGAAAGGGGCATGATGGCTGTGCGTATGTCCGGCATGCGCTTTGACGCTGGCGACTGGGCGGAATTTCTCACCGCCAACATCTACTTTGCCCTTCAGGACGAAGAACTGCGCTACGATCTGCTCAAGCTGCTCAAGAATTTTGTGCAGTTCCATTAAAACCCGCTGCACATACGTATTGCCCCAAGCCTCCTCTGGTTCGCCAGAGGAGGCTTGCCATTGGGGCCGTATTACGTAACTCTGCCCCACATGTACGCCACAGTCGCCCTGCTCACTCCGCCCTACGCCAGCCTTACCTACACGCTGCCGCCCGAATTTCCCGCCGATTTCTGGCAGCCCGGCTTGCGCGTGGCCGTGCCGCTGGGCCGGGGCGAGCGCACCGCCCTGCGCGCCGCAGTGCTTTTGCGCGTCAGCCCCACCGCCGACGTGCCGGAAGGCGTTGACTGCAAAAGCCTTGGCTGGCCGCTGGAAAACGCCCCCCTGCTCCCCGCTGTACTGCTGGAACTGGCTGAAGATCTGGCCCGCCGTCAGGGGCTGCACCCCGGTCATATTCTGGGGCATGTGCTGCCACAGGGGCTGCGCCTTGCACGGGTGCGGCTGCGCAATATTGAATCGGGCAAGGCTGTGGCCTGGACTCTGGCCCGCATCCGTGAAGCCCTGCCTGAACAGCGTCAGGCGCTCGCCGAGTCCCTTTGCAAAGGCACGGCCCGCATGCTGCCCCCCGGCACAGACGCCGCCAGCGAAGAATTTTGCCTGCTGCGCGTTGACCCGCCCTGGCCTGTGCGGCCCTCGGCCAAACGCCAGATTGAGGTTCTGGACTATCTGCACCAGCACGGCAGCGTGAGCCGCAGGCGGCTTGTGCAATCCCTCGGGCAGGCCGTAACCCCAGCCCTCCATACCCTGCTGGAAGCTGGGCACGTCAACCTAGCGCGAGACAACGGCGTTGACGATGATGACGCTCTGGACGCCACAGAGCAAAGCCTGTTGCCGCCCCCGCCTGCCCCCTTTGTCCTTAACGATGAGCAGGCACGTGCGCTTGAAAGCATGCTGGAGGCACTGCGGGCAGAGGAGGCTTCCTCCCGCCTGCTCTTTGGCGTGACCGGCAGCGGCAAAACAGCAGTATACCTTGAACTTGCCAAGGCCTGCCTTGCGGCGGGCAAAAGCGTCATGCTGCTCGCACCCGAGGTGGCTCTGGCCCACAAACTGCGGCGCGATGCCACCTGCGCGCTGCCCGATGCTCCGTTATTTTTCTACCACGGCTACCAGTCGCCCGCACGGCGGGAAGCGACCTTTCGCCAGATGGCGCAAAGCGACACCCCCTGCATCGTCGTGGGTACGCGTTCGGCATTGTTTCTGCCAGTGCCGCATCTGAACTGCATTGTGCTTGACGAAGAGCACGACGGCTCTTTCAAGCAGGACGAAAGCCTGGCCTATCAGGCCAAGGAAGTGGCATGGTTCCGTGTTGCCCAGGCAAAGGGGCTGCTGGTGCTTGGTTCTGCCACGCCAGACCTCAAGACCTTTTATGCTGCTGAAAACGGCCACCTGCCCATCCTGCGGCTGCCGCACCGCGTGGGCGGACGCGAGCTGCCGCCGGTGGAACTGGTGGACATCAGCGCCCTCGCGCCCGGCTCAACCAGCATGGACGGGCTGCTGGCCCCGCAGAGCGAGGCCGCACTGCGCGAGACCATTGAGCGCGGCGAGCAGGCCGTGGTGCTGCTCAACAGGCGCGGCTACGCCCCCCTGATGTACTGCCTTGACTGCAACCGCACCCTGCGCTGCCCGCACTGCGAAATTGGGCTCACCTACCACAAGGGACTGGAAAAACTCGTCTGCCACTATTGCGGCTATAGCCGCCCCTTTCCCTCGCCCTGCCCAGAGTGTGGCGGCATGAACTTTTTGCCCATGGGCGAAGGCACAGAACGCCTGGCCGAGCGCCTGAGCGTACTGGCCGGGGGGCCTGTGCTGCGGCTGGACAGGGACAGCACCCGCAGGCCCGGACGCATGGAAGAAATCCTGGCGGCCTTTTCCCGGCAGGAGGCCCCCATACTGGTGGGTACGCAAATGCTCTCCAAGGGGCATCACTTTCCGCTGGTGACGCTGGCCGTCATCGCGGATGCGGACCTTGGTCTGAATCTGCCGGACTACCGCGCCGCCGAGCGCACATTTCAACTGCTGGTGCAGTCTGCCGGGCGCGCTGGCAGGGGCGACAAGCCGGGCCGGGTGCTTATCCAGACGCGTGATGTGGAGCACTACTGCTGGCAGTACGTGCGCACCGCAGACTATGAGGGTTTTTATCAGGCGGAGCTTGCCAAACGGCGGCTGCGCCGTTACCCGCCCTTTGTGCGTCTGGCGCTCATTCGCATATCCTACGCGCTGAACGAACAGGGCGGCCCCCCTGCTCTCAACGATCTGGCTCTGGCCCTGCGCGGCAAGGCTGCGGAACTTGGCGTGCAGCTCCTTGGCCCCGCTCCCGCCCCACTGGCCCTGCTGCGTGGGCGTAAACGTTTTACATGTTTGATAAAAGGGCAGGACTGGCAGGCTCTGCGCTCGCTCTATTTCTTTGCTTTGTCACAAAAAGCTTCAAGACACTTGCGACTTTTCCTTGACCTTGATCCGATAAATATGTTGTGACAGCCCATTACTGTTGTCGAGGGCGGCCATACAGCCGCGTCCGTTTCTGCGACATCACAACCGTACCAGCGTACTAAGGTATGCCGGGATGGGCTGTTGTGCGCTTTTTTTGCATCTTAGTGGAGGGGTGATGAAGGTTTTTCGTGCTGTATGTCTGGCGCTGGCTCTGGTGGCCTGCTGCGCGCCCGTAGCCTGGGGCGAAGGTTTCTCCCTGAATGAATGGAGCGCCAGAGGTGTTTCCCTGGCTGGCGGCATGGTGGGCCGCGCTGATGATGTTTCGGCCATTGCGTATAATGCCGCAGGCATTACGCAACTGCCCGGCACCCGCACGATGGGCGGCTTTGCCCTCATCAGCCCTTCTGGCGGTATTTCCACCAGTTATGGTAGCCGCGAAACCTCGACCTACACGAAGCCCGCCCTCTGGAATGCTCCGCACGCCTATCTGAGCCACCAGCTCAGCGACAACGCATGGGTCGGTCTGGGCGTTTTTTCTCGTTTCGGCCTTGGCAACAGCTATTCGGGTGACTGGGCGGGCAGGTACAATGTCTATGACATCGGCGTACAGACTATTTCCTTCGTGCCTACCCTTGCCATCAAGCTCAATGATACGGTCTCCTTTTCTGTAGGCGTGGAAGCCATGAACGCCCACATGTACATGGGCAACAAAATTCTGACCTACAACAACGGCAAAAAATTTGACAACGACATGCAGCTCGAGGGGAACGGATGGGGTTATGGCGCACACCTTGGCCTGCACATGCATCTCAACGACCAGTGGTCGGTTGGCCTGTCCTACAAGAGTCAGGTGACCATGAACATCAATGGCGACGTGGAATTCGCCTATCAGGGCAACAACGCCATCAGCAAGGCCAAACACCTGCCCGAGGCCAGAAACTGCGGCGCAAACACCGTGCTTCAGCTGCCCGATTCGGCAGCCCTGGGCGTTACCTACAAGCCGCTGGACAATCTGAGTTTTGAAGTGGGCACGGTCTGGACCCGCTGGTCCACCTACAATGCCCTGAACATCTATATGGACAGCGGCTACAATTCCATCAACAACAAGGAATGGCGCGACGGCTGGAACTTCAACGGCAGCGTGGAATACAAGCCCCTTGACTGGTGGACCCTGCGCGCAGGTTTTTCTTATGAGACGCCCGTGGTCAATGAAAGCCACGCCGACTTCATGATCCCCACCAATGGCCGCAAAACGCTCAGCGTGGGTACTGGCTTCAACTGGAATAACTGGACCGTGGACCTCGCCTACGCCCACCTGTGGATCAATTCGCTTGACTACGGCGGCACCGATGCCAAGGGCATATCGCCCGAGGTAGGCATTACTGGCGGCAATTCCAAGGATGTTTCCGCAAATATCTATATGCTTTCAGTGGGTTACACGTTCTAAAAAAACAAGCTGGCCAGACGCGCCCCGCTGATGTTGTGAAGACGGCGGGCGCTTATGGCGCAATAGCATATGAACCCGGTTGTTAAAAAACAGCCGGGTTTTTCTTTTTTGTACAGAATACATTTTGTTTCCAGTTGAATCAAAGCGTTGCAACATACTGTTTTGCATGGTCAACACAGTAAATATACGTCATCACTGCTGCCAATATAGAAAAAATATTGACATTTTCTAATGTTTGTTTCAACTTTAAAGCTGCCTTCATTTTTTTGGAGGAAAGTACCTAGGAGGACTGTCATGAAACGCTTTATTCTTGCGTTGGCGCTGGTGCTGAGTCTGGCACTGCCCAACATTGCCGCTGCTGAAGGCAACGGCATGTATCTGGCCCCCAAATTCTTGATGAGCTTTCAAAATACCGGCCAAATTGAACGCTCCCGCGCCCTGGCTGGCTCAGGCGTAGATCAGTACAGCCAGTTCACCCTTGGTGGCGCCATGGCCCTGGGCTATGACTTCTGGCCCCAGCAGATGCTGCCCCTGCGTGCCGAACTTGAATTCGCCATGCGCGGCAACAATGAAAAGACCTGGAGCGATGGCGGCGCGGCGATCAAGCAGGTCAAGGGCACCTGGAACTCCTCGACCCTGTTTGCAAACCTGTTCTGGGATTTCCACAACGACAGCATCATGACCCCTTATGTGGGTGGTGGTCTTGGCATGGCCTTCAACTACGCTGGCTATGACTTTACCGCCAACAACGGCGACAAGTTCAGCGGCGATCAGCGCACCACCAACTTTGCCTGGAACCTGGGCGCTGGTGTTGCCTTCAACATCAACGAGCACTTCGCCATTGATGCTGGCTACCGCTTTGTGAGCCTTGGCTACAACGATGTGAGCGTCACCTCTGCTGGCAACAAGTACAACGTTGGCAACCGCCCCTACGAAAACGAGTTCATGCTCGGCCTGCGCTACGGCTTCTAGCCGTAGATAAGCACAGCGGCCTCCCAGGAGGCACAGCAACGTGCTGTGGACGGTAGATCCAGCGCTGGCCCTGCTTGCGCTGTCCGTCCCTCAGGAACAAAACCCCGGCTCAGGCCGGGGTTTTTTGCATTCTGGCGTCAGGCGTATTCATCTGCTGCCCGCATGCTCCGGGCATGCCTGGATATTTTCTTAACTTTCTTTAATATCAACAGTTTTTATATAATTTTCGTGGAAATTCCGGTCCAGTTATGCGGCATGAAACCACCGAAAATTTCTTTTTCCCCCTTGACAATCTGCCTTGCCTTACGGTGCGCATAGTTTGCTGATGCCTAGTTAAAAAGTGAAGTATACATAAGAAAAACAGAGAAAAAACAAATTATAATTGTGTAAAACTTTTTGACCCCATGTTTAAATCTCCAACATACCCCATGAAAGCCTTGCGCTCAAAGGATATACCATCATAGGGACTACAGGCCGAGTAACTAAAAAATATTAAAATTCAGGCCTATTAGATATAAACAAAGTTGGGGATAAGAAATTGGCCCCATGTCTCAAACAGCTCGGAATCATCAATTGCCCCCAAATCTGATTTTGGGCTACAAGGCGGCATGCGCGAACAATGGTCGGAAATTTCTGAAAATCTCAAGAAAATGCTGCATTCCGGCGTTTTCAAGGTCTGGATTGCACCCTTGCAGGCACAAGTGCACGCGGGGGGGCTTTTGCTTACCGCGCCCAATGCTTTTGTGGCCAGCTGGCTCGAAGGCAAGATGCTCTCCACCCTGCGTGAAGCAGCAGCCCCGGTGCTGGGACTTGACCCGGCTTCTGTTGACGTGCGCATTACCGCTGCAGGCGATACCGCCCACAGCAGCAAGCCTGCGGCTAACCTGCCAGCCAGCGACAACCGAAATAACTCGGCCTTTGCGGCCAGCCCTGCGCAGCAGCCCGCTTCTTTTGCCCTGCCCCATAATGCAGAAGCCCCCGCCAGACAGGCCGACACGGCAGAGCAGTTCGCGCACTCATCTTCCATACTGAACGCGACCTTTTCCGGCTTGGCGGCCAACGCCACGGAGGCTGCCAGCCGTCAGGACACTGCTGCCCAGCAGATGGCGCGCCCGCAGTTGCAGGCCACCCTGCCCATCAGCAGCACCCCGGCCTACCGTCTGGCGACCAACTGGCGCTATTCTTTTGCGGACTTTGTGGTTGGCCCCACCAATAATATGGCTGTTGCGGCAGCTCAGGATGTCAGCCGTAGCAGCGGCTGCGTACGCACCCTGTTCATGAACTCTGCCCCTGGCCTTGGCAAAACCCACCTGGCTCAGGCCGTTGGACGCGCCATTGCAGAAGAACGCAGCGGCGCGCGCGTGGGCTACCTGACGGCAGAAGATTTTGCCTCGCGCTTTGTGGCTGCCCTGCGCACCCACGACATCGAAAATTTCAAAACCCGTTTCCGCGACCTTGACGTGCTGCTGCTTGAAGACGTGCATTTTCTCCAGGGTAAGGAAAAAATGCAGGACATGGCACTGGCCGTGGTGAAAAGCCTTCAGGCCAAAGGCGGACGAGTCATTTTTACCTCATCGTTTTCGCCTCGCGAACTGCAACGCGTAGACAGCCAGCTTGTGTCGCATTTCTGCTCGGGCATCCTCACCGATATTGGCCGCCCCACAGAAGACATGCGCCGCCACATTCTTGAGCGCAAGGCCAAGAGTTTTCAGGTGCTGCTGCCCGACTCCGTTTGCGAGCTGCTGGCCTGCCGCCTCGACGGCGATGTGCGCCAGATGGAATCGTGCCTGAACAGCCTCATCTTCAAGGCGCGTCTGCTCAATTGCGGGCTGAACCTTGATCTGGCCATGGAAGTGCTCAGCCAGTATGCCGAGATCAGCTGCGGGCCGGATATGCCCACCATCGTGCGTCTGGTCTGTGAAAGTTACGGCCTCAACGAGCGCCAGCTCAGCTCCCGCTCACGCCGCAAAGAATGCGTGCTGGGCCGCAACACAGTGTATTATCTCGCGCGCAAGCACACGGAACTGACTCTTGAAGAAATCGGCGAAAAATTCAACCGCCGCCATTCCACGGTTATCAAGGGCATTACCAGCGTGGAACGTGAACTCTCCAAAGAAACCAGCCTTGGCCGCCAGATTGCCAGAGCCGTCAAACTTATCGAACGCAATGCGGGCATGGGCGCGTAAGCGCCCTTGACCCTGCTGACGCCCCCTTGCCTCCTGCCCTGTCTGGGGGCCACAGAGCCTGCCTTCCATCCTTTTTTTCGCTTTGCATGCTTGCCTGAGGTGAGGCCTTTAGCCTTGTAGGCCTCTAGCTGTGTACCATGCAGCAAACGCACAAGCCTGCTCCGCTTCATCCCTCAGGGCATGCAGACTGCCCCTGCGACCGTGCCCAGACATTCACGCTTATAATCTAAACCGTGTATTTATTGATACATGGCTTCACTCTCCGTATGGTCTTAACGTTCGCTGGATATGACCCAACTGGCCGCACAAGGCGTCCGGTCATGTCCACCCCGCATTCAGGACAGGCCATGCTGCACGTAGATATCCATAAAAAACACGGCGAGTTTGAACTGCAACTTGCATTTGCGCTTGCGGAGTGCGGCATTGCTGTCATCTTTGGCCCTTCCGGTTCCGGAAAAACAAGCCTTATCAATTGTATTGCAGGGCTGGAAACGCCCGATGCAGGGCAGATACTCTGTCACGGCATCACCTGCTTCAACGCGGAACAAGGCATAAACCTGCCGCCAGAAGGCAGACGCCTGGGCTATGTTTTTCAGGACGCCCGCCTGTTTCCACACCTTTCTGTCCGCGAGAACCTGCGTTTCGGCCTCCGGTTTCATGCCGCCCGCGCCAGCAAGGATGCGCCCGCCCTTGGTGACGTTGCCGATCTGCTCGATATTGCCCCGCTGCTGCACAGACGCCCGGCCCATCTTTCCGGCGGAGAAAAGCAGCGCGTTGCCATTGGGCGTGCCTTGCTCTGCCGCCCGCGCCTTCTTCTCATGGACGAACCCCTTTCATCGCTGGACATGAGCCTCAAGGATGGCCTTATGACCTACATTGCGCGCATTCCGCAGCAGTGGAACGTGCCAGTGCTGTATGTCACCCATTCGCCCGACGAGGCCTTGGCCCTTGGCAACAGCATGCTGCTGTTGCGCCATGGCCGCCTTGAAGCGCAAGGCTTGGTTGAGGTTACCCTTCGCAAGGCGCACGGTTTGGGCCTGTTGCCGTACCCCACCTTCTATTTGTCAGGAGCCGCACATGAAGCCTCTGGTATTGCCTGAACGTTTTCGCCTTTTGCTGATACTGACCGCATGCATTCTTGTTTTTGCGCAATCGGCCCATGCTGACGGGCCATCCATCACCACCGGGCTTGGATACAAACCCATGGTGCAGCAGTTGTGCGCGGCCTATGCGCAGCAATCAGGCGTAAAACCCACAGAAATGTACAGCGGCAACATCGGGCAGATAATCGAACAGGCCAAGGCGGGGAGCGGCGTCAGCATTATTGTTTCAGAAAAAGGCACGTTGCAGGATTCCGGCCTGGCCTTTGCCGCCTATGAACCGCTTGGCGAAGCCGTGCTCGTGCTGGCGTGGCGTAAAGGGCTGCACCTTGCCTCGGCGCAGGATCTCACCAAACCGGAATTTGCCAAAATCGGCTATCCCGATGCCAAGGCGGCCATTTACGGCAGAGCGGCAGTGGCCTTCATGAAGGGCAACAACTTGCTGGAGCCGCTCAAGGCAAAGCTTTCCATGCTTTCCACTGTGCCCCAGGTCTTTTCCTACCTTGTTTCCGGTGATCTTGACGCCGCCTTTGTGAACGAGGCCATTGCCCGCAAGCAGGGCGACAGCGTTGGCGGCTGGATGGAAGTGCGCGAGGGCTATACGCCCATGCTGCTGGTGGCGGGTGTTGTGGCCGGGCAGGAGAACAAGGCCGAAGTGCACTCGTTCATGCAGTTTCTGAAAACCCCTGAAGCGCAGCGTATCCTTGCGGGCAACGGCCTGCGCCTGTAGCCATGCAGCTTCATGAACTGTGGCGCGCCCTGTGTGCGCCTGAAGTCAGCTTTTCCGTGCTGCTGACCCTACGGGTCTGTAGCGCCTGCCTGATCTTGCACGCGCTGACGGCCATTCCTCTTGCCCGGCTGGGCATGGCTAAAAATCCGCATCTGCGGCGGGTGATCAACTTTATCATCACCCTGCCGCTGGTTTTTCCGCCTATGGCCCTGGGCTTTTTGCTGCTCATGCTCTTTGGCCGCAACGGCTGGGGAGGCATTGCCCTGCGGGAGACACTGGGCGTCAGCCTGGTGTTTTCGCAGGGGGGCATCATTCTTGCCGCATGGCTGGCAGGGCTGCCCCTTGTGGTCAAGCCCGTGCAAACCGCGCTGAACAATCCCGATCTGCTGCGCTTTGAGCAGGCGGCGCGGGTGTGCGGCGCCTCACCCCGCAAGTGTTTTTTTCTTGTGACCTTGCCGCTCATCCGGCATGGCCTTGCCGCCGGGCTGCTGCTGGGCATCACGCGGGCCATGGGCGAGGTGGGCATCAGCCTCATGCTCGGCGGCAACATTGCAGGGCGCACTAATACACTCTCGCTGGAAGTGTTCAACGCCGTATCCACAGGCGAATTTCAGCGGGCAGCCCTGCTCTGCGCCATACTGGCGATAATCAGTCTTTTACTGTACCTTGGCATTGACTGGTGTCAAAAAAGGTCATTCTAGAGCATTATCACTCCGCTGCTTCAGCGCAAATGCACGATTCTGCGCCGTTGACGGAACATTCTCAACCGACATTGCTCTAGCCTGTATAGTGTTCTGCATTTACAAGGAGCATGTCATGCACTTTCCCTGTTCCGATACATGGCTGGAGGGCCTGCTGGCAGACGACTGCCCCGGCCTTGACCTTACGGTAGAACTGCTCGGCATTGCCGCGGCTTCTGGCGTCATGCGCTTTGCGCCCAAGGCGGATTGCACCATCAGCGGCGTGGAAGAAGCCGGATTGCTTCTGCGCAAATGCGGTCTTTCTGTCAGCCGCACCGCCGCCAACGGCGACAGGCTTGCAGCGGGCCGGCAATGTCTGGAGGCCACAGGCCCCGCCGCCGCCCTGCACCGTGGCTGGAAGCTGGCCCAGACCCTGATGGAATACATGACAGGCATTGCCACGCGCGCGGCGCACATGGTGGAGCAGGCCCACACCGCAAACCCCGCCGTGCGCGTTGCCGTGACACGCAAAAACTTTCCCGGCGCCAAGACCATCTGCCTGGAGGCCGCCATGAACGGCGGGGCCATTATTCATCGGCAAAACCTCTCGGACAGTATCCTCATTTTTGACCAGCACCGCGTTTTTCTGCCCGGCGAGCAGCAGACCTCGTTGCGCAGCGTGGCAGCAATGATGGATAAATTGCGAGCGAAAGCGCCTGAGCGCAAGGTCAGCGCCGAGGTGGACACCTTTGACGATGCCCTGCTGGTGGCGGAGGCAGGCATTGATATTGTTCAGTGCGAAAAATTCGATTGCGAGACCCTTGCCGCAACCGTGGGCGCTGTGCGCGCCCTGCGCGATGACATCGTCATTCTGGCCGCTGGCGGCGTCAACGGCGGCAACGCCGCCCAGTACGCGGCCACTGGCGTTGACGTGCTTGTCACAAGCTGGCCCTACTTTGGCAAACCGGCAGACATCAAGGTTGTGATGGAAAAAGCCCCCTAGGGCAATAATTGCGGAGGTACAGATGCCTTTTGTAAATATTAAGGTAACAGGTGGTGCAGAAGCCCCCACTGCGGAACAGAAAGCAGAACTTATCAGCGGCGTCACGGAGCTGCTGCAAAGGGTGCTGAACAAAAATCCCGCGACTACCGTGGTTCTTATTGAAGAACTCTCCACGGATAACTGGGGCATCGGCGGCGAAAGCGTTACCGTGCGCCGCCGCAAACAGTAGCAGCCATCAAATAAGCAAGGCGGCAGCCCGGACATGAAGCCCGGGTCGCCGCCTTTATTTTTTACTACAAAGATAAAGCCTTACAGCCAGGTGACATCCAGCGCCTTGCGCGGCGGCCTGAAGTGGGGGGCAAGCAGGGGAAAGCCCATCATCTGTGCGGCATAGACCTGCTCATCGTCCTTAACGCCTACAAAGGCCCGCAGAGCGTGGGCAGAGGGATGCCCCATGGCAAAGCATACGTAGCCGCCCCAGCAACAGCCCACCTTGTGCCCGTGAGCCAGCAGCTCCAGATAAGCGGCGGCAATGGAGGCATCCGCAGGCCCCCAATGCCCCTTGGGGGCAACAATCAGGGCAATCTGCGGAGCAGTGCGGGTGATGACGTCATACCCAGCTTCCCATGCCCGCACGAGACTTTCGGCATGTACATCCTTGGCGGTGGCAGGGTCAATTTCCGGCAGGGCGCGCAACCAGTCAATGACCAGGGCTGCCAGCTTTTCCGTCTGCTCGCGGGTTTCCAAAACAATCCAGCGCAACTCCTGCGTGTTTTTGGCCGTAGGTGCAAAGCGCGCGCCGTCAAGAATCCTGTGCAACAGTTCGCGCGGAACAGGTTTGTTTTTGAAATTCCGCACCGAACGGCGCGAAAATACGAGTTCTTCAACCTGCTCGGCCGAAGGTAGCTGATCACGCCGCAAGGGACGGCTGTCTTGCGAAGAAAGCCCCGGCGCGGAACAGGCATTGGCCGGGCAAAAGGCCATGCACTGCCCGCAACCAATACATACCCTGACCTTATGCAAAGACATGGAGGGGTATTCACCAACATTGCCATCAATAATCTGAATGGGGCACACTTTGGCGCAAATTCCGTCCTTGCGGCACAATTCTGTATCTACTATAAAAGAATTCATAGGCTCCCTGGCGTTATAACGCATGGTCAAAAATGCAAAATGCCGCCTTTGCAGGCATGAGCCTGCTCAGGGGCTTGTATCCTGCACATAAAAGCGGCGGTTTACAGGCTGCCGTGGTACGAATACTACGGTAATGCCTGCCAAAAGGCAAAAATCCGCCAGCACACCCACGGCCCGGCCCTCAGCGGCAGGCGCCAGCAGAACCTCGGCCCCAGCTGCCGCCTCTGTTTTCTCAGCAATCCGCTGCCACCAGTTGCAGTGCCCTTCGACTATCAGTTTCCTGCTTTCAGATTCCCACTCTCATTTTTCCAAAAAAATGATCCCGCAAAATTATCGGAATGGCAATTTTGAGAATAATTTCCCATTATTAAACAATATCATCTTGGAACTTGTTTTTTTCACACTGCTATGGTATCATTTCTGCTTGTGTTCTGAACAAATATACTCCGCCTTATACTATTTGTTAGCAAATAGTGGCGCTTGAATCTATGCCTTGTTACACAACCTGTCACAAACCTAAAGTTTTTTCACAAGCAAGCGATAGTATTTTAAACTATTGCATATGGAGAACTTTGATGCAATTACGAGCAAAAGTCTGCATCCCCATAGCTGGTATTACACTTGCTATCGGCATTTGTTGTTATTTTGTCATTCAAAAGCAATTTGAAAGACTTAACGAAACAAATATACAGACTTTGGTCGAAGCCCGCTCCTCGCAGATGAAACAGGCCATTGAACTGTGCAGCGAACAGGCCATGCGCATGGCCGCGCTGGTGAGCAGGCTGCCCGAAGTTGAGGCCGCTTACAGAACAGCCATGGAAGGCGACATTAACGATGAAAACAGCGCCACCGCCCAAAGGGGACGGGAAATGTTGCGCGCTTCCCTCGCTCCCATGCTGGACGGATTCAAGGCTGTTATCGGCGAAAAACCCCAGATACACTACCACTTCCCCCCGGCCCGGAGCTTTGCGCGCCTGTGGCGCGACAAACAGACCAAGCGGGGCGACAAGTGGGTTGATATTTCAGACGATCTTTCAACCTTCCGGCCCACCGTGCTTGAGGTAAACAAGAACGGCAAAGCCCTGTGCGGGGTCGAAATCGGCAGCGGCGGTTTTGAAATCCGGGGCCTTGCGCCTGTCACAAGCCTTTCGGGCAGCCAGTTGGGTTCTGTTGAAGTGCTGGTGAGTTTCACTAACGTGCTGAGCGGCCTGAGCGCTGGCGAGGGAGAATCCTCGCTGCTGTACATGAATGCCGAGCACCTTAAGGTTGCCACGGGCCTGCAAAACAAGGAAAAGCACCCTATCGTTGCCGATTCATATATTCTTGTGAGCGGCACCAAGGACGGCAAGGTCGAGGGATTGCTGGACAAGAGCTTCCTGGATGCAACCCGTAAGGGATCGACAACCCGAATTGTCGGCTCCACCCTGCTTTCCGGCATGCCCATTACAGATTTCAAGGACAAGCAGATCGGCGTGCTCGTGTTCAGCACTGATCTGTCTGAACAGCAGGGCATCATGAGCCGCGCGGGGATCATCCTTGCGGCGGCCTTCCTTACCCTGCTTGTAGTGCCGCTGGTCATGACGTTCTTTGTGCTCAGCATAACAGTGCTGCGGCCAGTTCAGAGCATCCGTCAGACCATCCAGGAGATCGCAGAAGACAGGGCCGTGCTGGCCCATCGCCTGAAGTATTCCTCCGAGGACGAAATCGGCGCGCTGGCCTCATGGTTCAACCGGCTGCTGGACAAGATTGAAAGCATGCTCACAGAGGTGCAGGGATACAGAAACCTGCTGGATTCCGTGCCCGATCCTATCTTTGGCGTAGATGACGACTACCGCATTATCATCGCCAACAAAGCCACAGAAACCTTGCTCGAGAAGGACATTACAAAGCTTCGCGGGCAATTCTGCCACGACAACTTCAATACCGAAGTGTGCCAGAGCGACGACTGCCCCATTGCGCAGTCCAAGTGCAGCGGCAAGTCTGTGGTGGCGCGCATACTTGACATCGGCACTGCGGAAAATCCGCATTATATTCAGCCGTTCAGTGATGTGCTGCGCGACAACCAGGGTAATAAAATCGGCTATGTGGAAATTGCGCGCGATGTGACCACCCTGGTGCTGAAAGAACGCGAAATTGAAGCCACCATGAAGCATATGCAGGAAGTGAATACCTCCATAAGCGCAGCGGCTGACAGCCTGACAGAAGCTGTGGGCCTGATGAATGACCGCTTCCAGCAGGTTTCGGATGGTGCGGATGCGCAAAACGGCCGCGCGCAGGAGACCGCCACCGCCATGGAAGAAATGACTTCCACCGTGCGCGAGGTGGCGCAAAATGCTTCTTCCGCCGCTGACCAGACAGAAGACGCACGGCAAAAGGCACGGCATGGCGCGGAAATTGTTGACGAGGCTGTTTCTGCCATTGCAGAGGTCAACAGTCACACTGGCGCTCTGCTCAAGGAAATGGAATCCCTTGAAACCCATACCGAGGGCATTGGCAGAATCATGGGAGTTATCTCGGATATTGCCGATCAGACAAATCTGCTGGCCCTTAACGCTGCTATTGAAGCTGCCCGCGCGGGCGATGCCGGGCGCGGTTTTGCCGTAGTGGCGGACGAAGTGCGCAAACTCGCGGAAAAGACCATGCAGGCCACCAAGGAAGTCACAGAGGCCATCACAACCATTCAATCTGTGGCAAAGGGCAATATGCAGGAAATGCGCGATACTGCCGACACTGTCAGCAGAGCTACAGAAATGGCCAACCAGAGCGGCGCCGCGCTTTCCCAGATAGTGGAAATTGTCGCCAGTGCCAGTAACAGCGTGCAATCCATCGCCACGGCAGCGGAACAGCAATCCGCCACGAGCGAAGAAATCAACCGCGCCATTACAGATGTGAAGCATGTTGCAGAAACCACCAATGCCCTGACGCGTGAACTGCACGGCACCGTTGCCGAACTTTCACGCCTTGCCGCGCAGTTGAAGGCGCTGTCGCAAGGATAAGTTCCCGTAGATTCCGAACAGGCGCAGATATCACAGGGCCCGCATCAGTCATACTGTTTGCGGGCCCTGTAGCCTCTTCTTGACGTTTGACACAAGATGCCCTACCCACAGGCTATGTAGCGTTGAGTCAAGGGCTTGTTCAAGCGCCAGCACTGATCGCGGCAGCTCAGGCGGCAGGCACCAGAGCTGACCAGGCAAACTGCCTGCCCTACAGTCCAAAGTAAAAAGCCATAACCCGATTGCAAACAATCAGGCAGCCCCCCTTGCCGACAGTGGTGCAATACCAAGGTCTCACAAATTTCGCTCCCAAAAATCCCGCAACTACACACGCCCTAACCCAACAGGTTCATTGAGGTTATTTGATGAAGAACGTTGAACGCTTGCTTCAGGGGAATGAATTTTTTCAAAAAAACTATTTCTGCAAGCATGAAAATGAGCTTCTGGAACTGGTTTCCAGCGGCCAGCACCCCAAGGTACTCTATATCGGCTGCGCCGACTCAAGGGTTATTCCATCGCTTATCACCAACACACCTCCCGGCCAGCTCTTTGTGCTGCGCAACGTGGGCAACTTTGTAGCCCCTTACAAGCCGGACGAAGACTATCACGCCATGGCCGCAGGCATTGAATATGCCGTAACAGCTTTGAATGTTGAAGAAATCATCATTTGCGGCCACACCTATTGCGGCGCCATCGCAGCCCTGTACAAGGACATTCATGACGAGGCCTTTGTGCACACGCAAAAATGGCTTTCGCTGGGCAAAAAAGCCAAGGAACTCGCCACGCTGGCACTTGGCAAGGAAGTTGGACAGGATAAACTGCTGCGCCTGACAGAGAAACTCTCCATCATTTTTCAGATAGAAAACCTCATGACATACCCGTGCGTGCGCGACAGAGTAAAATCGGGCGACCTGCACGTTCACGGCTGGCTCTACTATATTGAATCTGGCGAAATCAAATATTACGACCCAGACGAGCACGATTTTCTGGCCCTGAAAAAATAACGTTCCAGAGCGCAGGCCAACGCGCTTGTTTTTGTTGCGACATGCAGTGACAGCGGATTTTCCAGCCTTGGAAAATCCGCTGTTTTTATACTCGTTCTAGCATTTCGCATTCTGTGGTGTGAATACAGGCATTGATGCCATTTGCCAAATACGTGCACGCATGCTCGCAAAACATCGGTAAACTGTTTTGAAGGCGCACCGTAGCGCGGGCCTTTTACCATTCAGGCGTACCTAGCAGCCATCGCAGCCATATACTTATAAATTCACAACAATACAGAGATATTGCTTTATAAGAAATATTCACATTTACACCAGATAAATTTTATATTTAACTAAGTTGAAATACATTCCAAGCTAGTCAGCCTCAAGCAAGGGACTACTTCCATGAACAAAAATCTGACAGATCAATTCATGAAGTGGAATGGTTCAACAAATATTGCATGCTGTCTTTTAACTCGGATTGCAGGTAATACATTTTCCATTAGTGCCGCCAATACAAGATTTACTGAACGCCTAAAAATCACTGACTTTGAAAGCTTAGAAAAAATTATCGAAAACAGGGATCACCTGAACAAGTCGCTCTCCCATGATGCTGCGGAAGAATGGACAGTATTTTGCGAAACCATGCATTGCTTCCTTGACTGCCGCTGCCAGCGCATTGAAGACAACGTTTGCGTACTGTGGATTTCTGCAGCAGAACAGCAGCCGATTGATGTTCTGTCTGATATTCCGATCGGCATCATCCGCATGAAGGTCGCGCAAGGGCCTGCCAAACTTCACTGCACCTACATGAACAGCGAGGCGCTGGCCATGACAGGCACATCGGGCAATGAGGCGAGCAAGTGCTTCCACGCCAGCGATCTCATGCATGTTCACAGTGCCGACGCGTGCAGGATAGAACACATGCTGGCAATGTTCATCTCCGGCAAGGCCGTGCAACCTCTGGAGTGCAGGCTGCGCCCGCAAGATGGGCACGTCAGATGGATTCGCGTCAGTCTCTCCTGGGTTATTCCCCAAAAAGTTCTGCAACTGGCATTTGTCAACATTTCTACTGAAAAAGAGACCCTGGCGCACAACCGGCAAAACCAGGTTTTGCTGCAAAAAATTCTGGATACTACGCAGGCTGCAATCTTCTGGAAAGACGCTGAAAGGCGTTTCACCGGCGTAAACAAGGCATTTCTGGAATATTACGGCTTTGATTCAGAGCAGGTGCTCTTGGGTAAGAATGATGAAGACATGGGCTGGCACAGCGACCCCGACCCATACAAAAATGATGAACTGCGAGTGTTGCAGGGCGAGAGCACCACACGGGTTCCTGGCATGTGCTTTTGCAAGGGCGAAAACCGCCACATTGTAGCCAGCAAAAGCCCGCTTTATGAAGACGGAAAAATTGTAGGTCTTGTGGGCAGTTTTGAAGATGTCACAAGTGAATACATGTTGCGCAAAGACGTAGTGGATCTCAATGCCAAGCTTCACGCAGCGCTGAAGAAAGAACGCCAGGCCAACCGCGCAAAGTCGGACTTTCTCTTGCGTATGAGCCACGACATGCGCACTCCCCTTGCGACCATTGTCGGCTTATCAGACCTTGAGCTGAAAAAACACAGGGAACCTGACCTCACCAAGGCCTTCTCCACCATAAAGGCGTGTTCAAATTTTCTGCTTGCCATTCTTTCTGACATTCTTGACCTGCAGAAACTCTCTAACGGAAAAATAGACGTTACACCAACAATTTGCACTGGCGCACATAGCGCAAAAAACATTGAGTCCATCATCAGGCCCCAGGCCGAGGCAAAAAACATCACATTCATAACGCATTTCAACTGCACAGCAACCAACTGCCATGCGCAGATTGATACGCGCAAGGTTCAGCAGATCATTGTCAACCTCTTGAACAATGCCGTCAAATACACGCAACCCGGCGGCACCATAACATGGCGCAATGACATCAGCGGTGAAAATGCCGACAGTATTGTTGTGACCCACGTCATTTCTGATAACGGGCCGGGAATCAGCAAAAAATTTCAGGCCAGAATGTACTCCCCGTTCACGCAGGAAGATCATGTTTCCAGCGCAGGCAGCGGGCTTGGGCTGGCCATTGTAAAAAATCTGGTGGACATTCTTGGGGGCAACATCACCTGCAAGTCTGCGCCCGGCCAGGGAACGACCTTTACTGTGATTTTGCCCCACAAAAAAGCTACCGCAGCAGATATCACCGCATTCCACAAAAAAAATCGCACTCAGCACACCGCCGTCTCACTTGAGGGAAGAAATATCCTCATCTGCGAAGACAACGCCATCAACAGTGAAATCCTGAAAGAAATGCTTGAAAGTGAAGGAGCGCTGTGCGAACAGGCGTTCAATGGCAGAGAAGGTGTGGAAAAGGCCAGAGGCCGTAATTACGACATTGTCATGATGGACATTCGCATGCCTGTGATGGACGGCTATCAGGCCACCCGCGAAATACGGGAGTTTGATGTGGACACCCCCATTGTGGCACTTTCCGCCAATGTTTTTGCCGATGAAATACAGAACGCCTTTGAATCCGGTATGGATGAGTTTCTGGAAAAACCGGTAGTTATGAGCAAGATGTTTTCAGTTCTTGGCCAGCTTCTTTCCACCACGTCTGACGCGCCCTTGCACGGTCCGGATTAAAAACTCGCCAGCCCGCAAGCTCGCTTTTCAGAAAAAAGCCTTCATCCCTTCCTGCCAGCTTGCGTCTGAACTGTTTTGCACGCACAGTGCAAGCATAACTCACCTTGTTGTAAATATCACAACCACGCGGGGCGTATTATACAGATGCAACCTTTCCAAGCAGGCCTTGCACCTCCCGGAAACATGATTACCTGAAAAGAACTTAAGGTAGTCAACTACTATATTTCCCCCTCTTGCTGCTTTGCAGTCTGCCCATAGTGAGGTATTATGTACAGGACTGCACCATATGCGGCAAGCCACAGATACGGCTATGAACGGCTCTTCATACCCTTCCAACCGGAGGCTATCCCCCGAAGGAGGCCATGATGACAACTATTAAGAGCATCAGCGCGCAAGCCCTGCGGCAAAAAGACCTCAAGCAGGCGCTCATTGTGGATGTGCGCACCCCCATGGAATTTGCGGAAAAACGCCTCGTCCTTCCGACCACGCTGGCCCCGGTGACGGAGCTTGATCCTCACATGGTTGCCCTGCGCAGCGGGGCATTGGCAGATACCCCCATTTATACCCTTTGCGCCAGCGGCAGACGTGCGCAAACGGCGGCGGCCAAATTTGCCGAAGCCGGATTTACGGACATAACCGTTATTGAAGGCGGCCTTGCAGCCTGCAAGGAAGCTGGCTTCCCCACTGCGGGGCAGGCGCTGCCCAAAACAGGCGAAACCTCACCCACGCTGGACAGGCAGGTGCGCCTTGTGGCCGGGGCGCTCACGGCCCTGTTCGTTTTGCTGGGGCTTTTTGTGCACAAGGCTTTTCTGCTCGGCGCGCTCTTTATTGGCTGCGGGCAGGTATTTTCCGGCCTTACCAACTGGTGCGGCCTGGCCCTTCTGCTCACGCGCGCACCCTGGAACAAAAAGGGCTGCTCTGGCGGCGCTTGCCCCATTGGAGCTGGCAAAAGCCCCGGCGCAAGCTGCCAGTAATGCGCCTTCCCTTGATGCCGGAACTTTCACCCTAGCTTTTTTGCAAAGGAGTTCGCCATGTCTGCACCCAACGTGCGCGGATTTTTTGATCCCGTTACCGCTACCTGGACATATGTGGTCTGGTCTGCAACCGATGCCCAGAAGCGTTGCGCCATTATAGACAGCGTGCTGGATTTTGACCTCCACGCCTGCCGCACATCCACTGTTTCTGCCGATGCCGTTATTGATTTTGTCCGTCAGCAGGGCTTTGTGGTGGAGTGGATTCTTGAAACCCACATCCATGCCGATCACGTCACCGCAGCCAGCTATATCAAGGAAAAAATGGGCGGGAAAATAGCCATCAGCAAACACATGCTGGATATCATTTCCACCTGGACGCCCATTTTCCAAACGCAGGAGGACACACCCGCAGACGGCTCGGCCTTTGACCATCTGTTTGAAAATGATGAAGAATTCACCATTGCCGACATGCCCGCAAAAATCATCCACACGCTGGGGCATACCCCCGCAGACACCACCTATATTGTGGGCAATGCGGCCTTTGTGGGCGACACCATCTTTTTGCCCGATGTGGGTTCAGGCCGGTGCGACTTCCCTGGCGGCAGCGCCGAGGATTCGTATGATTCCTCCCGCAAGCTCTTTGCCCTGCCCGACGACCTGCGCATCTATGTGGGGCATGACTACCCGCCTGAGGGTGTGCGGGGCCCGCAGTGCATGGCAACCGTTGGCGAGCAGAAAACCGCCAACGTGCGGCTGAACCTGCAAGTGGGCAAGGCCGAATTTGTGGCAAAACGCAAGGCGGACGATAACGGCAAGGCTGTGCCGCCGCTCATATTGCCCTCCCTTCAGGCCAACATGCGCACAGGAAAATTCGGCAAGGCCGTCAATGGCCTGCAATTTGTAAAACTGCCCCTGAACCGCATGTAAGACCAAGGACAAATATCCAGCATACAGACAAAGCCCCTTCCTCCACCGGCATGCCGCAATGGACGAAGGGGCTTTGAGAACATGTGTGACCAAGGCCGGAGCGTAAAAAAGAGGGAAGCTTGCAACAGAACATGGGCCTTGTAATTTTGGCTACTTTTTGCCGTACACGGCCCTTGCAAGGTCAACCGCAAACGGCCCAGCCATACCCGTAGGCGTGGTATTGGTAAGCGCCACAAAGGATATGCCGTTGGCGCGATCCATGAAAAAATGGCTTCCGTATGCGCCGCTCCAGCTCCAGGTGTTCTGGCCCGCGGGGTATTCCGCCTTTTCAGGGCGCAGCAGCACTGCGCCGCCAAAACCAAATCCCCAGCCCGGTGCAACAACTTCGTTGGTTTTACCTGCGGTTACACTCAGCCTTTGCGACAATATGGGGCAGACCTGATCGGCAGTCATGGCCTTCGCGGTATCCGGTTTGAGGATGGAGCCGCCGTTTTCGCGCACGGCCTCGAGAAATTTCAGGTAGTCTACTGCTGTTCCAACCATCCCTGCCCCGGCGGAGGGAAAGGCCTGTTCGTCCAGCGCCCTCCCCGGCTGAAAGCGCGTGGCGGAAACAGCATTGGGTACAATTTCAGTTTCCGCCATGCGATGGGCCTTGCCATTGGCCCACACATAGGGTGCGGCAAGCAGATCAGGATCATCTGCCATAAAGCCCGTGTGCGTCATGCCCAGCGGCCCGGTTACAAGCTCCTGCACCACGTTGGGCAGCTTGTCCCCGCCAGCCCGCGATACGATTTGGCCAAGCACATCAATGGCAAGGGAGTATTTCCAGTCTGTACCCGGCTCATAATAAAGCGGCACCGTGGCAAGCCGCCAGATGTTTTCTTCCAGCGTGATGGGCGGGTCATCCAGTCCATCGGAAACTTCGGCCAGCGCCATGGGGCCATCGGGCGGCTCCGAAAATCCATAAGAAAGCCCGGCAGTGTGCGTGAGCAGGTGCCGCACGGTAATGACCGGATCCGCCTTGCCCGCGAGCGCAGGGGTAAAGGAGGGGATCCAGCGGGTAACGGGATCGTCCAGAGCGATCATGCCCTTATCCGCCAGGGCAAGGGCTGCGGCGCTCGCAATGGGTTTGCTCATGGAGGCCAGCCGAAAGCGCGTATCCGGACTCATGGAGGTGCCTTTTTCCGCATCGGCCATGCCTACAGCCCGCGCATAGACCACCTGCCCTTGACGGGCAACCATGACCACAGCCCCCACTATGCGCCCCTCGGCCACAGCCTTGTTCAACACGGCATCAAGCCGCTGGGCCAAAGCCGCATCGTCTGGCTTTTCGGCGCTGGCGGCGCTGCCGCCAGCCGGAACCAAGGCGCAAAGGGCAACAATCAGCAGGGCAACAAACCGGGACGCCAGTTTGCCCGCGAGCAACCCCATTATTTTTTTCTGTTTCTGCACGCATCCTCCCCGCAGGCAAAACTGCCCTGCCCTATTTCTGCTGATAGAGCCATTTTTGGGCACATATGTAAATACCGGGCGCGCTTTTCACAAGCATTGGGCGCTTAACAAAGAAAAAGCATTCCGCTAGGATTAAAACCAAGCAGGAGGACACCATGAATCCACTCTTTTCTCCCATCAAACTCAAAGGGCTGACACTGCCCAACCGGATAGTCGTCCCCCCCATGGATCAATACTCGGCAGACGAGGGCCGCCCCGTGCAATGGCATGCCATGCACTACGGCACTCTTGCCGTTTCCGGCGCCGGGCTGCTCATCGTGGAAGCTACGGCAGTGGAAGCGCCAGGGCGCATATCCCCGCAGGATCTCGGCCTGTGGAATGAGGAACAGGAAGCCGCCCACAAGGCCATGCTTGATTCCATCCGCTCCTATTCTTCCACGCCCATCGGCATCCAGCTTGGGCATGCCGGACGCAAGGGCGCTACCGGGCGTCCGTGGGAAGGCGGCAAGCCGCTCATGCCCGCTGATGGCGGGTGGGAAATATGCGCCCCCTCCGCCCTGCCCTATGCGCCGGGCCATCAAAAACCGACAGAACTCACGGCGGCAGACATCGCCCGCCTTACAGAATCCTTTGTTACTGCGGCAAAGCGCGCTGTGCGCGCCGGGTATGACGCCATTGAACTGCACACGGCCCACGGCTACCTGATGCACGAATTTCTGTCGCCGCTCAGCAATGCCCGCACCGATGCCTACGGCGGCAGCCTCGAAAACAGGATGCGCTTTCCGCTGGAAGTGCTGGCAGCAGTGCGCGCCGTTGTTCCTGGCAACTATCCGGTGGGTGTGCGCGTTTCAGGTACCGACTTTGCCGAGGGCGGCTGGAATGTGGAAGAATGCGCTGTCTTTGCCAGGGCAGTTGAAAAGGCAGGTGGCGCATACATACACGTTTCCGGCGGCGGGCTTTCGCCCGACCAGAAGATTACCCTTGCGCCCGGCTATCAGGTGGCGCTGGCTGCGGCGGTCAAGGCCGCAGTGAGCGAGCTTCCTGTTATTGCCGTGGGCCTCATCACAGAGCCGGAACTGGCCTCAAGCATCGTGGTCACAGGGCAGGCCGACATGGTGGCCATTGGCCGCGCCATGCTGTACGACCCGCGCTGGCCCTGGCATGCCGCTGCCGCTCTTGGGCAGACCATTGCCGGGCCGTCGCCCTACCTGCGCAGCAAGCCGCATAACGTAAAGGATCTTTTTGTGTAAGGCTGATTCCACAGCCACACGCTTAAATGCAGAAGGCCCCGCTATCCTTATTTGATGCGGGGCCTTCTGCATTGACCAGCCAGATCAATGCCGCGTGGGGATTGCTCCCGGCGCAGGATCTCGGAACATATCCGACTAGGGAGCGTCCACCTTGTGGGCCTGTGCTTGCGGCTGGGCCTGGAGTTCTGCTCCGGCATTGGCCTCGGTGCTGTTTACGGTCTGGGTTTCCAGCGGGGCCGCCCCGCTGCGCAACTGCCAGCGCGTGATGGTCTTGGTGCTGAACATCCGCAGCGGTATATAAAAAAGAATGAACCAGAAGACCATGCTCGGCTGATTGCCAAAGAGCGGCAAAGAAAAAGGCAGCTCCGGGCTGATTGTGCCAAAGCGCAACTGCATCCAGGCAAGCATGATGGGAACAGGCCACAGCGAAGCCACAAACAGGGCGTTGCTAAGCGAAAAATAATAGCCAAAAGCCTCATGCCCCTGGCGGTTCACGGCCTTGAAGGCTTCCTTGCCGGAGTTCTGCAAGGCAGATTCGCTCAGTTCATGGTAGTGCCGCATGTCATCCTGCAATTTTTTCAGGCGCTTGCGGTGCATGCGCTGGGCCATGCGCAGGGTGGCAATGCCTATGAGGCCCGCCACCAGCGCAAGAACTGCTGTTCCCAAAAAGTAGGCCGCCTCGGGCTGCGGCACCATGCGGTACGGCAGCACAAAAAAAGGATCAAGCCAGACCAGAAGTTGTTCCATATCTCAGAGGCTCCGTATTTCGCGCCGGGGCGATTCTACGCCCTTGCGCACGGGCAGATTACCATTCTGTCGTAAAAAGGAAACACTGCATCCCCGCGGGCAGGCCAGGGGGATGCAGTGTTTTTCATGTTTTCAGCATGTTCCGGACATAGCCGGAAATACTAGCCGAACATCTTGATGTTGAAGAAGCCGCGCAGGATGTAGTCGGTACCAACGTACAGGGCCAGCACGATGAACAGGCGCTTCAACCAGATATCGGAGAAGAAACGCGAGGTGTAGGGGCCAACGATGGAACCAACAGCAATACCGGCCAGTTCAAGACCAACCAGATTCCAGTCCACCAGCGCGCCGTGCAGCATGAGGGTGGTGATGCCGGTGATCATGCTGAGCAGCACGGCCAGAGCGGAGGTACCGGCAGCCAGGTACATGGGGAGCTGGGTCACGCTGGTGATGAAAGGCACCAGCAGGAAGCCGCCGCCCACGCCCAGGAAGGCCGCGATGCTGGCGATAACCACGCCGCCGCAGAAGGGCAGCAGGGGATTGAAAGAGAATTCCACGCCGCAGAAGGTGAACTGGCAGGTGGTGAAGGTGAACTTGATGAGCTTCACGCCCGTGGGGGCAGCAACGCCTTCGCCCTTGGCCTTGGCGGCAGCTTCAAAAGCCTTGGCGGCTTCCTTGGCTTTGGCCTTGGAACGCTGACCGGCGGGGGAGGTTTCCCACATCAGGTACAGGCCCAGCAACAGCACGAAAAGACCAAAATAGCCCTGGTAGGACGAGAAGTTCAGCTTGCCGGCAGTCAGCGAAACAGCACTGAAAGCGCCCACGATGGAGCCGAGGCCAAGGGCGAAGCCCAGGGGCAGCACAAGGCGCTTCATGCGGTAGTAGCTGAACGTGCTGATAACAGCGGAAAGACCGGCGAGCATCTGGTTGGAGGCGCGCACGGAGTCGGTGACGGACTTGTTAAGGGGCGTCTTGCCAAAAGATTTGGCATACGCGCCAAGGCCATGCACGGTCATGTGGCCCACGCCAGCCATAACGCCGCCAAAAGCGCCCACGGTGGAGAAAATCCAGCCCACCCACAGGGCCCAGCCAAAGGCCAGAATCATGTTGACCTTGGGGCCGCCGGGGATGCCGAGATAGCCGGGTTCAGCCTGCATATTGATGGTATTGGGGGCCGTTTCCACCTGTTTGGCGATGGCATTGGCAAGCACACTGCCGTCAGCGGCAAGGGCGACACTGGCGGTCAACACCAGAAGTGAAGCCACCACGCCGAAAAGTACCCACTTGTTTCTCATTCCAACTCCTCCCGATCAACGTCGCTCAAGCGAACGGATAATAAAGCCTGAAAGCAGCCCGTTGAGGCGGCTTCCTAAAAAAACACATGCACCCACGAAAGCAGCGTCTGCGGGAACACGCCCCACAACACCACACCTGTCAGACAGCACAGAAGTACAGCCCTCACGCCCGCACCGCCCAAAGCTGCCTGTATGGGTGCGGGGTGATTTGCCGGGGCCTCCTGCATGTACATGCGTCGTGCCACTCCAAGATAATACCAGGCGGAAATGGTGCTGCTGATCACAGCCACAAGCACCGTTACCGTATACCCTGCCGAAAAGGCTTCTTTAAAGAGCATGAATTTGCCCATAAAGCCCGCAGTCGGCGGAATGCCCGTCAGGGAAAAAAGAAAAACCAGCATGGCTGCAGCAAGGGCCGGATGTCGTGCGGCAAGGCCCGAGTAATCATCCAGGTCTTCACCCGCATCAGCCAGAGGATTATTTCCCTGTTTTTTCCCGTACACGGCAAGGTAGCCCATGATGGCAAAGGCTCCCATGTTCATGCACAGGTAAATGGTCAAATACGCCGCCGTGGCGCGCAGGCCGTCGGCTGTGCACGCGGCAAGCCCCAAGAGGGCATAACCCGCGTGAGCTATGGCCGAGTACGCCAGCATGCGTTTAAGGCTTGTCTGCATTACGGCAGCGATATTGCCCAGAAGCATTGTCAATGCGGCCATCAAGGCCAACGCCCCGCTCCACTGAGCGCCCAGTTGCGGCAAGGCCATGACCAGTACGCGCGCAAGCACGGCGAAACTGGCCGTTTTGGCCGCCACAGACATAAAGGCGGTCACGGTTGTGGGCGCGCCTTCATACACATCAGGCACCCACACGTGGAAGGGCGCGGCAGCTACCTTGAACCCCATGCCTGCCAGCATGAGCGCCAAAGCAACTACCAGGGCGGGCAAGGTCTGCCCGGTTGCGGCAACAGGCAGTGCCGCAGCGATCTGCGCAAGCTCGGTATGCCCGGTAAGCCCGTACAACAGGGACATGCCAAAAAGCAAAAGAGCCGAAGCGAAACTGCCCATCAAAAAATATTTGATGGCCGATTCGCTGCTGCGCGGATCGCCAGTGCGCAGGGCCGCCATCGCGTAAATGGGCAGGGCCATGAGCTCAAGCCCCAGATAGAGCACAATGAGATCACCAGCCGAGGCCATTACGCACATGCCCAGTGTTGAACATACTGCAAGGCAGTAATATTCGCCCTGACGCATTTGGGCATGTGAAAAAAAACTTTCGCTCATTAACGCCGTAAAAGCAAGTGCTACTACGCAAATGGCTTTAAAGAGCGCTCCAAAACCGTCAGCGCGGAACATTCCGTCAAAAGAAACACTCCCGCCGCCTGCAGAAACTGCTACAATTGCTGTAAAAGCTGTTATTGCACCAACGACAGTCAGCCATTGCAGAAAAGCCCGCGCTCTTGGAAAAAACATGTCGGCGCACAGCAGGCCAATGGCCGTGACCAAGAGCGTCAGTTCCGGCAGCAGGGCCGGAAGTTCTTTCAGCAATGGCAGGGCCGAAAGAGGCGCTACGGATATGGCTGTCATGATAGCTCCTATGGTGTTGCCCTTGTGCCGCAAGGCACGTTGACCGCCAGCTGTATGGGCAAAGCGCTGGCCTGTGGCGGGGACGCAAACATTTATTCCTGTGAGCGGGCCGGAACTCTTTCTAGTTTGCGGCAAAAAACGCAAAGGCCTGCTGGGTATCTGCCACCAGATGTTCCACCGTTACGTGCATGTATTCCAGCAGCACGTTGGGGAAGATGCCGATGCCCAGTATAAGCAGGCTCATGGTCAGCAAAATGGCTATCTCGCGCCCATCAAGCTTTTCCCCAACCAGACCGCGCACGGTTTCTGACACCTGACGGAAAAACACGCGCTGATACAGCCAGAGCATGTACCACGCGCCCAGTATCAGGCCGGAAGACGCCACCACCGCGGCCCAGGGCGCGCGTTCAAAACCGCCGAGCAGAATCAGGAATTCACCCACAAAACCGTTGGTGCCGGGCAAACCCACCGCCGCGAGGGTAAAGACCATAAAAAAGCCTGCCAGCACGGGCATGACCGAGGCCAGCCCGCCGTAGACCTTGATCTCGCGCGTATGGGTGCGGTCATAGAGCATGCCCACGCCCAGAAAAAGCGCACCCGTCACTATGCCGTGGTTGATCATCTGCAAAATGGAACCTTCCACGCCCTTTTGGGTCAGCGCAAAAAGCCCCAGAGTCACAAAGCCCATGTGGCTGACGGAACTGTAGGCGATCAGCCGCTTGACGTCCGTCTGCGCGAGGCAAACCAGCGCGCCATAGACAATGGCGATGACGGAAAGCACCAGCATGGGCTTGAGCAGCACCCATGCGGCATAGGGAAACAGCGGCAGCGAGAAGCGCAAAAAGCCGTATGCCCCCATTTTGATCAGCACGCCAGCCAGAATGACCGAGGCCGCCGTGGGCGCTTCGGTATGCGCGTCTGGCAGCCACGTGTGCACGGGCCACATGGGCACCTTGACCGCAAAGGCGGCAAAAAAGGCCCAGAACAGCAGCAGTTGCAGCCGGGGATCAAAGTCGTTGCGCGCCAGCGCCATGATGTCGAAGGTATGCCCGCCCTTGAGGTACAGCAGGATGATGCCCAGCAGCATCAGCAAACTGCCCAGCAGGGTGTACAGAAAGAACTTCACCGTGGCGTAAATGCGGCGAGGCCCGCCCCACACGCCGATGAGCAGGAACATGGGAATGAGCATGGCTTCCCAGAAAATGTAAAACAGCATGAGGTCGGTGGCGCAAAACACGCCCACCATGGCGCTTTCAAGCAGCAGCAGGCTGATGAAAAACTCCTTGGCCTTGACCTTGATACTTTTGTACGACACCGCCACGCCCATCAGGGTTATGAGGGCCGTCAGCGGCAGAAACAGCACGCTTATGCCGTCCACGCCCAGAGCGTAATTGATGTTCAGGCTCTCAATCCACGCGCAGTTTTCCACCAGTTGCATCTGCCACAGGCTTTTATCAAAGCGGCCCAGGGCCACAAAGCTCAGGCACAGCTCAAGCAGGCATACGGCAAGCGCGCCCAGCTTGATGGTTTCTTCGTTGCGGCGCGCAACAGCCAGCAGGGAAAGCCCACCCGCCAGAGGCACAAAGATGAGCAAGGAAAGAACAGGTACAGACATGCGATCTCCCCGCCGTTGTTAGGAAAAAAAGCCCAGTTGCAATACCAGCAAAAGCGCTGCCGCGCCCCCGGCCAGCCATGTCAGATAGTGAGCCACCTGCCCGTCCTGAATCCTTCGCAGGCTTGTGGACAGTCTGCCGATGGCGCGTGGCACGCCGTTGACCACGCCTTCAATACCGCGCGTGTCCACCACGCCCAGCAGCAGGTTATCCGCCAGCCACAGCGTGGGCCGCACAAGACAGGCCACGTAGATTTCGTCCACCCAGTACTTGCGCGAAAACAGTTGGTACAGGCCGGGAAAAGCGCCCGCCACCTTGCCCGGCAGTTCCGGGCTGCGGCAATACATGAGCCAGGCCAGGCCAATGCCCGCAAAGCCAGCAGCTACGGAAACAGCCATCAGCCCAAGCTCCACAGCGCCCGAAACATGCACGTGCGGGTGCCCCGTCACCGGAGCGAGAAACTCCGCCCAGTGGTTGGAGCCGCCCAGAACATGCGGAATGCCCAGCCAACCAGAGGCCACGGCCCCCACGGCCAGCACCAGCAAGGGAACAGTGACCACGCGCGGCGATTCGTGCAGATGCTCGCGTTGATGCTCTGTCCCCCGAAACTGGCCCGTGAACACGCTGAAATACAGGCGGAAGGAGTAAAAAGCCGTCATAAAGGCCACCAGCACGCCCACGCCCCAGGCCAGATAACCCGTGAACGTGCCCGCGTTGAAGGCCATGAGCAGAATTTCATCCTTGCTGAAAAAGCCAGCCAACCCCGGCACGCCAGCAATGGAGAGCGAGGCCAGCAAAAAGGTTGCGCTGGTAATGGGCATGTACTTTCCAAGCCCGCCCATGGAGCGCATGTCCTGCTCGTGGTGCATGCCCAGAATCACCGAACCGCAGCCAAGGAAGAGCAATGCCTTGAAAAAGGCATGCGTAAACAGATGGAACACGCCAGCGCCGTAGGCTCCCACGCCGCAGGCAATGAACATGTAGGCCAGTTGGCTGATGGTCGAATAGGCCACCACCCTCTTGATGTCGGTCTGCGTGAGCGCGATGGTGGCGGCAAAGAGCGTTGTGACCGCGCCTACTACCGTAATGACCGCCAGCGCCGTGGGCGACAGGGCAAACAGGGCATTGCAACGCGCCAGCATAAACACGCCCGCCGTCACCATGGTAGCCGCGTGGATAAGCGCGCTCACCGGGGTGGGGCCTTCCATGGCGTCAGGCAGCCACACATGCAAAGGAAGCTGGGCCGACTTGCCCACCGCGCCGCAGAACAGCAGCAGGCAGACAAGCGTTGGCGCGCTGACCGTATAGCCGCACAGGGTAAAGGTCATGCCCTCAAGCATTCCAGCCTGGGGCAACACATCCGCATAATGCAGGCTGCCAAAAATGGTGAAGATGCAGAACAGCCCGAGCAGGAAGCCAAAGTCGCCAAACCTGTTGACGATAAAGGCCTTTTTGCCCGCGTCCGAAGCGGAATCCTTTTCATAATAAAAGCCGATGAGCAGGTAGGACGAAAGCCCCACAGCCTCCCAGCCAAAAAAGAGCTGTAAAAAGTTGTTGCCCATGACCAGCATGAGCATGGAAAAGGAAAACAGGCCAAGATAGGCGAAAAAGCGGTAATAGCCTTTTTCACCCCGCATGTAGCCCACGGAATAAATGTGAACCAGGGTGCTGACGCTGGTAACCACCACCAGCATGACAGCCGTGAGCTGATCCACCAGAAAGCCAAAGGTCACGCGCAGGTTGCCGGAGGCTATCCAGGTATGCACATCGGCATTGACGATATTTCCAGCCAGCACATCCCGCAGGGCAAGCAAGGCGCAGACAAGTGAGACGCCAATGGCCGCAATGGGCAGCCAGTGGGCACGCTCGCCCCATTGGCGGCCGCAGATCAGGGTGAGCACAAAGGCCAGCAACGGACACAGAGGAATAAGCAGCAAATATATTGGCATGTTTACCCCCGCATCGTTGTTATGTCTTCGTTGCGCACGCTTTTGTGGCTACGGAACAGACAGATGACAATGCCAAGCCCCACTGCGGCCTCGCAGGCGGCAACGGTGATGATAAAGATGGTAAAAGCCTGCCCGCGCAGCGCGTCCATGAAATAGCTCATGGCCACCAGATTGAGGTTGACGCCGTTGAGCATCAGTTCAAGCGAGAGCAGCATCACAATGATGTTGCGGCGCGTCAGAAACCCGGCCACGCCTATGCAAAAAAGCACTGCTGCCAGCGCCATATACCAGGAAAGGGGAATCACGCCGCGCCTCCTTGGTCTTTGTTGCCGATCACGCAGGGGCGGGCCTTGTTTTCGGCCTGCGCCGGGGCGGGTGTGCACACCGGCTGCCTGCGCGCAAGGGTCAGGGCAGCTACCAGAGCCACCAGCAGCAGCACGCCCGCGATTTCCAGCGAAAGAAAATGGTTGGTGAACAGCTCGCGGCTCAAGGCCTTGGTGTGCGTGACCTCGCGCAGGGCTTCCAGGGGCCATTGGCCCTTGCCGCCCGGTACAAAGCCAGCCACGCCCCAGAGCATGCCGCCGCACAGGGCAGCGGCCAGCGCGTAGCCCACAATGGGTTTTGGGGTCAGGGCCGGCAGCCGCAACTCGCGTTGCAGGTTCACCAGAAAGAGCACAAAGAGGTACATGACCAAAATGGCCCCGGCATAGACGATGATCTGTATGGCTGCCAGAAATTCCGCCTGCAAGGTCAGGTAGACCGCCGCCATGTGGAAGAACAGCAGCAGCACCAACAGCACGCAGTGAATGGGATTGCGCAGGCTGATAGCCAGCACGCCGCACACGGTTATGACAAAGGCGCAGTATAGAAAAAATATTTCACCAAACACCGTTCCACCTCCGCAGTGGACTTGCGCTCTGTTCAGGGATGCCTCGGTAAGGAGGCCTGTCATCCACGTTCTCCGCCCATCGTGCCGTGCATGCTTTTTCCGCTGCGGGCAAGGTGGCCTGCAAGGCACGGGCATTGCCGCAGATCAGCACAGATTTTTGACAGATCATTGCGCAGCACCGTCCTGATGCGCCTGACCATGGCCGGGCGCGCTCGGATTCGGCTCTGCGCCTTGCGCATGCGTAGCGCGGTGATTCTTGCCCACCCACTGTTCCGCTCCGCTCCATTCCGCATCCACCGCCACCCGTTTGGCATGCGCAAGCGCGCCTTCTGGCATGTTGCGGGGGCGGCACAGGGGGTTCGCATAGCCTTTCATGTCGCCCTTCTGCGCTGCAAATTCGTCCCAGTTGTCCAGCAGGGCCTGCTTGTCAAACTTGAAGGCCGAACGCCCGTTGGCCGCGTAGGCATAGACTTCCGTCAGCACAATGGCGTTCACCGGGCAGACCTCCGCGCAGTAGCCGCAAAAAATGCAGCGCAGGGCGTCGATGTTGTAGGCATCCACCACGCGGCTGTTATCTGCGGCGCGGCTCCAGCGGATGCGTATGCAGTGCGAGGGGCATACCCGCGCACAGCGCATACAGGCAACGCAACGGCTCTCGCCGGTTGCGGCATCGCGCACCAGGGCGTGCCGCCCGCGAAAACCCGCGGCGACCACTGGTTTTTCTTCCGGGTACTGCCGCGTGATGGGGCGGTTGAACATGCGCCGCAAGGTCAGGGCCATGCCCTGGGCTATTTCCGTCTGCAACAGGGTTTGCAGCCAGTTGCGAGGCGCTTTGTACTGAATCTGCATGTCTGCTCTCCTCATCAAGAGGCTAGGGCCTTGCCCAGGGCGGTAATCACAATATTGAAGAGCGCCAGGGGGATAAGCACCTTCCAGCCAAGGGCCATGAGCTGGTCATAGCGGTAACGCGGCAGCGTGGCCCGCACCCAGAAAAAGAAAAACATGACGCCGTACACCTTGAGCACCAACCAGAACGGCGGGAAAAAGCCCACCTCAACCGGGCCGCGCCACCCCCCCAGAAAACAGACCACGCCCACCGTGGCCATCACAAACATGGACGTGTATTCGGCCATGAAAAACAGGGCGTAGCGCATGCCGCTGTATTCCGTGCAGTATCCAGAAACAAGCTCGCTTTCCGCCTCGGGCAGATCAAAGGGCACGCGGTTGGTTTCCGCCAGCATGGCAACGCAAAAGATAAAAAAGCCAATGCACTGGCGGAAGGCGAACATGCCAAAAAACGAATCGCCCTGCGCGGCCACGATGTCGCCCAGATTGAGCGAACCGGAGAGCAGCATCACGCCCACAAGGCTGAGGCCCATGGCGATTTCATAACTGATCACCTGTGCCGAGGCCCGCAGCCCGCCCAGAAAGCTGAACTTGGAGTTTGAGGCCCAACCCGCCAGCACGACCCCGTAGCCGCCAAGGGAGCTCATGGCGAACACAAAAAGCAGGCCGATATTGATGTTGGACAAAGCCCAGCCCTCGGCCCACGGCAGTATTGCCAGCGAGGCAAAGGCGGGCACCAGACAGATGATGGGAGCAAGCATGAAGATGGGCTTGTCTGCCGCGGATGGGATGATGTCTTCCTTGAAAAAGCTCTTGATGCCGTCCGCGATGGGTTGCAGCAAGCCGAGCCAGCCCACGCGGGTGGGGCCCATGCGCATCTGCATATGGCCGATGACCTTGCGCTCAAAGTATGTGGCGTAGGCCACATGCAGCAGCACGACCACCAGAAGCACGAGAAGTTGCAGCACAATTACCAGAACATTCATGGTTTCCCTGCCAGATTGGTTGTAGCCGTAAACCCGGTTTGCCCTGCTCAGCCCACAGGCCTCGCAGTCTGCCCCCAGGTTTACCGGTCAGATTCTCCCAGCACCACGTCCATGCTGCCGATATTGGCGATGAGGTCGGCAATAAGCCCGCCCGGGGCAATGCTTGCCAGCGCGCCGATATGGATAAACGACGGGCCGCGCACATGCATGCGGTAAGGCCTGCTGCTGCCGTCGCTCACAAAGTAGAAGCCAAGCTCGCCCTTGGGAGCCTCCGTGGCTACGTACACATCGCCGGGCATGTAGATATTGTTGTCGTGCATGACCTGCCGCAGGCTGCCGCCAAAAAGCGCTGTTTCAGCCTCGCTGCGCCACGCCCTGTAGGGCATGAGCAGATCGGGGGCGTCTGCCGCGAGGGTCGCGCCGGGGGGGAGCTGATCCACGCACTGTTGCAGAATGCGCACAGACTGGCGCATTTCTTCCATGCGGCAGCGGTAGCGGGCGTAAATATCGCCATCGCTGCCCAGCGGCACTTCAAAATCCACCAGATCATAGGCATCGTAGGGTTCGTGCTTGCGCACATCGTAATCCACGCCCGAGCCGCGCAGGCAGGCCCCGGTGAGGCCCAGGGCCAGGGCTTCCTTGCCGTTCAGCACGCCAACGCCCACCGTGCGCTGCAACCAGATACGGTTGGTATCAAGCAGGGTTTCGTACTCAAGTATGCGCTTGGGGAAGATATTGAGAAAATCCTGCAAGCCGTCCATGAAGCGCCCTGTCACGTCCTGCCGCACACCGCCAATGCGCGGATACGTCAGGGTGAGGCGCGCGCCGCAGAGGTCTTCAAAAAGATCCAGCAGCATTTCGCGCTCGCGGAAGCAGTACAGAAACACGGTCATGGCCCCGATATCCAGCGCGTGGGTGGCAAGCCAGAGCAGATGCGAGCACAGACGCGACATCTCGCAGGCGATGGTGCGGATGTAACGCGCCCGCAGCGGAGCCTGCACGCCCAGCAGCTTTTCCACCGCAAGGCAGTAACCCGTGTTGTTGGACATGGCGGCGATGTAGTCCAGCCGGTCGGTGAGGGTGAGGGCCTGCGCGTAGGTGAAGGTTTCGGCCATTTTTTCAAAGCCGCGGTGCAGATACCCCACCTGCGGGTCGCAGCTCAAAATGGTTTCACCCTCAAGCTCAAGGTCGAGGCGCAACACGCCGTGCGTGGCAGGGTGCTGCGGCCCGAGGCGCAGGCTGGTACGGTCCTCGTCGCTTTCGTCAAAGCAGTCAAAGTTGTCAGCGTCTTCGGGCAGTTCCCTGCCCAGCAATTCCTGCACGTTCTGACGCCCCACAGGCTGACCGTGACGCACGGGGCATTCAATGCTCTGCTTGCGGATTTCACTCATGCTTTTCTCCCCCCTGCCAGCTCAGGGCGTCCGCCGCCCTGGCGTGTTCGCGCAGTTCGGTCAGACCAGACCACTCAGGCACGCCACGCGAGGGGATGCGCACAGGATAGGCCTTGCGCAGGGGGTGCCCCTGCCAGTCATCCGGCAGCAGAATGCGGCGCAGGTCAGGGTGCCCCTTGAAGTGTATGCCCATGAGGTCAAAGACTTCGCGCTCAAGCCAGTTGGCCACAGGCCACAAGGGCACTGCGGAATCAATGCCCGCATCGGGATCGTCCAGTTGGACGCGCAGACGCAGGGCAATGCGCTGATTCACGGAATACAGGTTGTAGACGACCTCAAACGCGCCAAGGCCCTCCTGCTTGCGGCGGCTGTTGTCCACCCCGCAGAGCGAGCGCAGGTGCATCATGTCAAAATGCTCCCTGGCGTAGACCAGCACATCAAGGATGCGACCGTGACGCAGCAGCACTGCCGCCTGCCCGCGAAACTCCTGTATGTCGAGCACTTCCTGCGGAAAAGCCTCACGCAGCAGACGCGCTATCTCCAGGGACTCCATCGAAATTGCTCCTTGTTAATTTTCTCCTGCAACTTGATAAAGCCGTCAAAAAGCGCTTCCGGCCTGGGAGGGCAACCCGGCACATAGACGTCTACCGGGATAATCTGATCCACGCCCTGCGTTACGGCATACGACTGAAAAAGCCCGCCGCTGCAAGCGCAACTGCCCATGGCGAGCACGTAGCGCGGCTCGGGCATCTGGTCATAAACCCTGCGCAACACCGGGGCCATTTTTTTGCTCAGGGTTCCGGCCACCACCATGCAGTCTGCCTGCCGGGGGCTGGCGCGAAAGATGATGCCAAAGCGGTCAAGATCGTGCGTTGACGCGCCTGTGGCCATCATTTCAATGGCGCAGCAGGCAAGGCCAAAGGTCACCGGCCAGATGGAGCCGCAACGGCCCCAGTTGACCAGAGCGTTGAGCGGCCCGAGCACGGCGTTGGCGCCGGGGAAAAACCGCAGGCCGTCCTTGTGCACCACAAGAGGCTGGCCATCGCGCGCAACGGTATGAGTTTCTACTTCACCCATTCAAAGGCCCCCTTTTTCCAGGCATAGGCGTAGGCCAGCACCAGCAGGGTCATGAAGGTCAGCATTTCCGCCAGCCCAAGGCTGCCCAGACGCACAAACTCCACTGCCCAGGTGTAGAGGAAGATGGCTTCCACATCGATGATGACAAAAAGAATGGCAACGTAATAAAATTTGATGGAAAAACGCGTGCGCGGCTCGGCGGTTGGCTCGTTGCCGGATTCATAGGGCATGAGCTTTTCACGGTAGGGCCGACGCATGCGGAAAAACCGCCCGAAAAACAACGTAAGAACGCCAAAAAGCAGCGCAATAATGAGCAGCAGCAGTATGGCAAGATACTCTTCTCCGGCAACCGTAGGCACCATAAAAAGCCACCTTGTTGAATGTCTTCGTCATATTCCGGGCAGGCAGGGCCGAACAATCGCGCGGCCCTGCTCCGCCACCGACGTCTCCTGCCAGAGCCGCCAATCAATCTGAGAACATTCTGCCGCAGGCCCTGTAAGGCACCGCAGAGAACAAAACACGTTCTAGCGGACAACAGGCCTGTTGCGCTGCATCTGCTCGGCAAATTCCTGCCGCTTCTCCTGACTGGCCGCATCCGGCGTGGAGAATTGCAGGCAGCTCATGGCGCAGGTGGTCACGCAGGCAGGCTTGAGGCCCTGATCAATGCGGTCGCGGCACAGGTCGCACTTATCCACCTTGCCGGTCTGGGCGTTCCACTGGGGCGCGGCCCAGGGGCAGGCGGTGATGCAGGCCTTGCAGCCCACGCAGGCCGAGGTCTCCACATAGACAATGCCATCATCCCTGCGGCGCATGGCCCCTGTAGGGCACGCCTTGACGCACCAGGGATTTTCACAGTGAAAGCACGAGGTGTACACAAAACCCAGGGCGGGCTTGGGTTCGGTCTGCTCCACGGAAAGAACGCGGCAGAAAAAAGCCCCCGGCCCGCCGTTGTGCAGGCTGCGGCACTGAACCTCGCAGGCCTTGCAGCCTATGCAATCCGCCGAATTGTGCATGACAATATATTTGCTCATAACCATCCTCCCACGCGGCTCGGTGGGTTGTTCCCGTAAATTTCCTTGCAGTATCAGGCCATACCTTTGACAATATCCGAGGCAGAGTCCGCCTAGGCAGCGCCGGAACCGGCCACTTTCTCCAGCGTGACAAAATGCTCCTGCATGGACAGACCGCCGCCGCCCATATCCTGCAAATCCAGGCCGCCGCGCAGGCACTTGCTGTCAGAAATGCCCTTGTGGAAGGCCCGGCTTTCGCAAGGCAGGTCGTGACCGAAGCCATGCACCACAAAGATGGCCTCAGGATGGATGGCAGAGGTGATCTTGACCCCGGCCTCGCCCATGGATTTGCCTGCGGCATCCAGCACGCGCACCCGGTCGCCGGGGTTGATGCCAGCGGCCTTGGCCTTCTTGCTGTTGATCCACACGGTATTTTCAGGAACCTGCTCAAGCAGCAGCGGATTATTGATGGTATGCCCCTGGGTATGCACGGCCACCCGCCCAAAGGTAATGCGGTAGGCCCCCTCCGGCGGCGCAACGGGCGGCGTGTAGGGGGGCAGCATGTTTTGGCCGCAGCCCTTGCCGTAACCCTCGCTGGTCAGTTCCACCTTGCCCGAGGCAGTGGGGAAGGAATAATCTGCCAGATCCACGTACAGGGGATCGCTGGTGAGCGAGACAAAGCCTTTTTCGGTAAAGTCCGCGCTGGTGAGGCCTGTTCCTTCAAGCTGAAAGCGCCACACGTCCTCCGCACTTTCAAAAACCAGAGGATCAAGCCCGAGACGCTTTGCCAGACCGCCGATGATTTCCCAGTCGGCCTTGGTGTCGTAGCGCGGCGGGATGACGCGGTTGCGCACAAAGAACTGCGGTTTGAGGCCGTTCTTTGTGGCAATGATGCTCTCGCGTGAAAGGTAGGTGGAAAGCGGCAGCACCACGTCTGAATACCATGCAGTGTCTGACCAGGAGAACGTGACGCTCACAAGCAGGTCAAGGCCGTCAAAGCGTTTGCGCAGCGCATCGGGATCGGGATAGCCCTGCAACGGATCGTGCCGCCAGCACATATAAGCCTTGACCGGAGCTGCCCCCTGCGGAGGATTGCTGATGGCTTCAAAAGCCTTGTGCAGCAGGCCCTTGCCTGGGTCGAAAGCCTTGTTGTCAACGCCAAGGCCATCGGCGCGCAAACCCTTGGGCGCGGGGAAGAGATCCGTAAACTTCTTGAGTCCGGCCTTGCCGCATTCCTTGGGGGTGCGTCCCGGCACTATGCCGCCCTTGACGCCCACGCCGCCCAGCAGGGCCGTAATGACCAGAGCCGTGCGCGCAACCTGAAAAGAATCCCCATAACGCGAGGTCATCCAGCCGGGATGCCAGATCACATGAGGGGCCGCAGCGGCAAGCGATTGCGCAAGGCGCACAATGGCCTGCGCATCGACCTGACACTGCTCAGCCGCCCATTCCGCCGTGTAGGGGGCAACAAATTCGGCCAGTTCGGCAAAACCCGTGGTGTGAGCGTCCACATAATCCTTGTTATAGAGCTTGCGGGTAATAAGCGTGTTGATGATGCCCAGATTGAAGGCATAGTCCGTACCGGGGCGGACAAGCAGAAAATCATTGGCCTTGGAGGCCGAAACATTGTGGCGGATATCAATGACCGTGAGCTTGCAGCCTTTGCGCAAGGCCTGCATGACGGTTCGGGCCTCGCCAAGGTTGATGGCTTCAAAAATGTTGCGCGTTTGCAGTACAATGTGCTTGCAGTTGGCAAAGTCGTTCACGGCCATGCCGCGGCCGAGGCCCATGACAGCCTTGCTGGCGTGGTGGGTGTTGAGGTCGCACGAGGTGCTGTGCGTACAGACGTTGGGCGAACCGATGCCGCGCATAAAGGCGCGGTACAGGTCGGTAAAGGGGCCATCGCGGTCAGACCACAGCACTGCTTCCTTGCCGTGTTGCTGCTGGACTGCGGCGATTTTTTGCGCAACATAGTCAAAGGCTTCTTCCCACGAAACCTTTTTCCACTTGCCCTCGCCCCGCTCGCCCACACGAATAAGCGGGCTCTGCGGGCACTCCGACTCGCGCTCAAGGGCTTTGCCAGCCACGCCGCGCGCGCACAAGGCACCCTTGAGGGGACTGTGCGGGTTGCCGTAAATCATACCCACGGAACCATCTTTTACTTCTACAGAAATTGGACACCTTGCGGTGCACATTCCGCATACACTCTGAACCAACTGCATACTGCCCATAGTGCTTCTCTCGTGCGAGTAAGTGATATTGTCATCTGCCGTGTCACGTCGGGCCAACCCCAAAGTCAGCCTGGAGTGAAAAAAAGGCTCTTCAGATGTGCCGCTGCAAACGTTTCCAAGCCACCGTAACTGTACCAATCTTGTCTGGTAATTTAATTAGGAAGCATTGTCGCTAGCATAGTTTTTTTTTAATTTCCAGCCAGGTTCCTGTTTTCACACACTTTCTTTAAACCCTAATTTAATTGTAGTTTTTATAACTTGAGTGCATACTCAATTTTTTTTATTTATAATTTCAGCATATTGGAAATCACATTTTTTATATGAGAGTGATAAGATATTAATTTCACATTAATGCAGAGCTACCAATCAAATTGAGAACTGACGCAAAAAGAAATTTTGAACAATCCAATCAGTTAGTTGCAAAAACGGCGCGTTTTATCCCTTTACTCCTAAAATTTTGAAGTGTTATATTATTGTAGTGAAAATCAACGCAAATGCCTGCCAAAGGATCCACCAGCATGCCTGCGGAACGGATACCTATAGCAAACCTGAAGCCGGGAATGTATGTGCTCAATCCGGGCATTTCCTGGATCAATGCCCCGCTGCTTTACATGCGCGAGGGTCTTGTGGCCGATCAGGCAGAAATTGACGGGATCATCCAGCAGGGCTTTACCGAAGTAATTCACGATCCGGAGCGCGCCGTTCCCACGTATGAACCGGGCGGCGCGCTGCCGCGCGTGTTTTCACGCCACATTGCCCAGGCGCAAAGAGCGCACGCTGCCGCCTACGCCCATGTAAAAGCCGCCATGACTTCCGGCGTGTGCGACAGCGCCGACATTGCAGGGGCGGAACCCTGCGTTAAGTCCATCATCCTTGCCCTCAAGCGTAATGCCAACGCCATGCTGACCCTTGCCAACCTGAAAGGGCGTGACGAATACACATACAGGCACAGCGTCAACGTGGCCATTTTCGCCGTAGCCTTTGCCCGGCATATGGGCCTCACGGATCAGCAGCAGCAACTAGCCGGTATGGCCGGGCTGTTTCATGATTACGGCAAGGCTCTGGTGCCGAGAGAAATCCTCAACGCGCCGCGCACACTTTCCCCTCCTGAATTTGCCGTCATGCGGTCGCATGTGCTGCTCGGCTATGACGCCTTGCGCAAGATACCCAATATCGCACCAGAAATTCTGGAGGGCACAGCCCAGCATCACGAAATGCACGATGGCCTGGGGTATCCTTACGGCCTCAAAGGCTCAGCCATCGGCCTTTTTGGGCGTATCATCTCTATCTGCGATGTGTATGACGCGCTTTCATCCAGGCGCGTATACAAAGCGGCCCTTTGCCCCAGCCATGCGCTGGCAATCATGTACAAAATGAACGGAACGGCATGGCCGCTCGGTTTTGCGGATTCTTTCATAAGAATGGTGGGGGTCTTCCCGCTAGGAACGGCGGTTAAGCTTTCAGACGGGCGCATGGGCCTCATAAGTAGCTGCGATCCCGATTTTCCAACCCGGCCAACGGTGATCATTGTCAGAAAATCCAGAGGGGTAGCCTATATGGAAGACAGGCTTGACCTGTCGGCGGAAAGCAAGATTTGCGTGAGCCGCGCGCTTTCATTCAATGAGACGGAAGACTGGGATATTCCACGCCTTTTGGGCATAACGGAGTGAGCGGAATGAGAGCGGACGGAAGCAGCCAGCTTGCAGGCTGAGCAGGCAGGAAACGGGGAAAAAGAAGAATGGGGAGAAGAAGGAGGCGGAGAAAGAAAAGAACAGAATCAAACTGTGCGCCTGAGCGCGGTGATTTCTTCAATCTGGCTTTGTGTAAGCTCTTGCAGGGCAAATTCCGGCCTTGCCAGATAAAAGCCCTGCGCAAGATCAAAACCCAGAGCAACCACGCTGGCAAGTTCCTCGCGGGTTTCCACTCCCTCCGCCACGGTGAGAATGCCCTTTGAACGGCAATATACAAGAATATTTGAAAGAAATTCCCTCTTGGATGCGGGGGCCTTGTGGATGGCGCGGATAAAAAAACTGTCGATCTTGAGAATTTCGGGCGAAATATTCAAAAGCCGCAGCGCATTTGAATGGGCGCAGCCAAAATCGTCAATGGCGATAAAGGCCGCCAGCTCCGTGCGCAGCTCGCGCACCTTTTGGGCAAGGCCCTCCTCGCTGCTGGCGGTTTCTATGATTTCAAACACCATGTTGCGGCATATGTCTTCATAGCGCGGGTGCATGGTGCGCAGCTCCCGAGCATCCAGATACTGGGCGGAAATGGCGTTGAAAAATATCTTTCTGGCGCCGAGCGAAGGGAAGTTTTTGCCCATCCAGTCAAAAATCATCCTGAACGTCAGATACTCCAGCTGGGGCAGTTTTGACTGCGCCTCTGCCAGTTGCAGCACATCAAGCGGCGAGGCAAAATGCGGCGTTGTGGAGCGCATGAGCGCCTCATAGCCATAAATGGCGCCATCTTTCAGGCTCACGATGGGCTGAAAGGCAAAGCGGATCAACTGGCCTTCAAGCAATTCGTCCAGGCGTTCCTGCCGGCTCAGGATATTGGCCTTGGCCCGGTAAACTTCAGGATTGAACCGCATGAGCGTGCCGCGATTGAAGTTCTGCACTTCAAACATGGCGTGGCTGGCGTAATTCATGAGCACATCGCCGGTCATGGCATCGCTGGGATACACGGCCACCCCGAGCGAGGCGCGTATACGCACTATCTCGTTGGGCAGTTCAATGGTGGTGTTCAGCAGGGTCTTGCGGTTATCCTGCGCAAAGCGCAAGGCGCTTTCTTCATTATCAAAACCGTGGGCAAACACTGCAAATTCGCTGCCTGCCGTGCGAGCCAGCAACACTGCGTCATTTTCGCACATCTGCAAGGCTTCGACCACCTTGCTTATGTACAGATCGCCCCCATCGTATCCATGCGACTCATTTACGTACTTGAGATTATCCAGACCGCACGAAAGCAGCACGCCAAATTTGCCGGGCTGCATCTGCAAGGCTTCGCGCACGCCGCGAACAAAGGCCCGGCGGTTCATGAGGCCGGTTTCCACATCGTGATTCTGGTCGTGCTCGACCTGCTTTTTGCAGGTCTGCGCCTGATTGATAAGAAAGGTCAGTCCGTCAGAGAGGTCACCCATATCGTCAACCGCAGGCATGGGGTACCCCGCGCTGAATATGAGCAGTTGCCGCGCCAGACGCTTGAGCTTGGCGTGCAGGCTTTCAAGGTGCATGGAAAAGTGACGGCAGGATTTGGGCGGGCGGACAGACAGATCCCCCTCTGCCAGTGCTGCTGCGTAGGCAGAAAGATCAGCGCAGGCCCGCGTGAGCTCGCACAGTTTCTCTGCTGTGGGCTGCTGCCCGCAGCCTTCAAATTCAGCCAGCGCAGCGTCGAATTGCCCGCGCAGCAGATTATCAAGGCCGGTTTCAATATCCATGTGCGCGCCTCAAGTGTGAGCCTCAAGAAAAGTTGAAAAAAACAGATGCGGCATCAGGCCCACGCACGGGCTATGCATCAAGCTCAGCAAAACCGGTTTCCTGTATTCTGACCATACTTTCAAGCACAGCCGCGCTCACGGCATCAAGATCACACCCCTCGGGCAGGTGTTCGCCCGCCTTGCTCCTCAGTATGAGCGCATCGTGGCTGCAATGCGCCAGGGCGTTGGCCGCAGCAAGCAGGCGCGCCTCCATTTTGTACGTTGTGGCAAGCTCGGGCGAGTGGTGCAGGTTTATGGGTTCGGTAAGCACCAGAGGCAGCTTCCACTGGTGCATCACTGCCGCCCCAATAAGCCCGTGGTCCATGCCAAGCTGCGCGGTTTCAGCCTCGGAACTGCCGCAATTTTCGGCCTGTTCCATTTCTGCCGTCTTTTCCCAGAGGTCTGGGCGTGCGGCAGCAAAAAAAATCTTGCCCACATCGTGCAGCAAGCCAGCTATATATGCCTCGTCCGGCACCATAACCAGGCGCTCGCCAGCGCAGGCAGAGGCTCCGCATACGCCGTTATCTCCGCCAAGCACATCCGCCAGGGTTCGGGCAATGGTTGCCACAAAAAGCAGGTGTTTCCAGAATGCAGCAGTATCAAAACTCTTGGGAAGCTGGGCCTCGCGTATAAACGACGACATGCCCACCATGAGCACAAGCAGGCGCACTTCGCGCAGGCCCATGATGCTGATGGCTCTTTGCAGGGTAGAAACCTTGAATTCAAGCCCATATGCAGCCGAATTGGCCACTGTGAGCACACGTGTTGCGAGCCGTGGGCTTTTTTCAATCAGTGCAACGACCGAGCGCACCGAGGCATTGGAGCCTTCCTGGGTAACCGCAAACAGCAGGGGAAGCAGCTTGGGTTCAAACGGAAGCGTCGGCGGATTTTGCAAAAGCTTTTGCAAAAACAGCCTGGACTCTTTTTGAGATTGCATGGCAAAATCCTGAGCTAGGGTTTGCACTGCCCCTGCGCACGGTAACACAACTTGCCCAGGCAGATGCCTGAACTCAAAGCCTCTCATATACGAAAACCCGGAACAAAGACAATAGCCTGTAATCTTTAATAACTAATACCAAATGAACCTTAAAATCGGCGCAGCTTAATATAAAAGTAGATATTTATTTATTGGCAACAAGAAGGTATCAATACGAGACCACACTCCTTAATGCCATATCCTGCAATAATCAGACAAAAGAACTGAATAAAAATAAGAGCCTTGATGCAAAATAAAAGGCAAACCCCACAACACACATAAAACGATTATATGAATACTGTTGTGCAAGAATAAACAATTACAATTACGCACCAATATATACAGACACAACTTCAACGCTGCACATGTACCAGCAAAGCAAGTCCCCGATGCGCACTTAGCAAAAGGGGGGCGAAAAAACACATCAGCACAATTCTGCTTGCCTGACAGGCTGTTGCCTTAACAGACATTTTGAGTTCAAGGGGCAACTTCTGCGCGTGGCCGCACGCCATCCATGCCTGGAGGGCGACAAAATAAAAAAAATACCGGAAAAAAACAGCCTTGCAAGCGTAAGGACGACTGTTTCATTCCGGAACATAAAATTCAAGCAAAAACTTTAGGGGAAAATAAAAAAAAACTTTCGCTGAATCAGAAAAAGCATTTCTTGGCACAAATGACGTGCAAAAGCACTTTGTAAAACGGGCGTCACACTTACTCTAAATAGAAACAACTCTCATTTTTAACCAACAACAGTTTTACAACATTGTTAAGAAATTCTCCAGGACGATATCTAGACTTTTTATAGAAAATATTTCAGGCTATTTTTCACATTCAAGATATTCCAGTATGAGCTGGGCCACATTTGCGGCAAGGCCAGCAGAAAGCATGGTTTCATGGGTGCCTTGCGTCCAGCGCAGCGAGATGTTTTCCTTTTTCAAAAAGCGGCCCCAACCCTGATAGTCGTCATTCATTATTATCTGCGGGTTGCTTGCAAAATCCAGCGCGCGCACCAGCAACAGATTGCAGTCGGAAGGGCTTGGCCGCTCATAGCGTGCAGCCGCCAGGGTATTGCCGCGATAGGTCAGCAGCAGGTTGTCCATCTGCACGGCGCTGAACCCGGCAGGCAACAATCCGCTTTTCTCCCCGCACTCCACAAGATAGCCCAGTTGCTGCTCACGCGGCATGGCGCGCAGCTTTACGGGGTCAAAGGCCATACCTTGCTGCAAAATGAGCTGCAAGAGTTCGATGTCATCCTTGGCCGCCATCTGTTTTGCGCGGGTATTGTCGGCCACGGTATCGAGAATGATGACAGGCTCGCTGCGGTTGCCCATCGCCGCATACCGCCGGGAGCATTCATAGGCCAGCAGGCCGCCGAAACTCCAGCCGCCCCAGATGATATCCCGGCTCTCGACCTTGAGCATTTCGTCCAGATAATACTCCGACAGACTTTCAACCGTGTGCAGCTCTGTGGTAAGCGATGTGCGGCGCTGACTGAATCCCGCCGCCTCAACAGCGTAGACCGTATATTTGCCGCCAAGCAGGCGCGCGAGGTCGCTGTAGCAGAACACGCTGCCGCCAACAGGGTGAAACAGCACAAGGTTCTTGCCGCCCTCGCAGTGTTGCAGTTGGATAACAGGGCTTTCGCGCTTTTCGGTCTTTCCGGCCAGCAGGGCCGCAAGCTGCGCGATGCTTGAATGCGTGACCAGCTCGTTCACAGCCACATGCACGCCCATTTCCTTTTCAATCATGGCAATAAGCCTGATGGAAAGAATGCTGTGACCTCCCAGACTGAAGAAACCAGCATCGGCATCGGTAATATCAACGCCCAGCAGGCGCTTCCATATCTCGGCCAGTTTTTCTTCCACAGGCCCGGCAGGCATGCGCCCACGCTGAATTTCCACCCCGCCCAGGGGTGACGGCAGAGCCTTTTTGTCTATCTTGCGGTTGAGCGAAAACGGCAGTTCCATCATGGGGACAAAATAAGCGGGCACGCAGTACGGCGGCAGGTGTTGCTCAAGATACCCGCGCAGCACGGCCATATCGATAGTGCCCACCACATAGGCCGCAAGGGTCTTTTCCTCCCCGGCGCGAAATGTATCCGCCACCACCGCCACCTGACGCACGCCGGGAAAACCCGCAACGGCTTTTTCCACCTCGCCAAGCTCCACCCGGTTGCCGCGTATCTTCACCTGCTGGTCTTCGCGTCCACGGTAAAAAACAAGGCCATTTTGCACATAACCGTTGTCACCCGTGCGATAGCAGGGCTGGCCGTTTTTTTCCACAAACGCACCGGGGCTGGCGTTGTTCAGGTAGCCGCGCGACACGCCATCGCCAAAAATCCACAGTTCGCCAGTGACGGAATCGGGCAACTCCTGACAATTTTTGTCCATCGCGCAGATGCGCACGCCTTCAAGAGGCCTGCCAATGGGATAGGCGGTAAAATCCTGATGGTTGCCCACATCTATGCGAAAGGCGCTGCTGTCCACCGTGCATTCCGTGGGGCCGTACACATTGAACAGCACCACGCCCTCGTTGCCGGGGATGGCGTAAAATTTGCGGATAACATCGGGCCGCAGCACCTCGCCCGCCAGCAGCAACGCCTTGAGCGGCAACGGCTGGCGCTGCCCGGCAAGCCAGTCTGTAAGCACGTTGAAAAACGCGGGTGTCATGTCGCACAGGTCAAGCCCGCGCTCACGCGCGCAGGCGCAAAAAAGCGAGGGGTTCTTGCGTTCTTCGTCTGACAGCACATGCAGGCTTTTGCCGCTGAAGACAGACACGGCCAACTGCTGCACAGAAGCGTCAAACGACAGGGGCGCAACCAGCCCCACCCTCTCGCAGCCCGCCGCATAGGGCCGCAGGGCGCGCAAAATGTGCATGAGGTTGCGGTGCTCTACCACCACCCCCTTGGGAGTGCCCGTTGAACCGCTGGTATAGACGATATAGGCAGCCTGGGCGGGATCGCATGGGGGCAGGGCTTGCCCGCCCGCAGGCGGCAGATGCTGCGCGCCAAAACGCGAGAGCGAAACCGGAACCTGAGGACGGCTGCCGCCGGGGCGGATGACCACATCATAGCGGAAGGCCTGCACTCCATGCTGGCTTTCGCTCTCCGGGCAGGTCTGCCCCGCGCTCTGGCTAGAGTTTTGCCCCAGACCGCAGGGGGAGAACGTCACTTCCACCGGCACAGGGCAGCGCGCCGCCCACTCCATAAAAAACTGCCGGGGAACAAACAGCTCGGCAGAGGCATCAAGCCGCAGCAGGCCGGTTTGATCGCCGGTGGCAAGGGCATGGGCCTGCAAGGCTGCCCGCAGATCATTGCGGCAATCCAGATCGCGCACAGCACCCACAAAAACCAGACCTTCTGGCGTGAGCATCTGTACGGCGTGATTCAGCACCCTGCGCAGATAATTGTAGCCGGGGAAATTTTCCACCACGCCGTTCATGACCACCACGTCAAAGGTCTGGCCTTCAAGAAAATGTATGTCCGCCGCCTCCATACGATACGGCGTCACCCTGGCGGCAGCGTCAAAACCGGCAAGGCGGCTGAGTTCATTGCGGGCCAGATCCACGGCCGCATATTCCTGCGCGGCCCCGGCAAGCGCCTGCGCCACGCAGCCAGACCCGCTGCCCACATCCAGCACCTTGCGGCCTGCCGCAAATGCCTTTGCACTGTAAGCCTCTGCTTTGCGAGCCAGCCCGCATTTTTCAAGCACGGCAGCGGCCAAGGCAGCAAGCTCGCTTTGCGGGCAGGGGGCGGCGTCAAAATCGCTCTTCCAGCCCATGTCGCTGCCCGCCTGCGCCACCTGCTCCCAGTATTCCGTGCTTACAAGGCCTGTGCCTTTTTCGGCGGCATCGTCATACTCCTGCGCATCAAGGCAGAGTACGTGCCGGATGCCGGGATTTCTGTAATGAAAATACTCGGCCTCGCGCAGGCAGGCGCTGTCGGCAATAATCAGGCTTGCGGGCCGCAGCATGGCCTCTTTGCGGCTTTGCGGCTGCTCGCGCTCCACGGGCAGATACACCGCCCCGGCCCGCATGACGCCAAGGGCCGCAGCCAGATACACCGCGCCGCGCGCACACAGCACGCCCACCACAGCCTCGTGCCCATACCCCTGCGTAAGGATAAAACGGGCAATACGCTCCGAAAGAACGTCCAGTTCCCTGAAGGTCAGCCCCAGGCCGCCCCCGGTCAGGGCTTGGACCTCTGGCCTTGCGTCGGCAATGCTGCGGAACAGGTGCTCAAGGCTGACAAAGTCCTGCTCTGCCTGCGTGGTGCCCGCTGTCTGCGGGCCAGAACCTGAAATACCGGCAGATTCAGGCCTTGCAGAATTTTTTGCAGGAGCGGCAAAGGAAAAATCCGATAGCTTCATCATGCCGCCCCTTCAATTATGCCTTCAAGAAAATTCCCGTAATAGGTCAGCCAGTCCTGAGCTGTTTCCGCGCCAACCTGCTGCGGATCATACGCAAAATAAAGGGCCAGACCTTCCTCCTGTTCCCGAACCGAGCAGAACAGGCCGTAACCCTTGCCCTGCGCAGGTGTGGAGATACTCCCCTCTGCCAAAGCAAAGCCCAAACGCAGGCCGCTTTGCATGGCGGGCATGTCAGTATCGGCAGGGCCAGAATCACCGTGGTCAGCCCCCCCCATACCAGCCTTTTCCGTCAGCCTCTTTTGCGTGAAGGCCAGCAGTTCATCAAACTCCATATTGTCGTCAATGCTGAACCTGATGGCGCACTCTGGCGGCACTTCCACCACAAATTGCTCCTGCTGGGTCACCTTGCCCATCAGTACGGCAAACACCGTCAGCAGCACCGCTTCGGCAGATGCTCCCTTGCCCGCAGCCAAGGCTTCAATGCCCTGTTGCAAGGCTGCCGGGGCCAAGGCTTCGCACTGCTCGAGGCTTACCGCGCCGCCAGCGGCGCACGGCAAATCAGTGGGCATAAAGCGCAGCGGCGCGTCCACAGGCGCGGAGGTCATGAGTTCAAGCATGCGCACATAGTCGCGGGCCATGCGCAGCACATCGGCCTCACTGAACAGATCTGCGTAGTATTCAATGGCAATGCTTATGCTCTCGCCAATATCGCTCACAAAGATGGAAAGATCCGTCTTGCTGGAAAATTTGCTGAACCGCAGGGATTCAAACAGGCCCTGCCCTTCGGCGGCAAATTCAAAGTTCATGTATGAGAGAATGATCTCCGACAGGGGCGATCTGTCCGGCCATGCGGTCTGCCGGAGGTCCGCCAGCAGGCTGTTCAGAATGTAGGCACGGTGGCGCATGCCTTCGTTGCTTACCTGCCGCGTGGCGCGCAGCAGGGCGGAAAGAGGCTTGTCGGGATCTACGCTGAAACGCAGCGGCAGCACTGACGCCAGCATGCCCGCGGTGTTGAGATGTTCGCCCCGCGCGTCCATCGAAACAGCGACCACGATATCCTGCGAGCCGGTGTAGGCCTGCGCCAGCAGGCTCCAGGCGCAGAGCGAAACCTGATAGTTGGTCAGCCCTTCCCTGCGGGCCAGGCTCTTGATGGCCTGTACAAGCTCCGGTGCGAGATCAAATTCATACGTGCCGCCCCTGCCGGTATGAACCCGGGGGCGGGGATGCGATGCGGGCAGGTCCAACCGGGGCAATTCGTCCTTGTAAATATTCTGCCAGTAGGCTGCGGCTTCGGCATCGGGATGCATGACCTGCCGCCAGGCAATATCCTTCATCTGCGCGGTCACAGGCGCAAGCTCCAGCCCGTGATACAGGCGGTACAGCTCCACATTGAGCAGCGACATGGTTCTGCCGTCCCCAAGGGCGTGGTGCAGATCAATGAACAACACCTTTTCACCCGCATCGGTCACAAGCAGGCAGGCGCGAAAGCCCGTTTCGTTCCGCAGGTTAAAGGGCCGGATAATGTCATCCTTGTGCGCAAGATCTGGGATGCGCCTTTCTTCAAGGGTAAATCCCGTAAAGGGATGAATAATCATGGCCGGACGCTCGGCCTCAAAATCGCAGAAGCTCGTGCGCAACGCCTCGTGCCGTTCCACAATCTGGGCAAGGGCCTTTTCAAGCCGCGCCGCGTCCGCATCAGGCGGCATCACAAGGAATGCTGGCAGGTTGAAACCCAGATCACCCTCGCTGACCATGTCGGCATACAGGATGGCAAGCTGCTCGTTGCCCACGGGGTACTTATCCAGAACTGGCGTTGTTTCCTCGGTTTGTTGCAGCGGCTGCGTTGGCTTGCACGAGGCAAGGGCGCAGTCAACAATATCGCCGAGGGTGTCGCTTTCCAGCAGATCCGCCACAGCGAGGGCAAGCCCCGCCTCCTTGTCCAGCCTGTTCACAATGCGCGTTGCGGCAATGGAATCACCGCCCAGATCAAAAAAGTCGTCCTCTCTGGTCAGCGGTCTGTCATATCCAAGGCAATCGCGGATAATCTCAAGCAGGGCCGCCCCATCAAGACTGTCGGCATTAACGCCGGGTTGCGCCTGCGTGGCATTGCCCTTCGCCGCACTGCTGCTGATTGACGCGCTGCCCAACATGCTGCCGGGCAACTCGCTCCCGGGCAGGCCGTTAAGGGCAAAATCCTCTACGCTTTCGCCCGTCATGCCCACAGCCACAAGTTCCTCACCGCTGGCAAGTGCGGCTTCAAGCACGGCAAGGGCCTGCTGCGGCGCAAGCATGTTTGCGGCCTCCGGCCCGTTGCCAAGCCCCTCGCGAACGGCCATGCCCACGCCCGACCATGTGTTCCAGTTAATGGAAAGCGCGGGCAGCCCAAGGCGGCGGCGATACCGGGCAAAAGCGTTCAAAAAGGCATTGGCGGCGGTGTAGTCGCTCTGCCCCGGCGCACCCACAAGGGCCGTGCGCGATGAAGCCAGCACAAAGAAGGCCAGATCATCGCCAAGGGTTGCCTTGTGCAGATTCCAGGTGCCAGCCACCTTGGGGGCCAGTACGGATTCATATCCCTGCCTGTCGCTGGTCAGCAGATAGCCCCTGCCAGCCACGCCAGCCGTATGAATGACGCCCTGCACCGGGCCGACCTCGCGCCGGATTTTTGCAAAAACCTCTTCAACCTGCGCGGCGTCCGCGACATCGCAGCGGAAGGCGACAAAGGGCACGCCCTCCAGCGCATGGGGCGGCAACTGGCTGCTTCTGTGCAGCAAAACCACGTGCGCGCCGTGGCGCTCATAAATCTGGCGCGCCAGCGTCTGGCCCATGCCTCCGAGGCCGCCGGTGATCACCACGCAACCGTTCTTTGTTATAACGGGCATAGTGGTTAGCGCAGGCGCAGATGGCAGCTTGACCAGCTCACGCACACGCACCGTGCCATCGTGTGCCGCCACATACGGCCCGTCAACCAGCCCGAGGCTGGCCGCAAAGGCCGCTACGGAAGCTGCGTTCTGCTCCTCAAGCTCCACATAGGCGCAGGAAATTCTGGGTTCTTCCCACGGCAGGCAGAGAAGCGGCCCCATGTACAACGCACCCTGCGGCAAACATTCCTGATGCGGTTCAGGGGTAGAACCGCCTGCCACAAAGGCCCCCCTGCCCACAACGGTGACGCGCAGGGGGCGGCGCAGACCACCGCTGCAAATCTCTTGCAGCAGGGCGCAGAGCGGCCACGTGTCGTTTTGCCCGCCATGCTGTCCAGCAGACTGTGATGCAGGCAGCCAGAGCAGATGATCTGTGGGGCCAGCAAGGATTTCACGCGCCAGAGCGCGGGCTTCATCCGCCAGCAAGGGCAAGGGACGGTGCGCGTGCGCAAGCGGCTCCAGGGTTTCACCCAAAAGGCTCCCCTGCCCGCCAAGCAAGATGATGTTTTGCGGCCCGGCAACAGAGCCTTCCAGATCGGCCTGCTTCCACCCAATGGCGTACAGTTCCGACTGAGGCTGGTCACTATGCAAAGAATGAATCTGCGGCGTATCCGGGCCGGATTTGCCAACGGCCTGTCCCTTGCGAAGGGCCATAAAGGTCATTCCTTCAAGCTCCGCAACAATCTGGCCCGAGGCGTCCGTCACCGCGCAGTCGGCCACAATCATGCCCTGCTGACGGTCAGTGATACGCACCAGCGCAAAGGCCTGCGCGGTCAGGGGGCTGTGGAGCCGCGCCATGCGGCAACCAGCGGGCACAAACCCGTAAGCGTCGCGCAGGGCAAGGCTTGCGGCAATATCCATCATGGCCGGATGCCAGCGGAAGGTATTGAAATCCGCACGATAGGCCTCGGGCAGGCACAGCTCTGCCAGCAGGGTATTGCCGTCCTCCGCCACCCAGAGCGCCTTGCGGCACTGCCAGCGCCCGCTGACCATGAGCGGCGAATCTTCCGGCGTATCTTGCTGCGCAATTTCGCGCAGACTTTCGCGCACTGTAGCCAGATTCAACGCCGCAGGGCGGGCAGTCCCGCCGCGCACAAGGCCGCTGGCGGCCACGCTCCACGTGCCAGTGGCCTGCCACTTAGTAGAAGTCTCGCCAGCCTTGTGGTCGGCAGGCTCAAAATGGTGCAGTTCCACGGCAAGGGCATCGCCCTGCTCCTGCGCCAGCAGCACCACGCGGCGTCCTGGGCCGCAGGTTACTGGCTTGCGCCAGCGCAGGTCGTGCAGGCTCAGGGGGGCGGCTCCGCCGATCCATCCAAGACAATCCAGCAGGCTCATGCCCACCAGCAAGGGGGTGCCCTCAAGCCTGTGCTCCGCCGCAGGCCAGAAATCCGGCCTGTCCACGGCAAGGGCAAAGGCCTTTCCGGCAGGCGTTATGACGGGTTCGGAAAGAAAGTGCGCTGCAAAACGCGGCCACAACGTAGCGGCGGCGAGGGGGGCTGCGGGCAGATGCACCCTGTAGACGGGCTTTTCTGCGGGCCACGCAATCCTTGCCCCGGCAAGGTAGGCGCTGGCGGCTGCCTGCGCCGCTTCCTGCGAGGCAAAGAATGCGCCGGGGAGCGGATTTTCCATACTGCTCCGGCTGTCATGGCGTGCCGCATTGCCCGCGGCAACGCCCGTGAGTCCGGCCTCAAGCTGCTCAAGTAGCTCCTGCCGGGAACGCGCCACAAGAGCCGCACGCACAGGCAGGGCATCCCGCCCGGTCATGAGGGTGGCGGCAATGGCATGCAGGGGCCAGCCCTCGTTGCGCGCCACAGCCGCCGCGACCGCCTTGGCGTAGTCCTGCAACGAGGTTTCGTCCGGGGCGGAAAACACAACGCACTGCCAGTGCCCGTCGTCCTGCGGCAAAGGCTGCGCCTGATGCTCCGCCACAATCACATGGGTATTTACGCCGCTGAGGCCAAAGGAACTGACGCCGCAACGCCAGGGGCGCTCCTGCGGAGGCAACGGCTCAAGCATCTGCGCCACGCGCACGGGCGCGGCCTCAAAATCGATATGGGGATTGGGCCGCTCAAAATGCGGCTGCGGCGGCACAAGGCCGTTTTCAAGGCAGAGCACGGCCTTGGCAAGGCCGGCAGCGCCAGCGGCGGCATCCAGATGCCCCAGATTACCCTTGACCGAACCGATAAGTGCCTTGTGCTCCCGCCGCGCGCCCTGCCGCGCAAAGGCCCTGCGCAGGCCCTCGATTTCCACCGGGTCGCCCAGAACAGTAGCCGTGCCGTGGGCCTCAAAAAACTGGATGTCCGCCAGTGAGACGCCCGCGTTCCGTGCAGCGCGGTCAATGACCTCGGCCTGCGCCTCGGGATTGGGCGCGGCCATGCTGGAGGACTTGCCGTCCTGATTGACGGCGCTGCCGGGGATCACCGCATGTATGGCATCATGATCGCGCAGTGCGGCATCCAGCGGCTTGAGCAGAAATACCGCCGCCCCTTCGCCCGCGCCAACGCCTTCGGCCTCGGCGTCAAAGGTTCTTGTACGGCCAGAGACAGACTCGATGGCAAAGGCCGCATCGGCCTTTACAGGCAGATCAATAACATGCGCGCCGCCCACAAGGGCCACGGCGCACTCGCCCTCGTGCAGGCTGCGGCAGGCCTGATGCAGGGCCGCCAGCACAGACGAACAGGCCGTATCGACGCTGGCCGCAGGGCCGTGCCAGTTTTTCATGTAGCTCAGACGGGCCAGCACGTTGGAAGGCACATTGAGCAGGTAGGTCTGCTCCGCCAGATCGGGAAAGGCCCGCGTCACGGCAGTCTGGAACAGGCGCACCGGGCTTGCGCCCACAAAAACGCCCACATCGGCGTTTTCCAGGGCGCTGCCGCCGTAGCCCGCATCGTCCAGGGCACGCAGGGCTGTTTCAAGAAACACGCGCTGGGCCGGGTCAAGCAGGCTGGCATCGTTGGGCGAAAGACCGAACCGCCGGTAATCAAAGGAGGAAATGTCCGAAAGATAGGCGGCCTCGCGCAGGCGGGCCTTGTCAAAGGCAAGGCCCACGGCATCAAATATCTGCCGCGTTTCGCCGCGCCTTTTTTCGGGCATGGGAATATTCTTGTCCGCGCCTCTGGCAAGATCGCGCCAGAAGCTCTGCACATCGGCATAATCGCCAAGGCGCACGGCCATACCGATAATGGCTATGGGCGCTGTGGTTGCATGGCGGGTTGCAACCGTGCTGCCAACCTGCTGCACACGCGCAATAAAGGTGGCCTGCGCGCGGATGGTGCTTTCTGAAAAAAGCCCGGCCAGCGTGAATACTCCCGGCCACTGCTTGTCCAGCAGGGTGTGCAGCCGCACCAGCAGGAGCGAATTGCCCCCCGCGTCAAAAAATCCCAAATCAGAACCCGCTTCCACTTCTGGCATAACCTGCCGCCACACTTCGCGCACGGCTTCGATCAATGTGGGGGAGAGGCCGGATTCCAGACCAGACTGAGGGCCAGACTGCAATGCATCCGGGGCATGCTCAGGGACGGCGCTCCTTTCTCCACCCGCCAGCAGGGGCTGGCCCTGCAAGCGCTTGCGGTCTGCCTTGCCCGAGGGACTCAGCGGGATGTCTTGCACCACAAAAAAGCGGGACGGACACATGTAGTTGGGCAGCAGGGCCGCAAGCTCCGCGCGGATGCCTGCCAGATCAAGCCGCGCGCCGCCCTGCGGCAGCAAAAAGGCCTCAAGCGCCGCGTATTCGCCAATGCGCCCCATCCTCACCACCGCCTGCGAGACGCCCCGGCAGCGCCCAAGCGCCGCCTCGACCTCGCCAAGCTCAATGCGGTAGCCGCGAATTTTCACCTGATCATCGTTGCGCCCGAGGTATTCAATGCTGCCATCAGTCAGCCATCGCCCCAGATCGCCCGTGCGGTACATACGGCTGCCGTGGGCAAAAGGATCATCCATAAAACGCTGGGCCGTGAGGTCGGGCCTATTCAGATAACCTCTGGCAACCTGTATGCCCGAGATATAAATCTCACCCGTTACGCCCAGCGGCACAGGGTTCTTGCAGGCATCCAGCACGTATAGCCGGGTATTGCTGACCGGGCGGCCAATGGGTACCGCATGGGGCGGCGTGTTCAGGCAGGGCTGCCAAGAGACGTCCACGGTAGCCTCGGTGGGGCCGTAGAGATTGTGCAGTTCCACCTGCAACTGATCCGCATGCGTCAGGGCGTTCCACCGCGCCACAAGCTCGCGGGGCAAGGCCTCGCCGCTGGTGAACACATAGCGTAATGACCGCAGTCTGCGCACATCGCCGGGATGCGCCTCAAGATGATCCAGAAAGGCCCGCAGCATGGACGGCACAAAATGCAGCACCGTGACCCGGCGGCTCTCTATGGCCTGCACAATAAGGGCAGGATTTTTCTCCGCATTCGGTTCCAGCAGGGCAATGCCAGCGCCCTGCCACGACCACCAGAACAGCTCCCATACCGACACGTCAAAGGTGATGGTGGTTTTTTGCAGCACCACGTCGCCCTGCCCGATGGGAAAGCGCGACTGCATCCACAACAGACGGTTGGCAACGCTGGCGTGTCCGATAGGCACGCCCTTGGGCCGCCCGGTGGAACCGGAAGTAAAGATCACGTAGGCCGGGGAATCCGGCGGCAAGGGGTCCGCTTCATAATGAGGAACAGCGCCCGGCACCTGCGCGCCAGCGACCAGCGCCTCAAAATCAGGCGAGAGCACGCGCTGGCCGTACTGCCCATTCTGCCCGTCCTGCAAATTTTTGCGGAAGGCCTCCGCAAAGCGCGCTTCGCACAGCACCACGCACTGCCCGAGGTCTTCAAACACAGACCGCATGCGCTCGGCGGGCAAAGTGGCGGCAAGCGGCACATAGACTGCCCCAAGCCGCAAAACTGCAAAAATGCAGGCCAGCATAGCGGGCGAGCGTTCAAAACACATGCACACATACTGCCCGCGCTCCACGCCCTGCCCTTGCAGCCATGCGCACACGGCATCCACCTGCGCGTTGAACTGCGTATAGGAAACAGCCGTGCCTGCGGCGTCCAGCACTGCCGGAGCATGGGGAGTGCGGGCAGCCTGAGCGCGAAAACGGCTGTCCATGTCGGCGGCGACATCCAGCGGTTCCGCCGTATCATTAAAGCTGGCAAGTTCTGCGCGCTCCCGCGCTGGCAGAATATCCAGTTCGGCCAAGGGTTTTGCATCATCAGCCAGCACGGCGTCCGCAAGGGTCAGCAGGCGCTCCGCCATGCGGCGGACTGTCTGCGGGCTGAACAGCTCGGTGCAGTATTCCACATCCACCGTATAGCCGCCGTCCGCCCGCTCCTTGAAGTAAAAACTCAGGTCAAACTTGCTGCTCTGGTGCGGCAGGGGCAGAGGCTCCATGCACAGGGGCGCACGGCCAAAATTGTTCCAGCTTGCGTCTTCCAGCGCGGCAAACACGTCAAATACGGGATTGCGCGCGGCATTTCTCTCCACCCCCACGGCTTCGATAACTTTTTCAAAGGGGCAGCTTTGCACGGCCAAAGATTTTCTGAATGCGGCATCCACCGTGCCTGCCAACTCGGCAAAGCCGCCCTGCGCGTTCATGCGCGCCCGCACTGCGAGGGTGTTGACAAAGAGGCCCACAACGCCCTGAACCTGCTCATGCTCCCTGTTTGCCGCAGGGCAACCCACAATAATGTCGTCCTGCCCGGTATGGCGGAGCAAAAAGGCATCCACCAGCGCAAGCAGCACGGGAAATACCGTTACCCCGGCCCGCTGGGCCCAGTCCTTGAGGGCGTGGCTGCGCTCAAGCCCCAGATCAAAACTCTGCACGGCCCCTTCAAAACGCTGTACCGCCGGGCGGGGGTAATCCAGCGGCAGGCGCAAACGCTCCGGCAGGGGCGCGAGGTCGCTGCATATCTGCTCAAGCCCTTCCGCCTCCCGCTGCGATTCCCACAGGGCGTAGCTTGCAAAATCCAGATCCAGAGGCCGCCACTGCGGCACACGGCCTTGCAACACCGCGCCGTAGGCTTCGTTGAGTTCGCGGGTGATAACTTCCGCCGACCAGCCGTCAAATATGATGTGATGGAAGCAGAACACCAGCGCATGGCTGCCGTCCTCCTGCCGGAACAGGGCCACGCGCACCAAGGGCCTTTCCGGCCCCAGAGGCAGGCTCATGCCTAGGTAGGCTGCATCAGTCAGGGGCGTATCGTAGCTTTCAAGCCGCAGACCGCCAGCAGGGGCAAGGCTTTGCTCCGGTGCATCCAGCGCCACGCGCAGGCGCAGGGCATCGTGCCTTTCCTCAAGCAATGTCAGGGCCTTTTGCAGGGCCACTGCATCCACGGGGCCGCGCAACCGGGCCGCAAAGGGAATCACATAAACCTGACCGCCCTCATGCAGCTTTTGCAGAAACCAGATGCGCTGCTGGGCTGGCGACAGGGGGTAGGCTGCAAGCTCTTCCACTCGCGGAATAACAGCATCCGGCTTTGCCAGACTGCCAATGCGGGCGGCAAGGGCGCGCGGGCTGGGGTAGCCCATCACATCCTCTATGCCCACTGCCACGGAGAGGCTTTTGCTCAACTGCGAGAGCAGACTCATGGCTATCAGGCTGTGCCCTCCAAGCTGGAAAAAATCCGCATCCACAGAATCCACAGGGCAACCAAGCACGGCGGCATAGGCAGCGCGCACGGTTTCCGCCAGAGCCGCCACATCCGGCCCCTGCGGGACCTGGGCTTGCCCGGTTGCGGCGGCAGCGTCACCGGGCGCATTTTCTGCCCCGCCCAGTTCTGCGCCGCCATGTTCTCCTGCGGGCCTTTCTGCGCCTGCCCCAGCGTTGTTCGCCGCTTCTTCCAGCGCAAGGCAGGTACGCGCGCGCCCTGAGGCTGCTGCCGCAAGCACGGCATGCAGCCCATTGCGCAGGGCAAGCGCCCTCTCTTCGGGCAAGCGCTCGGGATCATATAAAAAGCGGAAACGCAGATTCACGCCAGGAATAACCGAAATGCCCAGGGCGTAAGGCAGCTTTTCAAAACCGCGCATGTCGCGCAGTTCAACACGATTGTGATCAAAACTCGTGTCCACAGGATAATTTTCAAAGACCATCAGGTGGTCGAGCAGGTTTCTGCCCAGTGTCGACAGGGGCACATAGCCATAGCGCATCTGTTGCAGATTCTGCTCTTTCACCTGGGCCAGCAGCGCGCCGAGGGAGTCGCTGGCTGTCCAGCGCGCCCGCAGGGGCAAGGTCTGGATGAACAGCCCCACGGCGGACTCAATGCCCGCCAGCTCCGCCGGACGGCCCGAAGTAACCACGCCAAAGACCACATCGCGGCAGCCATTGTTGGCATTGCCGAGCACAATGGCCCACAGCATCTGAACAAGGGCGGAGAGCGTCACCGCCTCTGTTTTTGCCAGTTCTTGCAGGCTGGCGCTCAGGGCGGCGTCCAGCTCCAGTTCCACTGTCAGCGGTTCGTCAAATTCCCCGGGGGCGGCAGCGCGGGGAGCCGGTTGGGCCAGCTCAACCCCGGTTGGCCCGCTGAAATCCTGCAACAATCCAGCCCAGTAGGCCCGCGCCGCACGCTCATCAAATTGCGCGCGCCAGCGGGAATAGGTCTCCAGCGGGAAAGGCTCCGGCAAACGGCTGTTTTCCGGCCCACCCTTGGCCCCGGCCAGGGCAAAAAGCTCCCGCAGCAGCACGCCCATGCACCAGCCGTCCATAAGCAGGTGGTGGAAGCACCAGCTCATGACCACGCGGTCGGCACCCCGGCGGAAAAAGCGCGCCCGCAGCAGAGGGCCGCGCTGCACGTCAAAGCCGCGCTGCCGCTCCGCGCGCAGCAGGGCCTGTGCTTCCGCCTCGGCCTCGGCCTCCGGCAAATGGGAAAAGTCGTGGAACTCAAGGCTGGTGCGGCCCTTGAGCAACACCACGCGGTAAAACTCGCCCTCCACCGGCATGGGAAAGAGCGAACGCAGGCTTTCGTGCCGCGCGGTGAGCGCTTCCCACGCGCGCATGAGCGCAAAAACATCCACCGGGCCGCGAAAATGAAATTCCACCTGCTGGGTGTAAACCCCAGATTGCGCAAGCAGGGACTGATACAGCAAGGGCGCATGCCCTGCATCCGGCTGTGCGATGCGCTCCACATCCTCCGCATGGCAGCCGCAGGCGGCAAAAATGGCATCCAGGGTCTGCTGCGGCAGATAGGCGGGCAGGGTTTTCAGGGCGGCACGCCAACTCTGGAGCAAGCCGGAAACCCAATCCTGCGGCAGGCACTGCGGGCTGAACCACGCCCCGAGATGCAGGATGCCCTGCTGGTCAAAAAAAACCGAAAGCTCCAGCGGAGCATCCGCCTCCATGTCGGCGTGGACAAGCTCGGGGATAAGCCCCGGAGCCAGAGCCGAGAGCATCAGGGAGGCCTCTTCGTCAGGCTGACCCGTCAAACGCCCCAGATAGTTAAAGGCAATCTGGGCCGCATAGCCAAATTCAGCCGGATTTTCCTGCCGCAGATACCCATAGGCATTGCAGTTTTCCGGGCTGAAATGCTGCGCAAGCCACGGGCCGAGGGCTTCGCGGGCCTGCGCGTAGTTCAGGGAAGGCCCAAGCGGCATGGGGCAGACCGCCGTAAACCAGCCAAGGCTGCGGCTGGCGTCAAAGCCCGACAAAAGTTCATCGCGCCCGTGGCTTTCAAGTGTTACGCGCACCGCCGCCTTCTGCCCCTGGGCGTGCAGGGCGCAGGCAAGCGCGGCCAGCAGATCGGCCTTGGCATCGGTGCTGTATTCCTGCCGGAAGCCCTCAAGCTGCGCGGACAGACGGGCACGGCTGGCGGCGCTGTCCCGGCCCCTGTCCCTGCTCTGGGGCAAAAGAGCCCGCAAGGGTTCGCATGGTTCGGCGCAGGCAGCCCGCCACAAGGCGCGCTGTTCCTCAGACGGGAATACCCCGGCGGCGCGCAGCCGCTCAACCTCGCGGGCGCGCAGGGCAAGGCCGTGCGCTTCGCACTGGGCTTTGCCTGTGCGGCAGTAATGGAGCAAGCCCTGCCGCAGGGTTTCAAGCGAAAGCGCGTCCAGCGCAAGGTGATGCCCCACCAGCAGCAAGAAGCGCCTCTCGCCCTGCCGGGCCAGCATGGCCCCCAGAGTTTTGCCGCATGCCGCATCAAGGCCCTCTGTGATCTCCGCCACCGCCTTGCGCAGCAGGCTTGTCTGCTCCACAGTGTCGGCGAAATCGCGGCAGTGCAGGGTTATTTTTTGCGGTTCGGCCAGCAGCACGGCATGATCCGGCGCAAAGGCCATGCGCAGGGATTCGTGATTTTCCGGCAGGGTTTGCAGCCATGCTTCAATGCTTGCCGTTGGCACATCCGAGCGAATTTCCAGCGGCAGCAGCATGAAGAACTGCCGCCAGTGACTGGGATGCGCACCCAGAAAATAGCGGGCAAATGGCAGCAAGGGAACCTGCTCGCCAGGGGCAACAGGCGTGTAGTCCATCGCCTGCGCGGCAGAAAGCTCGCTGTCGGCGCTTTCCAGCAGGGTGCAGAGGTCGCCAAAGTGGGGCTTGCGCAAAAAATCCGGCGCGCTCAAGGCGGTTATGCCGCTGCGGCGCAGAATGCCCGTTATCTGGATAGCCTTGATGGAATCACCGCCATCGCGGAAAAAGTCGCTTTCTTCCTGCACTGCGCTGGAACTGCCGGGGTGCAGAATCTCGCGCCAGGCATCGGCCAGTACCTGCCGGGGATTGCGGCGGGCAAGGCCTTCGCAGGCACGTCGCATGCTCTGCGCCAGATCATCCAGCAAAGCCGGGGCATCGGCTATGCAACCCGCGTCGTACTCCAGCACAATGCGCGAAGCCGTGCCTGTTACGAGGGTAAAGCTGGCTGTGAGCTTGCTGGCCCGCAATTCCAGCTCCAGCCTGTTCAGTTCAAGCCCCGGAACTCCCACAGGTTCAAAATGCGCATGCGTTGCCAGAAATTCGGGTACAATATCCGCAGCGCAGTAACGGCTGTGTTCAATGGCCTGCCGCATCTGCCGGGCGGCATCGGCCACTGCGGCGCTGTCTTCAAGGCCGTCAAGGCGCACACGCAGGGGGACGGTGTTGACGTAGAATCCGGCAGCGCAAAATTCGTCCTGCGTTTCGCGCAGCCCCATAGGCACGCCCAGCAACAGTTCTTTTCTGTCAAAGCGGCGGCAGAGTGCGCGCCCCGCCAAGGCCACAAAGCAGGCCAGCACGCTCGCGCCAGAATTTCTTGCCAGAATTTCAAATCCCTGCGCGGTTTCCGCATCAAGATCAACGCCGATCATGGCGCCTTTGCGGCTGGCGGCCCCTGTGGCCGGATTCACAGTGGGCACGGGCGGCGTAAGCACCTCCTGCCAGTAGGCCGCATCATCTGCGCAGGCTGGCGATGCCGCATAGGCGGCCTGCCTGCGGCAAAAAGCCTCCTGCACAGCCAGCAGACCGCACGCGGGCGGCTCGCCGCGCAAATAGCGCAAGGCATTTTGCAGCAGGATTTCAAGGGTTTCGCCATCGCCCGCCACATGGTGCACCAGCACAAGCACCTGAACGCACTGCGGCAAAACAGCGGCCACAAGGCGCACAGGCGGCTCCACACGCAGGTCAAAAGGCGTGTGTATCTGCTGGTCAAAAAATACCGCCGCTTCGCGCGCATCGGCAATGGCCACGCTGCACAGGTAGACCTCGCCCTTGCCCCGCGCAAAATGGGGATTGTCTATATCGCCCGCCACCGTGCAGTGAAAAAGCTCCTGCGCGTTGGCAGCCCTGCGCAGGCCTTCCAGAAAATCCGCAGTTTTGTCGCCCCGCAGTTCAAGCAGCAGGGGCATATTGTAGTCAATGGAGCCTTCGTTAACCTGCTGGTAGGCCCAGATGCGGAACTGCCCGGTGCTGAGCGGCGCGCTTTCAATGCCTGCAAGGGCCGACTCCGCACGGACGCCGCCAAGCAGGGATTCCACATCAAACAGCGTTTCACAGCTGACAAAACTGCGGAAGGAAATATCAACGTCAAAGGTTTTTCGGATGGCGTGCAGCAACGACATGGCGTTAAGGCTGTTGCCGCCCTGGGCAAAAAAGCTCTTTTCGGGATCATAGGCCCGGCCAAGCACGCGCTCAAATATCTCCAGAAGGCCAGCATGGGGCTTGCGGACACTGCCGCCCTGAGCATCGCCCCGCCGTGCAAGGCTTTGCAGTGCCTTGCGGTCTATCTTGCCTGTGGGGGCAAGAGGCATAGCTTCCAGCACATGCCAGGCTGAGGGCACCATGTAGGGCGGCAGGCTTGTTCTGCTCCACGAAACCACCGCTTCTATGGATGCGCCGGGCCGCAGCACAAAAAACGCCGCAAGGCTGGCCTGACCGCCCGCATCCTTGACGGCCAGCACCGCCGCCTGACTGACGCTTTCGCAGCTCTCAAGCAGGCAGGCCACCTCGGCCAGCTCCACCCGGTTGCCGCGAATCTTCACCTGATCGTCTGCGCGGCCCAGCAGCAGAATCTCACCCTTGTCCGACCACAAGGCCAGATCGCCGGACGCGTAAAAGCGGGCGTTTCCTTCCTGCGGCAGATGGACAAAACGCTGCTCCGTCATTTCAGGCTTGTTGTGGTAGCCAAGGGCAAGGCTGGCCCCGCCTATCCACAGTTCGCCCGCCATGCCTGCGGGCAGCTCGCGCCCCTCGGCATTGCGGATGGAAAGCGTCACGTTGGGGATGGGGCTGCCCACGCCAATGGGTTGCGGCTCAAAGGGCGAAACTTCCTTCATTGCCGCGCAGACGCAGGTTTCCGTAGGGCCGTAGGCGTTGAAATAACGCAGGCCCTTGGCATAGTGCAGGGCATCGCCCACCACCGGCGGCTCGCCCGCCGTTATGAGCACGCGCAATCCGGGAAAGGGCTCTCCCTCAAAAAGATTGAGGTACGAGGGCGGCAGGGTGACAATGCTGATGTCGTTATCGATCATGTACTGCCGCAACGTCCAGGGGGCGTTGCGGCACTGGTCGCTCACCGGATACAGGGCGGCCCCTGCCAGCAGAGCCATGAACATTTCCGACAGCGAGGCGTCAAAAATGGGCGGCGCAAACTGCAGCACATGGTCATCGGCCTGCACGCCAAAAAGCTCGATCTGCCCCTGGATCATGTTGGCAAAGCCGCCGTGCGGAGCCAGCACGCCCTTGGGCTTGCCTGTGGAGCCGGAGGTGTAGATCAGGTAGGCCCCATCCTCTGCCCGGGGTGCTTGCGGCAAGGGACTTATGGGGGCTTGGCGGTAGGCAAGATCGGCAAGGTCAAGCGTGATGTCTGCCCCGGCGTCTTCCACAATATAGGCCATGCGGTCGGGTGCGGCCTTGGGGTCTATGGGCAGATAGACCGCGCCAAGCCGCTGTATGCCCAGAACAACTTCGGGCAGATTGGCCGTGCGCTGCGCCGCCACAGCCACAATGCCGCCCCGTGCAACGCCCTGCCCTGCCAGCCACGAGGCGCAACGCAGGGAATTTTCGCGCACCTGCGCGTACGAAAGGGAGTTGCCCCATTCGTCCCTGACTGCAACGCGCCCGGCAAAGGCATCCGCCGCCGCGTCAAAAAGTTCGGGCAGGGAACGGATATCATACTTTCTGGCAGGGCCGCTGCGCCATTGCGCGAGTTCCCGCTTTTCTTCTTCCAGCAGATAATCAAGCTGCGGCGGCTCAATGCCAGCGGCAAGCTGGGCCACCACGCTCTCAACGCGGGCGACAAAACGCTCCACATCCCTGTCGCTCAGGTGGTTGCGGCTGTTGCGCACCGTGAGCGAAAAGCAGCCCGAGCGCAGCTCCTGCATGACCAGGGTACCGAAAAGGATCGGCTCCTTGGCGCTGTGCCGCTGCTCCGCCTCGACAATCGGGAATTCTGGCGTGCCGGGAGGTGTATTGGGCAGAAAATTGACAAAGGTATCTGCCAGAAAGGCAAAATTTTTGCCTTCAAGCTGGCGGGCAGCCAGTTGGTAAGGCGTGCGCACATGGCGGTAAAAGGATCCGTTCTGGGCGCTGACGGCCTCCAGCAGCCCTGCAAAGGTATCGTGCGCGGCCACGTTTACCAGCAGTGGCGGCAGCGACATCATGGCCCCCTGCCGCCGGTACAGCACCTTGCGCTCCCCATAGGCCACTGGGGCAAGAGCCACAATGTCCTTTTCTCCGCTCATGAACGACACGATGAGTGCGTAGATGCCTGTAAAAAACACCGCAGGGCTGACCTTGTGGGCGGCAATGAGCGCGGACGTTTCACTCGAGGTTTTTTCTGACAGCACAAACTTCTGGTGGCGGCTCTCGCCAAGCACATCGGGCCGCCCCGGCAGGGCGCGCAGCAGGCGCTTTTCTGGCAGGCGGGCAAGGTGCTCCTGCCAAAAGGTCATGTCTTTCTGAAACCGCGGCGAAGCGCAGTGCGCCTGATCTTCAAGGTAGGCTTCTTCGCAGGAGCACGGCTCGCCAAGTTCTGGCGTTTCACCACGTGCGAGTGCTGTGTAAACGTCCGCAATAACAGCTATGTGAAAAAAGAATGCCAGCCCGTCCAGCACCACGTGCGAGCACTTCATGGCAACGATGCAGCTTGCCTCGCCAGTGATGACAAGGGCATAACGCATAAGGGGATTTTCGACCGGTTCTTCAAAAAACTCGTCGATCATGCGGTCGGCAGCGGCATCGGGGTCCGGCTGCGTAGCGGCGTCCAGGACCCTGAAATCAGGTTCCTGCGGTTCACCCACAAGAAAGTACGGTTCGGCTTCATCCTGACACAGGGAGGCGGCGGGCAGAGGCGTGAAATGCAGGGTGCGCTTGATGGCCTGGCGCAACAAATCGGGATCAAGCAGGGCGTCAATGTGATAACAGCCCCGAATGGAGGTTTCGGCATAGTCGGACAGCGCCGCTTTTGCCGAGAGCCACAGTTCTTTTTGACAACCGGTTAAAGGCACAATCTTTGCCATTCCGTCCCCCACTGCGGCTTTAATGCGCTTAGTGCAATATGGTGGGCAAAATAGCTCACGGCCTGTATATTAGCAAGTTTTACATATACTTTGGGCAGTTTTTGCCGTAAATTCACAAACAGAACGCAAACCGGATATTGAATGCATTTCCTCAACAATAACTCTGTATCCGGTTGTTCTGGAACGTCCAACACACCTGAACAACAGAAAATCCATCCGCAAACAGAGGCCGGAATAATGGACGCTGAACCTTGCTGGAAATGCCTTGACTGGAAAAAGGAACTTGCAAACAACGTCGTCACCATCGACCAGTTGAAGCAATACGCCACCTTCAGTCCACAAGAGGAAGCAACGCTTCGTGAAGTCGCCAAGGTGCACCCGGTCAACATTCCCCGCTATTATCTGAGCCTTATAGATAAAAACGATCCCAATGATCCCATCCGTCGCATGTGCTTTCCTGATGCGGAAGAACTGGTGGTTGCCGGATCCATGGGCGCGACTACTGCCGATCCCTACGGTGATGACAAGCACGACAAGGGCAATGGCGTACTGCATAAATACGACTGCACTGCACTGCTGATCACAACAGAATGCTGCGCCATGCACTGCCGCCACTGCTTTCGCCGCCGTATTGTGGGGCACTCCAGCCAGCAGACCTTGCGCAACTTTGCCGGGGCGCTGCAATACATTGCCGACAATCCCAAGATCAACAACGTCATTCTTTCCGGCGGCGATCCACTGACTCTGGCAACCCCGGTGCTGCAAAAAATGCTGGAGGGGCTGGCCGAGATCGACCATGTGGATTTTGTGCGTATCGGTACGCGCATTCCTGTCACCTACCCGCTGCGCATCTTTGAAGACGCCCTCATGGACGCCCTGCGCGCCTTTGCCGAGCGCAAGGCTCTGTACATTGCCACGCACTACAACCATGCGCGAGAGATCACGCTCACCTCGACCGAGGCCATCAAGAGGCTGCGCCTGTGCGGGGCCACCATCAACAATCAGGCGGTGCTGCTGCGCGGCGTCAACGACAGTGTGGAAGACATTGTCGAACTTATGAACCGCCTGCTTTCCATTGGGGTGAACCCGTATTATCTGTACCAGTGCATGCCTGTTTCGCGGGTACGGCACCATTTTCAACTGCCTCTCAAGCAGGGCATTGCCATTGTGGATAAGGCCAAGGCGCAACTCAGCGGCTATGGAAAACGCTTCAAGTACATAATCGGGCACGACATCGGCAAACTGGAAATCTGCGGCATCAGCGAGGGCAATATTGTTCTCAAACAGATGCATGCCCGCATCGGACACGAAGAACAGGCCTCGCGCATCATCATCCAAAAGCTTGCTGACGATGCCGGATGGGTTGAACTGTAGGCGCAACACATGCAACACTCGGCTACAACACTTTTCTGCATTCCCCACGCCGGAGGCAATACCGCCTTTTATGCGAGGTTCAACGAGCTTTTTCCGGCATGGATCACTACAAGACCTCTGGAACTGCCGGGCAAAGGCCGCCGCTGCCGGGAGCGGCTGCTTACCAACATGGAAAGCATGGGGCGCGACCTGCTTGAGCAGATACACCCCGCCGCCCACACTGGCCCTTACGCCCTTTTTGGCCACAGCATGGGCGGCCTGCTGGCCTTTCTTTGCGCGCGCTTCGCCTGCGATGCGGCACTGCCCTTGCCCAAGGCCCTGTTCATTTCGTCCGCCACCACGCCAGGGCTGATGCGCACCGGGATTTCACGCCCTGTTGATCAGCTTCCCCCAGGCGCGCTGTGGGACTACGTGGCCCGCATGGGCGGCATCCCGCCCGAGATTGCGCAGTCGCAGGATTTCAGAAACTACCTTGAACCTGTGCTCTGCGCTGATTTTATGGCCATCGAGGGCTGGCAGCCCGCCCCCTACAGCCCATTGCCCTTGCCTATCCACACCACCATCGGCAGCCACGACCTCGTTACCGAGGCTGACGCCCTGCAGTGGCAAAACCTGACAGACGCGCAATGCACGGTACGCACCTTCAGCGGCGGCCATTTTTACGTTCAGGACCACTGGCAGGAACTGGCAGACCACATGACCCGCACCCTTCAAACAACGGATTAGGCGGTGCTGGCGCAACGTTTTTGCAACTGGCGCGCGCCGTCCGCCCCGGAAAAATCCATTTTGTGCGTTGGCCTGGAGCTTGAAAATATTGCGGACTGGCCCAGCAAGTGCGCGCCCCACACCTCCCCGCAGGAGCAGCAGGAGGCCGGGCGCTACGTACGCATAGAAGATGCGGCGCGGCATCTGGCAGGCAGAGCTTTGGCGCGGCGTTTGCTGCTCGCCGCCTTTGGGCAGAACAGTGCCGCAGAGTTAGCCCGCTCCCCTTACGGCAAGCCCTTTTGCCCCGGAATATCCGCTGATTTTTCCATCAGCCATTCGGGCAGCATGGTGTGGGTGGCCCTTTGCCGCTGCGCAAGCGTGGGCATTGATGTGGAAAGGATGCGCCCTCTGCCCGATGCGGCGGAGCTGACCAGCCAGCTGCATCCGCAGGAGCAAAAAGACCTGCTGTCCCTGCCCCCTGGGGAACTGCAAGCGGCCTTTTACCGCTGCTGGACGCGCAAGGAGGCCGTAATCAAGGCTGTGGGCATGGGCCTGAGCATGCCCTTGCAAAGCTTCAGCGTGCACACCGGGCCGCAAGAGAGCGGCTGGATAGCATCCTTCACTGCAAATGCTGTTCACGGCATGGCTGCAATGCTTGAGGGTGGCGGGCAGTGGACAAGCCGCGACATCAGAACAACAGATGGTTACCAGTGCAGCGTTGCGGCCCATAGCCCCTGCCTGGACGTCGTGGTCCACCTTGCCTGTTGATCCCTGCAACCCGCCAAAAAACATGCAGAAATGCCGATGCGCGCCCCAAATTCATGTGGACGATACCGCTTTTCCTCTGATATGTTGAAACATGCGCGCATGGTTTTGCGCCCGTGTGAAAATCCGGATGGCCCAACGCCGCCAATAGCGCAGATTACCATAAAAAAACGTTTGTCTGCTCTGCACGGATTTTGGAAGAACTCCACTCCAGTTTTGGGGTAGAACCGCCGAGCGGCGGACACTCTGTGTCACCAAGAACGCATCATAGGGTATTTTGTTCCATGAGCAGCAGCCTCGGATCGTTCTTCCCCGCACTTGCCGCAGCACTTTGCTGCGCAGTATGCCTGTGCGCAAATGTGCAGGCAGCCCCCCCGCGCGCGCCTGTGGAACAGATGGCAGCGCCTGCCCCGGCGTCCTCCCAGCCCAAACCCTCGCGCCCCAAGGTTGCGGCCTATTTTGAAGCCGGGCCGTACTGGGAATTTACCCTGCTGCAAAAAGAAATCATCAAGGCCCTGCGGCAACGCGGGGTTGCCGACCGCATCACCCTGCCGGACGAACTGTACATCAGCCCCGGCTGGGATGCCTCTGAGAGCGTTTACCGCGCAGAGGCACGCAAACTGATGCAAAATCCGGATATCGACGTCATCATAAGCATGGGAACAGAGGCCACCAAGGCCCTGCTGGCTGAAAACAACGGCAAAACGCCCATCATGAGCGTTGACGTGGCCGACCCGGCAGGCGCCGGCATTGTGGATCGCGCCACTGGCAAGGGCGCGGCCAACCTGACAATCCGCTACACCAAGGATAAATGGTTCAAGGTCTTTGCCCTGTTTCATGAGGCGCTGCCCTTTCTTCGCCTTGGCATCATGTATCACGACAGCCCCGAGGGCCTTTCATACTCCAATGTGCGGGAAGCGCGCGAAGTTGCGCGCGAGCGTGGCTTTACCCTTGTGGAATACCCCTTTCTGGACAAAGCGGAGAGCATGGAATCGTGCACCAAGGGCGTGGACAGGCTGCTGACCGCTGGCGTGGATGCCTTTTACATTTCGGCCCTCAACTGCTTTGACTGGACGCAGGCCAACCCCCAGGCCATCTTTGACACGCTCAACGCCCACCACATCAAGACCTTTGCGCGCGACGGCAGCGTTCATGTGCGCAGAGGCGCGCTCATGGGGCTTTCGACCCTTGATTATGTTCCTCTTGGCAAATTTTATGCTGACCATATTGCCACCCAGCTTGGCCTGTTGCCGCCAAATACCCAGCTTGAAACAGCGGCCTACACGCCCAAGATTGCACTGAATCTGGTGACTGCCCAGAAGATGGGCATGGATTTGCCGCTGATTCTGCTCATTTCGGCAGACGAACTCTTTGACGTCACACTGGCGGGCGTTGATAAAACGGCCGTTCCCCAATAGAATTCCCGTAACCCTGAAACCGGCCACAACGAGGTTGCACATGACAAAAGATACGTTGGAAAACAAGGTCGACGGCGTTGAAGATCAGATGGCCTGCCAGGCCGAAACCGCTGCTGAAGCAGAAACGTGCGAACGCGCCTGCCCTTCGGAAGAAGTGGTGGACGCCATCATCCGCAAGCGCGTATACGGCGCTATCGGCATTGGCTTTGTGCCGGTGCCCCTTGTAGATTTTCTGGGTCTCTCCGCCCTCCAGATTGAGCTTATCCACGCACTGGCCGAGGCTCACGGCGTTGAATTCAAAAAAGAACGCGTCAAATCCATCGTTTCTTCGCTCTGCGGCGGTTTTCTGACCACGGCAAGCGTGCCCCTGGCCGCCTCGCTGCTGAAAAGCATTCCGGTCATTGGCTTCACCGCGGGCGCGGCCACCATCAGCATTATGGGCGGCGCCAGTACCTATGCCCTTGGCTGGGTTTTTGACCGCCATTTCAGAAAGGGCGGCAACCTGATTGATTTCAATGCCGAAGAAGCCAAGACCTACTTCAAGGAAAAGGTTGAGGAAGGCAAAACATTGGTCGGCAAGATCAAGAACAAGATGAAAAAAGAAACCAAGGACGAAGCCGCCGCTGAAGCCCCCGCCAAAGAAGCGGACACCAGCGCGGCCTAATATCGGCGACCTCTGGCGGTTTCGGGAATCGGAGCCTTCCGTATGGGCCGGGCAACTGGCCCTTACGGAAGTGTTGGCTATTACGCTCGCCGTACCCAGCCGCGCTTATGCCCAAATTGGCTGACAGAGCATAACTTTCAGGCCTTGGCAAAGGCCGTGGCTGCCGCTGCGGCAGCGTTGACGCTTGATTTACCAGGCCCCCTGCACTGCAAAGGGGCGCATACAAGACCGCCGGGCATGCTGTAATGCGCGGCGCACCTGAACACCGGGGCCACAGAACCACATGCTGCAACTGAAAGAATCTCTTTTTCTGAAACTTCTGTGGGAACAGGCCGGCGAGGAAGGCAAAAAAATTGCCGCCGCGTGCCTCGGCTCAGGCATCATGCAGGGGCTTGCCGTATTTTCGGTGCTTCAGGGCTTGCAGCAGCTTTCTGAAGACGGGCTGGAATTCAGCACCTTTCTTGCTTTTCTGGTGAGCCTCGCCTCCTTTTATTTTCTCTTCCGCTACATCACAGGGCGCTCGGCGCAGATTGCCCTGCGCGGCATCATGGAATGGCGCATGCGCATTGCCGCCAAGCTGCGCGGCGTTTCTCTGCTGGAATATGAAAAGCTGGATAAAAACCGTATTCAGTCCGCCCTGCTGGACGGGCGCGAAATGGTGGTTGAAGCGGCCCGAATGCTGGTTGCGGCCTCGGCCAATACGGTGATGGTTGTGCTCTCGTTTGCCAAGATGGCAACGGTCTCCATTCCCGGTACGCTGGGCGTTTTTCTTTTTCTTGCTATGGGGTTCTGGATTTTTCTGCACCTTATCAACAAGGTGCATGCCCACATGGGGCCAGCCATGCAGGCCGACCAGCGCTTCTGCGCGGGGCTGCGCGACCTTTACGCCGGGCTGCTGCAACTCAAGATGCACAAGCCAAGGACAACGGCGCTGTTTGGCGAGCAGATCATCCCTGACCTTTCTGTGGCATCAGAAGCCCGCGATGCCACAGAGCACAGGCACGCCCTTGGCATATCATTTTTTGCCATGTTCAATCTGCTGATTCTTGGGCTGATACTTTTTATCATGCCCAAGGTTCTGAACCTCGAAACGTCGGAAACTTCCTCGCTGCTGGTACTGTGTATGTTCAGCCTGAGCCCGCTCATCAGCCTTATCACCTCGGTTCCCATGATGGCAAAGGTAGAAATGAGCCTGCAGGAACTTGCAGCCGTGGAATCGCAGATAGACGCCGTGACGGAGCCATTTGAAAACGCGGGGGTCAAGGCGCGCTGGCAGCAGGCCGACCCCACTGTGCCGGATTTTGACTCCATCGCTCTGCGCGATGTGCGTTTTGACTACCATGACCGCAACGGCATGCGGCTTTTTGGCATTGCTGTAGACAGCTTTGAGCTGCGCAAAGGCGAACTGGTGTTCATTCGCGGTGGCAACGGATCGGGAAAGTCCACCTTCATGAAGGTGCTGGCCGGGTTGTATGCGCCCGAGAGCGGAGAAATGTTCCTGAACAACGTCATGCTTTCCGATGTTAACATGGAATCCTACCGCAACCTCTTCACCATTGTGCCCACAGACTACCACCTGTTTTCGCGGCCCCTCGGCCTGAACATCACCCCGGCCCAGCTCACGGACGTGCTGCGCACCCTGCACATGGAAACCAAGGTGAGCCTGCTGGAAGACGGCACGTTCTCCACGCTTGATCTCTCCGCCGGGCAGCGCAAACGCCTTGCCCTGGCCTGTGCGCTGCTTGAAAAGCGCCATATCTACCTGTTTGACGAAGTGGCCGCAGACTTCGACCCTGTTTTCCGCCGTTATTTTTACGAAGAACTGCTGCCTGACATCATCCGTCAGGGCGGCACAATACTGGCCATATCCCATGACGACCGCTATTTCCATGTGGCCGACAGGGTGCTGACCATGCGCGAAGGCGGCTTTGTGGAAGAACCCTCAGGCGAAGGGGCGCAGGCATGACCGATCATTTTCTGCGGCTTGCCCTCCCCCTGACGGCCCTGCTGTGCCTGTGCGCCGCACCCAAGGTAGAAGGCAAGGATCTTACGGGAAATACCAATATCCAGCTTGTGCGCCAACTGTACAACAATGTGCGCGACACCATGCCCTCTGAAGTGAATGCTGCGGAAAACACGCAGACCATTCAGAACAGGCTGAAGTGCTACGAAGAAAACCACGATTACGGGCAGCGCATCCAGATTTGCAATAACAAATATGTCAAGAGCCTCGTGCGCCACGCCCGCAAAGGAATCCATTCGCGCCCCAGTCTTGGCGAATTTGTGCTCAATGTTGATATGTGCCCCATTCTTTACAATATCTGCATGGGCCAGACGGAAGACGACAAAGAACGCTGCATTCTGTTTGAAAGGCAGTGCATAGACTATACGCTTGATATGTTCTGGCGCGGCTCCGCGCAATATACACAGCAAACCTACCGGTTGGATCAATGAAAAGCGTCTGTGCAAATATACGGGAAGTGTTGCGCCGCAACCGTCTGCGGATCATAGTCGCGGGCGTTGTTGCAACGCTGCTGCTCCTGTTTCTCTGGCCGAGTATTGTCATTTCCATCAAGCCCGGCGAGCTGGGCGTGCTGTACGCGCGCTTTCGCGGCGGCACACAGTTGCAGCACACCTACGAGGAAGGCATACATTTCATCCAGCCGTGGAACATCATGTATATCTATGATGTGCGCGTGCAGGAAGAAACCCAGAACATCGATGTGCTGACCGTGGACGGCCTGACCATCAACGTGCAGATTTCGCTGCGTTTTCAGATCATCCGCGACCGCCTGCCCAACCTGCATCAGGAAATCGGGCCGAACTACCGCGACAAGGTCGTGATCCCCATCATGAATTCCGCCGTGCGGCAAACAATCGGCAGCTATCGGCCAGACGACCTCTACTCCACGGCGCGGCAGGAACTGCAAGACCAGATGCTGGTGGACGCAGTGGAAGAAATGGGGCGCATCCCCGTTCTTATTCAGGGTTTTGTGGTCAAGAGCATCACCCTGCCCGAAGTGCTGCGCGAGGCCATTGAACGCAAGCTCATAGCGGAGCAGGACTACCTGCGCTACAAGTACATTCTGCTTGAAGCCCAGCAGGAGGCCCGCCGCAAGACAATTGAAGGCGAAGGCATCAAGGCCTACCAGACGCTTGTCAACGAGAACATGACGCAGAACTTCTTGCGCTATGAAGGTATTCAGGCCACCAAGGAGCTTGCCACGTCGCCCAATGCCAAGGTGGTTGTGATCGGCGGCAAGGACGGCCTGCCTGTTATCCTCAATGCAGATTCGCCCACAGGCGCAGCCGCGCCAGATACCGCAAACGCTGGCAAGGCGGCCAATCAGGGGGCGGCCCCCAAGGCTCCCGTGCAAGGCACCCAGCAGACGCCTGCCAAACCAGATATGTCGGGAACAGATTCGGTCAGCCCAGACCAGAAGCGGCCCGAGGATATGCGGCCTGGCCAAATTCAGCCAGGGCAGATGCGGCCCGAACCCGGCAGAACGCCCCCGTTCCGCCCCAATTCACATTCCGGCCTGCGCCCCCAAATCCAGTACGATTCCCAATCCGGGGCGCAGTATGCGCCGAAGTACGGGCCGCGTAGCGACTCAGCAAAGCAGGATTCTGCCGCGTCTGCCGAAGCCCAAACACCCGCCGGGGCTGGCTGGATCGCCCCCGGAGAAAATGTATCGGATTATATCCAGAGGTTGAATAAAACACTGCTGCAACCGCACCGTGGCGGCGCTGTCAGACAGTAAGGGAGGCCCGCTGTGCTACTGTTCGCTCTCATACTGGGCATGAGCCTGCTGGTCGGGTTTTTGGGCATCAATTCCCGGCTGGGATTCTGGGGCAATTTTTTTGCCAGTGTTCTGCTGACCCCCCTGGTGGGGCTGCTGCTTGTCATAGCCTCGAGCCCCAAAAAGCCCACTCGCTGCTAGGCTGCATAGGGATACGGTTCTGATGAACACACTCTTTCACGCGGCGCAGTAGGCATGCTTTTTCCAATTACAGCCAATGGCCCATGTCTTTTGCTGCGCCCGCAGAAAAACCAGGGGCAACGGCCCCATGCAAGCGCATTTCTGCAGCGCCTGACCACGCTGATTCTTACCATGCTTTTACTGGGCGGCCTGTTTTTCGTCTTCTGCCAGCCCGCCTGCGCCAATCCGCCCGTAAAACGCATTGGCTATCTCGAAGCCGGGCCGTTCTGGCTGTTTGACAACACCTGGAACGCCTTTCGCGATGGTATGGGCAAGTATGACGACATACGCTGCGAATATCCATCTGACGCGCGCTTCAGCCCCGGCTGGGAACCAGCGCAGATGCGCCGCCTGCCTGAAATGGCAAAACAGCTTTTGCAGCGCAAGGATCTCGACCTTGTGGTGGGCATGGGCACGGCGGCGGTCAAGGCGCTGCTGGCAGTCAACGATGGCCGTTTGCCCATTCTGGGCATGGGCATGGCTGACCCTGTGGCTGCCGGGGTTGTCAAAAGCGCGCAGGATTCCGGCGTGGACAACTTCACCTGCCGGGTGGAAGTTGACCGCTGGTCTTCCATGTTCCGCGTTTTTTACGATGTGGTGCGCTTTCACAAAATGGGCATCATGTTCCAGAACAGTCAGGAAGGCCGCGTGTACGCCGCACTTGGCGATGCCCAGGCCATTGCCTCGGAGCTGGGATTTTCCCTTGTACTCTACGATGGCCTTTCCTCCGCCGAAAGTGCTGAGGAATGCCGCAAGGGGCTGGACGACCTGCGCAAACAGGGCATGGACGCCTTTTTTATCGGCCCGCTGAACTGCTTTGATATCGGCGGCGAGGGCATGGCCCCGCTGCTGCAAAAGCTGAATCAGTGGAAAATCCCCACCTTTGCGCGTGATGGGTCGGAATATGTCAAAGCCGGAGCGCTCATGGGCTTTTCCACCTGGAATTTCGGCCCCAGCGGCATAGCTCTTGCCGGGCAGGCCCACGCCATACTGGGCGGCACGCAGCCGCGCACCCTGCCCATGCTTGACCAGTCCGAGCCTTCCATCGCCCTGAACCTTGCCACCGCCAAGGCCATCGGCTTTGATTTTCCCTTTGACGTGCTGGTAACGGCGGACGAACTGCACGAAACCATCAGCCAGCCGCACCCCGGTACACCCTAAGGATTTTCCGTGCTTATCCGCGCCACGCGCAAACTGCGCATCAATGCCCTGCTGCTCGGGCTTGGAGTCCTGCTGGTCACCCTGGGCTTTAACGTGCTGCTCTCGGTTTCCACGCTGAATACGCTGGCAACCGACATGGTGCTTTCCGGCTATCGCAGCGGTGCTGAACGTCTGGCCCGTGATATTGAACGCGGCATGCGCTTTGGCAAACCGCTGGCTTCGTTCGCCGGAATGGACGAGATGCTGGCGGAACTGGGTCAGAGCGCGGCGGGCATCAGGCGTGTGACCATTATTGATGCCAGGGGTTCCACTCTCTATGAACAGCCTGCCCAAGATTCAAAGGCTGATAGCACGTTGCCCCCCGGTGCGGCATCCCAAACCAGAGAGGGCAAAGACGGGCCGCAAGGCGCGATCAAAACCGCTGATGGTTATCGCCTGAGCATCCCCCTGAGGAACAAAACGCCTGTGGGCCAACTGCTGGTGGACATTGACGGCAAGCCCATCAATGCGGCTACAGAAGATTTTCTGCGGCTGTCATCCCTGTTGCTGGCAGCGGCCTGCCTTGTGGCGGGGCTGATTCTGGCCGGGCGTCTTGGCCTCTTGACCGGGCAACGCGCTGTGGGCACAAGCCTTTCGGGCATGACCAGAATGCTGCTCGTCATCATCGGCACATCGCAATTGCTCTACGCCTGCGGCACGCTGGTGCTGTTCGATACCTTCGTCAAGCAGGCCGTACGCACCAAGGCAGACATCCTCGCCGAGGGCACAGGGCGCGATTTTGAATACCTTATCCACAAAGGCGTGGATATCGCCAGCCTGCGCGGCAAGGATCAGGCGCTTGAGCAGCTGCTTGCGGCCAACAGCGAGCTTGCGGGCGCGCAGCTGCTGACGCCTGAAGGCAAGTCTGTGGCCTCTGCCGGGCACGTGCCCGACCCGGCGCTCACAGTTGAAAAATCACTGAGCACCTACTGGCCCAGCCGCTTCCGCCAAAAACAGGAAGTGCTGCGCCTGCAACTGGCCGTGCAGCCCCAGGCCATCACAACCCGCATATCGGCGCTGGCCCTTGACCTTGGGGCCTCACTGCTCATCAGCTTTTTGCTGCTGCTGGAACTCTCAAAACTGCTGGGCCTTATCGCGCAACGCAACCTCCCGCCAGATGCTGCGGCGAACGCCCTTGGAAGCAGCCACCACTCCCTCGCCGTGCAGGCCTTGCGGGCAGCGGGCTTTGTGTTCTTTTTGGGCTACGACATGGGCATATCGTTCATTCCCCTGCTGGCCCGCCAGCTGTACGAGCCGTTCATGGGCCTGAGCCGTGATGTGGCCATTGGCCTGCCCATCTCGGCAGAGATGGTCAGCGCGGGCTTTGCCCTGCTGTTTTCCGGCGGATTTTCATTGCGCTACGGCTGGCGAAAGGTCTTTGCCGCAGGCACTCTGGCTGCGGCCGTGGGGCTGATGATGGGCGGCATGGCCAACAGCCTGCTTCTGCTCATTCTGGGGCGCGTTGCCACAGGCTTCGGCTTTGGCCTTGTGCTCATGGCCGGGCAGATCGGCACACTGGGCAAGGCCAATGCCGGGGCAGGGCTCACCAGCGTATTCGCAGGCATATTTTCCGGCAGCATCTGCGGCTCAGCAGCGGGGGCCATGCTGGCGGATCATGTTTCGTTTCAGGCGGTGCTGGCGACCGGGGCCTGCACCATCTTGCTGGCTCTGTTCACCGTGATGCTTGGCAAGGAACCCGCGGAGGCCGCAGCAGGCAGTGCCGGCAACGCGGCCTGTCAGGGGTCTGGTGCGCAAACAGCCGCACAGGGGCACATGTTTTCAGGCTGCATGCAATTGCTGCAAGACCCGCGCATGCACATGATACTCTGGCTGGTGGGCATACCCGCCGCCATGTGTCTGACCGGATTTTTGCACTATCTGCTGCCGTTGAGGCTGGCAAACGCCCATGTGGATCAGTCGGATATCGGCCGCATATTCATGCTCTACGGCCTGTGTTTTATTACGGCGGGGCCATTGCTTGGCAAATGGATAGATCGCAGAAAAGACAAATCCCTGTTCCTGACGCTCACGGGCCTGCTCTCCGGCATTACGCTGCTCATTGCGGCAACGGCTACAAATATGGCCGGGGCGGCCGCTGCGGTCATCTCCCTGGGGCTGGCCCAGTGTCTGGCTGCCCCGGCATCCATGATCTGCGTTCTCACTCTTGCTTCGGCGCAAACCCTGGGCCGCGAAAAGACAGCCTCGATTTACCGTGGCCTGGAGCGCATGGGGCAGGTAGCGGGGCCTGTGGTGTTTGGCATTGCCGTAACCGTCATGGCTCCAGCCAGCGCGCTGCTGCTCATGGGCGGCATCGTCTGCGCGCTTTCCTTGCTGTTCCACCTGATGTGGCGGCTCAGGACTCCAGCGAACTGACCAGCGCCCGCAGTTCGGGCATGGCGGGATCTGCCAGGCCCCCGGGCAGAAACCATGACAGCACTTCATGATAATCTTCGGGCAGGACGATTTGCCCGCCCTTCCGGATAAACCTGCGGAACTCGTCTTCGGTGGGATAGCTGAAGTATTTTCGCCCTTCGCTGCTCTGCACATGGGTTGTCAGCTCGCGCCCCGCCTCCAGTTCCGGCAGATGGCGCAGCAGGGCGTCTATACCCGCAAAATAGGTATGCACAAAGTTCCACAGCAGGGAGCGGTCATAGTTGATGGGCCACCAGCCGATCTCCACTATGGGGCCGGTATCCAGCCCTGCGTCAAGGTGGAAAAGCGTGCAGCCAGAGCGTTCATTGCCATGCTCCATCGCCCGAAAAGGGCTGCACAAACCTTGCAGATCAGGCAGCGCGCCGGGATGCATGCCGTAGGTGCCAAGCCGGGGCATATCGATAACTTCAGTGGGAATAACATAGTCGTAGCGGCAGGAGATGACAACGTCAGGCGCAAGGTCGCGCATGGCTTGCCGGGAGGCTGGCGACCGCATGGGCCCCCACATCTCCATATCAATGCCGTAACGCTTTTTCAGGCCCGCATAGGTCTGACACTGCGCCTCATTGCCCTCGGGAAAGCGGGCTTCCAGCCAGGGCAGAATGTGCTCAAGCACCATGTTCCGCTCATGGGCCACAAGGCTTGCCGCATAGGCATTGCTGCACTCCGCGTCCAGCACGTAATCTGAAAGAACCACAAAAACATCGTGCCTGGGGGCAATGGCTGCCAGCAGTCTGTTAAGGGCGACACATCCTGCAAGATCCTTCTTCGCGCAAACGACAACTTTCACGGCATATCCTTTCGAGGAACATTGCCCAGCATGCTACGCCGCAAGGTTATGCATGAAAAGAAGAAATCTACCGTAGTTATGCGCTGTACCTCATTTTATTCCACCGGAAAATTGAAATAGGTATCGGTGTAAGGCTCATTTTTAAGCGTGTAGTGCCACCACTCTTCCTCATAGCGCTTGAACCCGGCATTCTCCATAAGGCCCAGAAGCACAGCCCGGTTGGCCTCCTGCTGCGGGCTCAGCCCCTTGGCCCCGTGGTGCGAGGCCGCGCCAAAAAAGTCAAAGGGGGTGCCCATGTCCACCTCTTTGCCGCTCTGCCTGTCAACAAGGGTGAGGTCTACCGTGCTGCCGCGCGAATGCCCGGAGCGCGTGGCAACATAACCCAGATCAAAAACCCGCGCCTTGTCCACCTGCGGGTAAAAAATCGTCTTCATGCGGGTGTCGGCGGCGTTCATGCCCCAGCGCACAAAATGATCCACTGCTGACTGGGGGCGGTAGGCGTCATAAATTTTCAGGGTATAGCCTTTCTCTTCCGCCGTAGTTGCGGCCTTACACAGAGCATTCGCCGCAGGCTCGGTCAAGATTGCCTGGGGCGCAAGATATCCGTTGATGCGCTCTCCAACAAAGTTATAGGAAGAAAAATAGCGTATTTCCTGAATAATATTCTGGCAGTTGTCGCTGACATGCACAAAACCATCGTGCATGGCCGCCTGCGCGTGCCAAGGAAACAGCATTCCCAAGGCCAGCACCAACATCTGCAAAAAAAGAAGCGGATCGCATTTACGGCGCGCAATCATGGTCGTCTCCTTAATTTTTTCAGCACCCTGCGCTGACGGCAAAACCCGTTACACCAGTTCGGCATTGCACATTATAATGGTTCAGTCGTCAATATGCCACATTTTGACCTTTTACCTTCAAGAAGGCATACTTGGCGGATGAACACAAAAATACCAGGGAGCGCAGCATGAAACTGCTGGAAAAAGCCCGCGCGGCCGGTTGAGCCGCCAAGCTGGCTCCAGGGGCCCTGGAGCGACTTTTACACGGCCTGCCGTCTGATACGCGCCCTGACCTTGAGGCCAGGGTTCTGGCTGGTCGCGCCCGGAACGAAGACGCCGTGGTGCTGACCGTTCCCCCTGGCTGCGCCCTGGTGCAGACCGTGGATATTCTTGCGCCCATTGTCAACGATGCCTTTGCCTTTGGGCGCATTGCCGCCGCCAACGCGCTTTCGGATGTCTACGCCATGGGCGGCCAGCCGTGGAGCGCCATGAACGTGGCCTTTTTTCCGCAGGCTCTGGCAGAGGACGACCCGCAGCACATACTGGAAAACATTTTGCGCGGCGGCCTTGACGCCATGAATGAGGCCGGGGCCGTGCTGGCTGGCGGCCACACGGTGCAGGACGAGGAACTCAAGTACGGTCTGGCGGTCACGGGCATCATAGACCCCTCCCACATGGCCCGCAACGATGGCCTGAAACCGGGCCAGACCCTGTTGCTGACCAAACCGCTGGGCACGGGAGTGCTCGCCACTGCGGTCAAGGCCCGCTGGGATGGAGCCGAAGAAAGCGAGGCCGAGGTAACACGCTGGTGCTCCCGCCTCAACAGTGTTGCCGGAGGCGTCGTGCGCGACCTCAAAATCGCCGCAGCCACAGACATAACAGGCTTTGGCCTTGGCGGGCACGCGCTTGAAATGGCCCTTGCCTCGGGCGTTACCGTGGTCTTGAATGCCGAGGCACTGCCCCTCATGCCTCGGGCCCTTGAGTACGCGCGCGATGGGCTTATACCCGCAGGCAGCCACCTGAACCGAAAATATTGGGCTTGTTCCACTCGTGTGGAAGACGGCGTGGACGAAGCGCTCACGAGCCTCGCCTTTGACGCGCAGACCTCCGGCGGGCTGCTGCTGGCCGTGCCGCCAGAGCTGGTGCCGCAGGCCCGCGAAATGCTGCTGGCCGGGGGTGATCTGGCCTGCGAGGTGGGCGAGATTATTGCACCAAGGCCTGACGGCGCAGCCCTGGTGCTGCGCTGAAGCCGCACGGGTGCGGCCGAGTCTGAGCTGGATATGCGGCGCATGCCGTCCACGCGCCGCGCGCTCCGCACCGGGATAGTAATTTCGGCCAGTTTTTTAAAAAAAATTGCTTGCCGTACCGCCATTGCGACTTATTTATGACGGAGATTTTCGGTTAACGCCCTCCCGCCCGGCACAGACCCGGCATCAGGCGCGCCGCTCACGGCTTGCAGCCCACCGGCAAGTGTGCTATGGAAACACGCTTTGCGAGAGTGGCGGAATTGGTAGACGCACTGGACTTAGAATCCAGCACCACTGGTATGGGGGTTCAAGTCCCCCCTCTCGCACCATCTACCTCACCAAGAAAAGGAGTCCCTCGTGGAATATAGCGCAGAAGACATTTCGCCGGTCAGAAAAAAGGTCGTCATCACCACCGAAGCCCAGGAAGTGGAAGCAGCCATCATGGGCGCCGTGGCGCTGTACAAAACATCGGTGCAGCTGGACGGTTTCCGCAAGGGCAAGGTTCCGGCGTCGGTCATCGAGCAGCGCTTCCGCGACAAGATTTATGAAGAAGCCCGCCAGGATCTGATCAACGTCCACATCAACGACGTGATGCAGAAGCTCGACGTTTCGCCCCTCGCCGGCGTTGACGTGGACGCCAAGGGCACCTTTGAACGCGGTCAGGGCTACGAATACAGCGTCGAATTTGAAGTGCTGCCCTCCTTCACCCTTCCTCCTTATGAAGGCATGGAAGTGGAGCAGGAAAAAGTGGTCGTGGACGAAAAGGAAGTGCAGGAAGTTATCGACCGCATCCGCCGCGACCGTGGCGAGCTTGTGCCCGTTGAAGGCGCTGGCCCCGCTGTGGACGGTCAGGTTGCCACCATCGACTTTGCCGCCTTTGAAAACGGCGAACCCCTGGAAGGCGTGAAGGCCGAAAGCTTTGACCTCGCCCTTGGCGAACGTCAGGCTCTTGAAGATTTTGAAGCCCTGGTGAAGACCATCCGCTACGGCGAAGAAGGCGAAGGCCAGATCACCTTCCCCGAAGATTTTCTTGCCAAGGATCTGGCAGGCAAAACCGTCACCATGAAGGTACGCGTGCACGCCATCAAGGAGCGCAAGCTTCCTGAACTGAACGACGACCTCGCCAAGACCGTTGGCCTTGAAAGCGTGGAAAAACTGCGCGAAGCCATCACCGGCAGCTACACCCAGAGCCGCGTCAACCTCAACAAGAGCGCCGCGCAGAAGACCCTGCTTGACCGTCTGCTGAAGATGGTTGAATTTGAACTGCCCCCCAGCCTTGTGGACACCCAGGTGCGCACCCTGCTGGGCGACATGGCCGCCCGCTTTGAACGTCAGGGCCGCAGCCTTGATTCTCTTGGCAAAAGCATGGACGAACTGCGCGCCGAAGTGCAGCCCCAGGCTGACGAACTGGCCCGCTCGCAGGTTCTGCTGCTTTCCATCGCCAAGAAAGAAGCACTTGACGTTACCGACAATGAGGTCAACACTCAGATTTACCAGATGAGCATGCGCACTGGCGAAGATTTCAAGACCCTGCGTGAAAGCTATGAACGCTCGGGAATGATCTTTGTGCTGCGTGACCGCATGCTGGCCGACAAGGCCATGGATCTGATCTACGCCAAGTCCAAGGTGACCGAAGTGGAGCCCAAGGCGCCAGCCGAGGGCGACGCCGCGCCGGGCGCACCCGCCAGCGCTCAGGACTAACTGAAGTATAAGGGAGGCGGCCTTAAGGCCGCCTTTTGGTTTTATTTTGCGGCAACACCGCACCCAACCGGCCCACACGCCGTGCCAAGAGGCTCATATGTCGCTTGTCCCCATGGTTATTGAAACCACAGGCCGCTCCGAGCGGGCCTATGACATCTATTCGCGTCTGCTCAAGGACCGCATCGTTTTGCTTGGCTCCGAGGTCAACGATACCGTTGCTTCCCTCATCTGCGCCCAGTTGCTCTTCCTTGAATCGCAAGACCCCGAAAAAGAAATCTATCTCTACATAAATTCCCCCGGCGGCTCTGTTACCGCCGGGCTTGCCATTTATGACACCATGCGCTTTATCTCCTCGCCTGTGGCGACTGTGTGCATGGGCCGCGCCGCCAGCATGGGCGCATTCTTGCTGGCCGCTGGCAAGCCTGGCATGCGTTTTGCTTTGCCCAACAGTCAGATCATGATTCACCAGCCTTCGGGCGGTTTTCAGGGCCAGGCCACGGATATTGAAATCCACGCGCGCGAGGTGCTGCGCCTCAAGGAACGCCTCAACCGCATGCTGGCCGACAACACGGGCCGTCCCTACAAGGATATTGTCAAAGCTACCGAACGCGATAACTTTTTGACTCCTGAGGAAGCCAAGGAACTCGGCATCATTGACCGCGTGCTTGTATCGCGCAATGAAATGGCTCAGGAAAAGAGCGAGTAATATGGCCAAGAACGATAAACCTACGGTGAGCGAACCCCTGCGCTGCTCCTTTTGCGGGCGCAGCGAGCTTGAGGTTCGCAATCTCATCGTGCAGGACGGCGCCAGCATTTGCGACAAATGCATCAAGGCCTGCAACGAAATTATCGCCCGCGACCAGATGGAAAGCCCCCAGAGCGAAGAACGCCTTCTTTCGCCCCAGGAAATCAAGGATCGCCTTGACCAGTATGTCATCGGACAGAACGAGGCCAAGAAAATCCTTTCTGTAGCGGTGCACAACCACTACAAGCGGGTGTTTTACGCCAGCGCCCTGGGCGACGAGGTTGAGCTTGAAAAAAGCAACATCCTCCTTGTCGGCCCCTCGGGCAGCGGTAAAACCCTGCTTGCCAAAACTTTGGCCCGCGTTCTGCGCGTGCCCTTTGCCATTGCCGACGCCACGACCCTCACGGAAGCTGGCTATGTGGGCGAAGACGTGGAAAACATCCTGGTGCAACTGCTCCAGAATGCGGACTATGATCTGGAAGCCGCCAGCAAGGGCATCATTTATATTGACGAAATCGACAAGATTTCCCGCAAGGGCGATGGCCCCTCCATCACGCGCGACGTCTCCGGCGAAGGCGTGCAGCAGGCCCTGCTCAAGATCATCGAAGGCACCGAGGCCAATATTCCTCCCAAGGGCGGGCGCAAGCACCCCCAGCAGGAATTTATCCGCATGAACACGAGCAACATCCTGTTCATCGTGGGCGGCGCTTTTGTGGGTCTGGACAAGATCGTGGGCGGCCGCATGAGCGGCGGCGCAATGGGGTTTGGCGCCAAGGTGCGCGCCAGCAAGGAAATGCCCCTTGGCGAACTGCTCGACAAGGTGCATCCGCAAGATCTGGTGAAGTTCGGCCTCATCCCCGAATTTGTGGGCCGTATCCCCATCATCACCCATGTGGACGAATTGGACGAACCCGATCTGGTGCGCATTCTCACCGAACCCAAGAACGCTCTGGTGCGCCAGTACCAGAAGCTTTTTGAGCTTGAGAATGTTGACCTGCGCTTTACGCCCAATGCCCTCAAGGCCATTGCCGCCAAAGCCATTGAGCGCAAAACGGGCGCTCGCGGCCTGCGCAACGTGATGGAACGCACCATGCTCGACATCATGTTCAAGCTGCCTTCCCTGCCCAATGTGCGCGAATGCCTGATCAATCAGGCTGTTATCGACAAGGGCAAGGAACCGGTGCTGCTGTTTGGCGACAAGGCAGAAAACGCCGATACGTCCAAGGCCCAGGCCGGGGGCGACAAGGCCTCTTAGCCAGCCGCCTGAATTGCGCGCGTTCTGCCATGCAGCAGGCACGTAAAGGGGTACCGCCAATGGCTTGACCCCGCAGGTTAAAGCTGGCGCGTTGGCAACATTAGAGTTGCGGCGCACCGTGCGGGTTTTCCTCAAATCCGCGCTGTGGAATAGACTGCAAGGCGACCCTTGCGCTCTTCGGCCAGCCAGCCGCAGGGCAACAGCAAACACCCCGCCTGACGCAGGCATTTCACGGCAAAAAAGCTCTAAGTTCCGCCGGGCGGCGCAGGCCGCCGTCCGGCTTTTTTTCAGGGGAGAATTATGACAGACGAAATGCGCGGCTCTGACGCTTATATTGAACTGCCCATCATGCCTTTGCGCGAGGTGGTCATGTTCCCCCGCTCCATCATGCCGCTCTTTGTGGGGCGCGAGGCCTCCATCAAGGCCATCGAAGCCGCACAGGCCACCTACAGCAAGCAGATATTTCTTGTGGCCCAGCGCGAGCCGGAGCTGGAAAAGCCCGATGCTCAGGATCTTTCGCCTGTAGGCGTGGTCAGCAAGGTGCTTCAGATGCTGCGCCTGCCCGACGGCACCATCAAGGTGCTGTTTGAAGGCGTATATCGCGCCACTTGGGAAAACCTGCACGAAGACGAGCAGTGCGCCATGGTGGGCGTGCGCCGCCGCGCCGAAAAGCAGAGCCGCCCCGAAGAGCGCGAGGCTCTGGTGCGCGCCGTGCACGAGGCGCTTGAAGAATACGGCAAGAACAACAAAAAGATTTCGCAGGAGGCCGTGCTCTCCATTCTTGCCTTGCAGGAAATCGGCCCTCTGGCCGATGCCATCATCCCGCACCTCAAGGTTGATTACCGCAAAAAGCAGGAAGCCCTTGAGATCGACGACGCCACCCAGCGCCTTGAGCTTGCCTATGAGCTTTTGCAGGGCGAGGTGGCCCTTGCCACGGTTGAAAAGCGCATCAAGAACCGCGTCAAGGTGCAGATGGAGCGCAACCAGCGCGAATATTACCTCAATGAGCAGATCAAGGCCATCAACAAGGAAATGGGGCGCGATGACGACCCCCAGGCCGAAGTTGACGAAATAGAGCAGAAGCTCAAGGCCCGCGATATGCCGGAAGAAGCGCGCGAAAAGGCGCTCTCCGAAGCCAGAAAGCTGCGCAGCATGCCGCCCTCTGCGGCGGAATACACGGTTGTGCGCAACTATGTGGACTGGATTCTGGATCTGCCCTGGAACGACCTCAAGCAGATAGACATCAACCTTGAAAAGGCGCGCGCAATTCTGGACGGCGACCACTTTGGCCTTGAAAAGCCCAAGGAACGCATTCTGGAATACCTTGCCGTGCAGAAGCTTTCCCAGGGGCTCAAAGGCCCCATCCTCTGCTTTGTCGGCCCCCCCGGCGTGGGTAAAACCTCGCTTGCCAAGTCCGTGGCCCGCGCCACAGGGCGCGATTTTGTGCGCCTCTCCCTTGGCGGCGTGCGCGACGAGGCCGAAATCCGGGGGCACCGCCGCACCTATGTGGGCGCGCTGCCGGGCAAGATCATCCAGTCCCTCAAGCGGGTGAAGTTCAACAATCCCCTCTTCTGCCTGGACGAAGTGGACAAGATGACCTCCGACTACCGTGGCGACCCCGCCTCGGCCCTGCTGGAAGTGCTCGACCCGGAACAGAACAATACCTTCATGGATCACTACCTTGATCTGGAGTATGATCTTTCCAAAGTTTTCTTTATCACCACGGCCAACTCGCTGCACTCCATCCCTGTGCCGCTGCTTGACCGCATGGAGATCATCGAGCTCAACAGCTACCTTGAAACGGAAAAACGCCACATCGCCCGCCGCTTCCTGCTGCCCCGCCAGCTGGAGGAGCACGGCCTCAAGGAAGGCAACATCCGCGTGTCGGACAACGCCATTCTCGAGATCATCCGCTCCTACACGCGCGAGGCCGGGGTGCGTAACCTTGAACGCGAAATTGCCGCCCTGTGCCGCAAAACCGCCATCAAGCTTGTGGAAGACGACGACACCGAAAAGTGCGTCAACATCTCCCGCCAGAGCCTGCCTTCCATGCTGGGCGTAAAAAAATACCGCCATGACGAACGCGAAAGCGAACCTCAGGTGGGTGTGTGCGCTGGCCTTGCCTATAACCAGCGCGGCGGCGAAATTCTGCTGGTCGAAACCAGCCTCATGGCAGGTTCCGGCCATGTGGTGACTACGGGTCAGCTTGGCGAAGTCATGACGGAATCTGCCAAGGCGGCCCTTTCGTATGTGCGTTCACGGGCTGAAGTGCTGGGCCTTGATCCCCGCTTCCACCGCAAGATAGATATCCACGTGCACGTGCCTGCTGGCGCAACGCCCAAGGACGGCCCCTCGGCGGGCATCACCCTGGCGACGTCCATCACCTCCGCCCTGCTGGGCATTCCCGTGCGCAACGATGTAGCCATGACCGGCGAAATCTCCTTGCGCGGCAGGGTGCTGCCCATCGGCGGGCTGCGAGAGAAATTGCTGGCAGCGCGCCGCAGCGGTATCAAAAAAGTGATCATGCCCCGCGATAATGAAAAAGACCTCAAGGAAGTGCCGGACGAAGTGCTGCGCGACCTGGAGATCGTTTTTGTTGACCATGTGGATGAAGTGCTGCCTCAGGCCCTTGCCGCCACGGCAGAAGAAATCTTCTCCGGCCGGGCCACGGCGCTGCCCATCAGCCGCATTCTGCGGCCCGAAAAGCACGATGACGACAAGAATCAGCCTGCGCAGTAGCGCACGGCGAAAGTGATAAAAAATCAGCGATAAAAAAAGGGAGCCATCTGGCTCCCTTTTTTAATTCCTTGCTGGTGCCTGGTGCACCAAGTCAGCAGAATCTGCTACGGCTCCACAGCGCGGCTTTCTGCCGCCACCTTGCGCAGCAGGGATTCCATATTGGCTACAGAGGTCAGGCGCATCTCGCCGTTAGCGGATGTCACCCGGCCCGTCACGTCATAGGATTCGCCGTTGCCGCCGTCATGCACCACAAAGGGCACAAGCCAGCCATCACCATCGCGCCTGGCCTGCCCCACGTTTTTGATTTCCTTGCGCCCGGTGGAGGCATCGGCAAACAGCGGAGCAAGCAGCCCCTGCGCGGTATTGCCCGAAGGCTTGCGGCCAGCAAATGCGCCGGAAGAAATGCCATTGAGCACAAAGGCCCGGGTTTCGTTCAGCAACAGGGAGCGCACGTTGCCCTCCTTGGACGCCGCCTGCGTAAAGAGCAAGGCAACCATGGGCGGCAGATCCTTTGCCGCCTCCGGATCCTGCGCGCGGCGCACAAAAAGATTCAGCGCCTGCTCAAGAATGGCGTCCACATCCACCTGCCGCTCAAAAGCTGCCACGTCAGACTTGTCCACAGCGCCGCCAGCTTCCAGAATGCACTGGCGCGGATCATTTGCGGCAAAGGCAAAGCCGGACTGCACCACAACCGCCGCCCACAGCAGGGCCGCTGCGAAATGGTAAGGCACACGAGCAAAGCCTCTGCAGCCCGCATCTTTTACACCCACTTCCACACTGGCAGTCCGCCCAACAAAATTCAGCATATTTCCTCCGGCAACTGGCCCTTGAGCACAAGGGGCAGACCGCAGCTTACAAAAAGTACCGTGCCGCACACGCGGGCCAGCGCCTGATTGGCAAGGCCCAGCGTATCCTGAAAACGACGTCCGAGGCTCGACATGGCAACCATGCCAAGGCCAGCCTCCACGCTCACCAGCGCCAGCGGCAGGGGATAGGCCTCAATGCTGGCGGCCAGAGCCTCCACGCGGTCAAGAATATCCCTTTCCGTCATGTCCGCAGCCATAAGATTGGCTACCCACAGGCTCACGCAGTCAAACAGCACAACCCCCGGCCCCTTGCCGTCGGGCTGGGCCGCAGACATCTGCGATGCCAGAGCGCCAGCCGGGTCAAGCGGCTCTTCAAGGCAATGCCAGCCCTGACCGCGCTCCTGCTTGTGCCGGGCAATACGCGCCGCCATTTCTTCATCGTCCGCGCGGCCCGTGGCCAGATATAGCCGCTGCGGGGCTTGCGCCTCGGCCCAGCGCTGTGCCAGACCGCTTTTGCCGCTGCGTGTGCCGCCAACAAAAAGAACTGCTGCGCCCATTACTGCTGACCGCCCACGCGGGGGGCTGGCGCACGTTCTGTGCCGCCAAGCGAGTTTTCTGCAGGCAGCGCGGGGGCCGCATGCCCCTGCGGCGGGGTCAGCTGCGGGGAGGTCTGCACATGCCCGGCGTTTTGTGCGGCATTAGGGGCCACATTTGGCACGGCATTGCCTGCGCCATTAGGAATCGCCCCCGGTGCGGGGCTTTGCGGCTGGAACGGCGTACCTGTTCCGGCCTGTGCGCTGCGCCGCGCCAGATCGCGCAACACTCCCGCCGAGGCCTGCACCGAGGCAAGGGCCTGAGCGTCTGCGCGCAGGCGGCGGTCAACCCACTGGGCCACAAACAGCAGGGAATCATCATCCAGCGTCTGCCCGCCGTTCTGGCGTATGGCCGCAACCAGGGTGCGCTGCAAGGCGGCGCGTTCCTCAAGCGCACGGCGGTACCGGGCGCTCAGGCCGTCCACCCGCAGTTGCGCTGTGGATATCTGCGCTTCGGGAGCATTGCTCTCCCGCAACTGGTCTACCGCAAACACGGCTTCGGCCATCTGGGCGTTAATTTCCACTACCCCTTGCGCGGATTTGTCCTGCTCGCGCAGGCGGGCATCAAGATTGGGAACAGTGGCCACGCCTTCAAGCGCGCCAGCCAGAATCACAAGACGCCCGGCCAGCGCCATGTGCAACTGGCGGATCTGCTCTGGCGTAAAGCCCTTGGAGGCAGCATCGCGGTTGACGGCGTCCAGAAAGCGGTCCGCATAGAGGGTGTACAGCCCGCGCAGCATGGTGGGGTGAAAGGCATAGCGCAGCAGGGCTTCGCGCCCGCCCTTGCCGTCAGTGACATTGGCAAACTTTGCACCGTAGCGCTGATTGAGCGCCTGCACACTAACGTTCAGCGTGCCGCTCTGCGGGCCGGGCTTGAACCGGGCCACAACAAAGGCCGCCAGATCTTCCACAAATTCCATGCGGATGTGGCTGTCTTCCGTCACCTTCTGGGGCATCTGCGCCCCGTTCTGCTGCGGATACATCCCGGCAGGCGTTGAGCCATCTACAGGCGCACCCACGCTGCCCTGCACTGTTTGCCCGGCCAGAGTGCCGGGGGAGGTGGGCGGGCTGACAACAGAAATGGGCGGGGGCGGCGGCGCATCGCGCAGCACATCACCCACACCGGCCAGCGGAGTGCCGCTGGTGGCATTGTTTATGATGTCGGCGGCTTTGTCCTTCCACTGGTCGCGGGTTGATTTATCGCGTGTAAGCCAGTAGGTCGCGCCGCCCAGCGCCAAAACAGCCAGCAGCGCCAGTACCACGGCCTTGCGCGCGCCCGCGCGTGCGGGACGGGGCTTGGGCATATTCACAATGTCCGGCACGTCCAGAGGCTTTTTTTCCAATTTCATAAAATTCTCCTAATGCGGCAGGCATGGGGCCGTGGCACAACGGGTACAGCCCTGAGCGCCGCAAAAACGGCATACCGAGCCATTATTTCCGTTTATTGCGCGTAAATGCTAGCATTGCTTCCCTGCGCTGTGAAGACATTTTCCAGAGAGTTTCTGGATACGGGGCAGACATTGCCCGCATTGCACCCCAACGGGCGGCGGGGTATAGTAGGCAAATTCGTACGCAGTTTTTTATGAGAGGCTTTTTATGCATACCCCTGCCAACATCCTCACCATTGCCGGTTCTGATTCCGGCGGCGGCGCCGGCATTCAGGCTGACCTGAAAACAATCATGGCGCTCGGCGGTTACGGCATGAGCGTCATCACCGCCCTTACCGCGCAGAACGGATTGGGCGTTACAGGAATTCATGCGCCGGATGCCGATTTTGTGCGCTTGCAACTGCGCACGGTGCTTGAAGGTTTTTCCGTCAAGGCCGCAAAAACAGGCATGCTTTTTTCTGCCCCCATCATCCGCGCCGTTGCGGACGAACTGCGCAACCGCGACTTCCCCCTTGTGGTTGACCCTGTTTCCGTGAGCCAGAGCGGCAGCCGCCTGTTGCAGGAAGACGCCGTGACAGCACTGGTGGAAGAAATGCTGCCCGGCTGCGACCTGCTGACCCCCAACCGCCCCGAGGCGGAAATGCTCACCGGCATGAGCATCAGCAGCCTTGAAGACGCAGAGGCCGCAGGCCAGAAGCTGCTTGCCATGGGTGCGCGCGCAGTGCTCATCAAGGGCGGGCACATGGAAAGCTCCATCGTTGTTACAGACTGCCTGTGCGTGCCCGGCGAACAGCCCAAACACCTCCCTCAGGCCAAGGTGGAGACGGAAAACAACCACGGCACGGGCTGCACGCTTTCTGCCGCCATCGCCACAGGGCTTGGGCGTGGTTTGCCCCTACAGGTTGCTGTAACCCGGGCGCAGGAATTTCTTAATCTTGCCCTGCGTAAAAGCTATGCCCCCGGCAAGGGCTGCGGCCCGGTAAACCACGCTGCGGATTTAAACATCAAATAGGCATTTGCCCGCCTGTCAGCCGCAGGGCCCTTTTCCGCCGCCGCATGGCAGGCGGATTGGCCCACTGTTTGCAGATTCCCCCTGTGGATATTCAGGGCGTCAAAATCAAGGCGGTGCGGCGTGCCTTTTCGTTTCAAGTTACAGAAAATACTCGACTACCGGGAACAGCTTGAAGAAGAAGCCAAGGTTGATCTGGCCAACAAGCAGAAACTCCTGGAAGAAGCGCGCGCACTTTTTGAACGCCTGAAGGCTGAACTGCGACAGACCGAAGACCGTTTGTTTGAATCAGCCCTTGTGCCGCAGGCGGAACGCTGGCTGCTGGAGCAGTATGTAAAAGGATTGCGGGGCGATGTAGCCAATGCCGCCTTGCAGACCCGCATGCACGAACAGCTTGTTGACGAAGCCCGCAAACTGCTGGCTGCGCGCGCCATTGAAAAAAAACTGCTGGAAAAGCTCAAGGAACGCCAAAACCAGCAGTATATTCGTGAGGAACAACTGAAGGAGCAACGCGTCAATGACGAAACAGCCACACTCCGCTACAAAGCTCCGGCTCTCTAAGCTATTCCGCTGGCTGGCGGTGCTCTGCTTTATGAAGCTTACCATCCTCGGCCTGTTGCTGCTGGATGTGCCCGTGCCCTCCTGGCTTGGCGGATCGCCCAAGGATGCCACGGTAGCCGTGAACGAGCCGCGCAATGGGCAGGAGCAGGCTGAAACCGTGGCTCCTGTTGCTGATGCGGCCCCCTCTGGTCTGGCGCAAAGCGTCAGTTCTACACTTTCGTCCATGGGTTCGGCCCTTGATTCTGTTGTAGACAACATCAAGGACAAAACTGAAAAGAGCCAGAGCGACCCGCAAGGTTCTGCCGCCGCCCGCATGGCCGCAGCGGTCAAACCCCATGCTGATCAAACCACCAGCGTGACCGATGCCGCCCTGCCCGCACCGCTTATCCGTGCAACGGCCTCAGGCGGCGCACCTGAAACTGCGGCGGCTTCCAAGGCTCCCAGCCAGACATTTTCTCCAAATTTTCCCGAACCGCAGGCCCTGCCTGCCCCACAGGCGGAACCGGGCACATCCGCCCCTTCCGGTAGCCTGATTGTTTCTGCCAGACCCAACCGCGCCAGCGAATCCGAATGGCTGGACGCCCTGGGCCTGAGCAATCTGCCCATCCCCGGCCTTGGCAGCGTACAGGCCGCACACGCGGCAGCGCTGGACATGCCTGTTCCCCAGACGCCCACTGGCGGGCAATCGCCCTTTGCTCCCGCAGAGCAAACCGCCCCGCTGACCATACCCGGCGCCCCCCCCATACCGGCAAACATTCCGCGCGGTCAGGGCACGGACGGCGCACCTTTGCCGCCGCGCGGCGCGGCAGGCAACAGCGACGGCTTTTTGCCCCCCTTGCCGCAGGGGCAAAGCTCGGGCACACTGCCCGTCCCCACGGTGCAGCAGCCTCAGGGCGCGTATTCCAACGACCCCAACACCAAGGCCCAGGAACTGGCGCGCCAGCAGCAGGATATTCTTGTGCTGCGCCAGCAGATGGATCAGCGCCTCAAGGACATTCAGGAAACTGAAAAGAAAATGCAGGACATGATCCGCGAGGCCAGGGGCATTGAAAACGAAAAAGTTCACCGGCTGGTTCTCACCTATTCCATGATGAAACCCAAAGCAGCCGCCAAGGCTCTGGAAAGCATGGACGAACGTGTGGCCATCCGCATTCTTTCCGGCATGTCGCCCAAGCAGTCAGGCGAAATCCTCACCTACGTTTCCCCGGCCAAGACAGCCAAGCTTACGGAGCTTATCACCCGCATGAGGATACCTGATTAATGCGCCTCAAGCTTTTGATCGCCTATGTGGGCACCTGCTACAGCGGCTGGCAGATACAGGAAAAGCCGAGCCCGCCGCCCACAGTTCAGGGCGAGATGGAAAAGGCCCTGCGCACCATCACAGGGCAGAACATACGCGCCCACGGCTCGGGCCGCACCGATTCCGGCGTGCATGCCCACGGGCAGGTTGTGCACTGCGATGTGCCCGATGCGCGGGCCAACATGGACTGGCGGCGCAGCCTCAACGCTGTTTTGCCCCGCGACATCCGCGTGCTGGAAGCCATGCAGGCCGCGCCGGACTTCCACGCACGCAAGGATGCCCTGCGCAAAACTTACGCCTATCAGTTCTGGCTGGAACAGACCTTTATGCCGCCGCAACTGACACCCTTTGTGTGGAAATGCGGCCCCATGAATATTGAGGCCATGCGCGCCGCCCTGCCCCACCTGACGGGCCTGCACGACTTTGCCGCGCTACGCAATGTGGGTACGGATGTGGAAAGCACAGAGCGCACGGTGCTGCAAACCGAGCTGCACGCAATGCCCCCCTGCGAATTTTATCCGCCGCACGCGCCCATGCTGCGCTTTATTGTGACTGCCGATGGCTTTCTCAAGCAGATGGTGCGCAATATGGCGGGCTTGCTGGCTGCCTGCGGCCAAGGCAAGGTGCAGCCAAAGGATATCCCCGCCCTGCTTGCCACACGCGACCGCCGGGATGTGCCCTCCGTCACCGCGCCGCCGCAAGGGCTGGCACTGGTGAACGTGGTGTACCCCGAGGCCTGATAGCCGCACACATTGTTGTGCCCCCTCTGCCGCAAACAAAAAGCCCATAAATACAAAAGGCCGTCCATCTCTGAACGGCCTTTTCCTTTTACCAATGACTTTTGACTAAGCCTGATTTTTCATTTTTTCTATAACCCGCTGGAGTGACTGAGCCTGTTGCGTCAGGTCTGCAACAGCACCGGAAGCCTGCTCCATAGCTTGAGCGGTTTGGACAGAAATTGTCGCCACCTGCTCAACAGACTGATTGATCTCTTCGCTGGCGGCGGATTGCTGCTCGCTGGCGGTAGCAATGGACTGAACCTGATCGTTGACCAGATGGACGAGCTCAAGGATTTTCTTGAGCGATTCGCCGGAACGTACCGACATGGTGGTTGCACTTTCAATAGTCACGGCAACCTGCTCGACATTCTGGATATTCTTGCGGGTGCCAGCCTGAATGCCCGTAATGGCCTGACCCACTTCTTGCGTGGCAGACATGGTTTTTTCCGCCAGTTTGCGCACTTCATCCGCAACGACGGCAAAACCTCTGCCAGCATCACCCGCGCGAGCGGCCTCAATGGCGGCGTTCAGCGCCAGCAGGTTGGTCTGGTCGGCGATGTCGGCAATGACCCCCATAATCTGGCCGATGCTCTCCGCCTGCTTGCCCAGAGCATCCATATCTTCCTTGATGGCAATGGACTGCGTGTGGACGGATTCAATGCCCTTAACAGCATCGTCGAGTATCTGCGAGCCTTCCACGGCCTGTTCCCTGGTCTGATGCGAAACATCCGCTGCCTGCTGGGCATTCTTGGCCACTTCCAGCACAGTGGCGTTCATTTCCTCCATGGCCGTTGCGGTTTCACGCACACGGCCAGACTGCTCGTCAGCCCCCCGGCTGGACTGCACAATCTGTTCAGAAAGCGCTTCTGACGCGGACGACACGATCTGCACAATCCCTTCAAGCTGCTGGGCAGCCTGGAGCATGCCTTCCGCCTTGGCCCGCTCTGCCCGGCGAGTTGCCTCCTCGGCAAGAGCGGTTGCTTCCTGCGCGGCTTTAGCCTGTTGCGCGGCCTGCTGCGATTTGCTGTCTGCTTCGGCAATTTTGGCTTTGAGGTTGCCAACCATTTTTATGAGCACACCGTAAACGCCGCCATCGCCGGAATACGGCTTGAATGCCAGATCAAGCTGACCGGCGGCTATTTCCGATGCCACGTGATGCAAATAACCGGGATCCTCGCCAAGCTGCTTCGTCACACCCCTGATAATCAAAATGGAAATAGCTGTGGCAGCGAGCATTACCGCAATTATCAACGAGATCGTAAGCAGCTTCCCTCGTTTGTATGAAGTTTCCGCGTCAGCAGCTGAAGCCTTGCTCCCCTTGTTATTGATATCAATAATAACTTTTAGCTGATCAAGGGCTTCAACATACTGCGCTCTGGCCGGGCCAAGCACCAACTTGACGGCTTCTTCGGTATTGTTGCTTTTGGATAGGGCCTCAACCTTCGCGTGATTTTCCGTGTAGGTCTTCCATGCCGCAAGAAACTTGGGGAATGCAACTTTTTCTTCAGGCTCAGAGATTAGTTTTTCATATTCTTTAACTTTTTCATTAATACTGCCGGTCAAATTCTGTATCTTGTTTTCATACTGACGCATCAATGATTCATCTGTTGTGAGAATGTGAACCAGCTCATTGCGCCTGTATTCATTCACCATGCTATTAATTTCACCAGCAACCTTGATTGTTGGAAGCCAGTTTTCAGAAATATCCTTGACGTCTTTATTTATAGAAGACATCCCAGCAACAGAAAAAAATCCAATAATTATCGAAAATGCCGTTAATAACACTGCAAGAAACACGAGCTTTATCGAAAGCCTCATAATATGCCCCTCAAAACTGTTGTAAATTTACGCTGTTTATCCATTCAAAGTATAAGAATATACTCTCTATAGACGGCTGCAACATTCATAATACTTATCGTTTAACATTATCAACACTTTATATAATTTCAAAATATTTTTTATCTAGTCTTAACAACATGATACATAACACACCATTACGATATGCACAAAAATAGTCACAAACCTTGTAGTACAGCGCTCAGACCCATTAGTAAAAAATTGAACTGACACCCATAACTAGCATTCAGCATTGCACCTGTTACAAATGCAAAGCCCCCGCTCACATTGAGCGGGGGCTTTGCATATATAGAAACCAGCCAGATCAGATGATTTCACTGAGGCCGGATTGTTCCTGCGCCTTGAACTTCTGTTGCAGCATGAGCGGCAATGATTCAGGGTCGGCAGGGTCATACTCAAACATCACGGCAGTGCCGAAGCAGGAAAAATACTTGCTGCCATCGGGGTGAAAGGCCACGTTTTCATTATAGCCCACAATAGCCTGTGCGCCCTTGTTCATGGCCCTTGCCGCCATGCCAAAAAAAGCTTCTTCCGAGTCAAACCCCCGGCAACAGACAAGGCCAAGCACCTTGGCAATACGCCTCCCCTCCACCTGATGCGTCGTCACCACAGGAAAGCGCCCGGCCAGAAAAACCTCACGCACCCTGGCGCTTGCGTCAGAAATGCCCACAGTTCTCTCGGCCTTGCGGCTTTTTTTATCGTGGCCTCCCAGCAAAAAAAACATGCTGAACCTCCAGATCAGATGGATGTTCGGGTATTTGACACCCGTTTACATTCAAACTGCAAAGGCCTTGCCAAACAAACCTAATCATTAAATTACAGCACGTTACAAAAGAGTCAACGCGCTCAGTCAGAACATTGACTCGTCAGCGCATCTGATTGGCAACCTTGACAAAATCATTGTAGGCGGCCCGACTTGCCAGAGCGGCCTTATTCATTTCAAACCGTACAGGAACGTAAAATTCTTCTTCAAGCCCCTGGTCAAAAAGCTGCGCGTAGCTGCCTGCCTGCTTGAGAAAAGCACGGTACTGGCGCTCCAGTTCCGGCGCTGCCATAAAGGGAGGCCGCCCGCCGTCTGCAATGGCTGCAGCAAGCTCGTCACGCTGGGCCTTCAGCGCATCTCTGTCGGGCTTGCTGGGTGTAAGCAGGGTTGCAGTTTTGCCAAACACTGCGAAAATGCGTTCCGCAGCCTGAATTTGCCGTTTGAGCGGGTGGTTGCGCAGCAAGATATCTTCTGCCGGGGCAGCCTCGCCCTCCACAATCGCCATATAGGCATCGCGGGCAACAATAAAGGCCGCATGTTCCTTGAGTATTTCCGCAGCCAGGGCCTTGCCCTTGACGCCGTTATCCTGAATGCTCTCGTCGGACACGTACTTTTCGAGCAGGCGATAATCAGCCCGCATGTCTACGATGGCTTTATTCATATCCTGCACGCAGGCGGCCATTTTTTGGGCCTGTTCAGGAGTAAAAAGGCTGACCGGGGGCGTCAGGCGGCGGGCAAGGGCGGCATCCTGATCCGTATTCAGCTCCGGGCGTTTGGCCAGTTGCCACTCTGCCAGATAATACTTGGTGTAGGCCGCCAGCACATCGGCCTGGGCATAGCGCCCTGTTGCCAGCGCCATGGAAGCTGCGTTGGAAAAAGCCACCAGCCGGTCTGCCCTGTCCAGTTCTTCAGGGCTGGGAGGCGGGGTTGCTTCTTCCACAGCTTGTGCCTGAACCGCAGTTTCCGCCTTAGGCGCGCTGGAGGTAGATCCGGCAACGGGCTTGCCGTTTGCGCCTTCTTCTTCCTTTTTGCCGGAATCGCAGGCGGTCACAAGCAGGGCCACACTCAGGGCCAGCAGCAGAGCGAGAACTATTTTTTTCATCGGCGTATATGAGCGAACGTCCCGCATTGTAAGGCAGGACGTTCAGTAGCGGTTACATGTGGTTGCAAATCTGCCCGCAGGCTGGATACCTAGGCGCGGGCAGCTATCCAGGAGTTCAGGCCCGTGAGGTCTTCGCCCCAGGGGAACGAGCCGCCCTTGAGTTCCGGCCCCACGCCGTAAAACAGCGTACCCACGGTTTCGGCTGCGTCCCTGTCCGTGGGGGCGTCGCCCACCATGAGCACATCGGCGGGGTCAAGCTTCTGCGTGTTCACAATCTGCGCCAGCAGCACTGCCTTGGCTGGCGGGGAGCCGTGGATGGCGTCAAAATAGCCATCCAGCTTGCGCTCGCGCAGCACGGCCAGCACTTCTTCGTGCGGCGCGCCGGAGCAGACAAACATGGGCAGCTTGCCGCGCCAGGAATCAAGCGTTTCCTGAATGCCGGGTATCAGCTCGCAACGGCGCAGTTCGTCCAGCACATATTCGGCAAAGCGGTTGCCAAGTCCCTCTGATTCCTCAGGGGTTATGGTCTTGCCCAGCACCTCTTCATAAAACCACTCAAACTTCTTGTAACGGCTCACGCCGCCGTGCACCTTGTGGTACATCAAAAAGCGGTCGCGCGCCTCGGGGCCAAACGGTTCCATCAGACGGCCAAAGGCCCGTGTTTTCACGGGCACGCTGTCAAGAATGACGCCATCGCAGTCAAAAACAAGGCATTGCAGTGACATAATATTCCTTGAAAAGCTGTTCGAGTCCGGGGCCGCATGGCCTCCGCTAGCCAGAGCATTTCAGCATGAAAGGCTCCCATTAATCCCAGTGCTTCTGACCGCCCTGCCCACGCATGCCTATAAGCTTGGCCGGAACGCCGCCCACAATACTGAAGGGGGCCACATTGCGCGTAACCACAGCGCCAGCGCCCACCACAGCCCCGCGGCCAATGCGCACATCTGGCGTAACGACGCAGTTGGCGCCAATCCACACGTCTTCTTCAATAATAATCTGGCCGGGAACATGTCCCTGATGCATGATTGGCACATCTTGCCGCGCAATGCAGTGGTTGGCCGCGCGGATAACCGTTCCTGGCCCCACGGCGGTATGCGCCCCGATTTCTATGCGGCCCGCATCTGCCCCCACATGCACATTGGGCGAGAGGGCCACGCAGTCGTGCAGCACAAGCTCGCCGTCAGAGGCGGTAACAAAACAGCCGCGCCCCATGCGCACACCGTTGCCAATGCGCATGTTGCGGCAGCCCGCAAGGCTCAGGCCAGTGCCAAAACGCGCCGAACCGCAACTTTTGAAAAGCCACCGCCAGGCAAACAGGCGCAAGGCAAGACCCACCGGCGTGGGGATCCAGGCAAAGCTGGCCAGCCATAATTCTTCAAGCGCCGCCGACACCCGGCTGAACAACCCGGGCCCTGCATGCGGCTTTGGCTGGGCGGCCTTGGCTTCGGACTGGGCAGACTGCCCTGCCGGTGCCGAGGTTTCGGCGGCAGCGCCGTGGGTCTGTGCTCCCACGGCGCTTGCGCTTGTTGAACCGTCAGCGGCCTTGTCCCCTTGCTCGGGGGCGGAATTAAACTCGCCCGCCATTTACTTGCGGTATTCCTTCATAAGATCATCGCCTTCCATGAGGCGGGCCACGCGGGCCAGATCTTCAGGGGTGTCCACGCTCCACGAACGGCAGTCGGTGGGCACCATGTGCACCTTTTCGCCGTGTTCGAGGATGCGCATCATGTCCACGGATTCATAAATTTCCAGCGGGCTTTCGGGCATTTCGTTGAAATGCAGCAGATAGTCGCGGCGGAAGGGAATGATGCAGACCTGCTTGCGCATGGGCACCTTGTCCGACCCCTTTTTGCGCGAAGGAATGGGCTCGCGCGAGAAATAGAGCGCATTGTTGAAGTGGTCCACAACGACCTTGACTTCGTTGGGATCTTCAAATTCCTCAAGGGTATCCATATCGGCCATGAGGTTGACCACGTTGATGGAAGGATCAGCCAGCATAGGGGCCACGGCGGCATCGATCATTTCGGGGCGCACCATGGGTTCATCGCCCTGCACCATGACCACGATATCGGCCTTCTGCCCGGTGGCGGCTTCGATCTTCAGCAGGGCTTCTGCGGTACGCGTTGAGCAGCGCACGTGATGGTCGCCCGTCATGACGCTCTTGAGTCCGGCGTCCTTGCAGTAATTTTCAATGATCTCGTCGCAGGTGGCCACATAGGTGGCGGAAAGGCACTTGCTCATGGCCGTGCGAAAGGCCACATGCCCTACCATGGGAACGTTGTGGATAAGGGCGAGCGGTTTGCCGGGGTAACGGCTGGACCCCATACGCGCGGGAATGATGGCAATGATGTTCATCTGACGGCTCCTTGTGGCCTCAATAATTTGTGTACGTAAAAAACTGCATCCAATCATGCCGCAAACGGGCGCAGGCCCATGCGGCAGCAACTGCCGTTCCCAGGTCTAGTCGTCAGTGGATACGAGGTACCCGCCCTCAGACGCCAGTTCAGGGTGCAGCTCCTTGTGTTCCTCTTCCATCACGCGCAGGATGCCCTGCCCCAGATCAACGGTCAGCGGCGGCACCAGCTTGCGGCCCACCTTGGGCATAAAGGCATAAGGCGTGACCTGATAATGCCCGCTGTTGGGATCATTCTGATAATTGATGGTCAGTTCCTTGCCGAGCATTTCACCGATCATCTTGAACAGATCACCCACGCGCATGGGCTGGTTGCCAGAGATGATGATGTTCTGGTTTTCAAACTCGGGATCAAGCACGGCCAGGGTGGCTGCCGAGGCATCGTCCACGTGCACGTATTCGCGCAGGGCCGTGGGCGCGCCGTAGTAGGTGATGGCGCCGTTGGCAAGCGCCTCGTAAACAAACCTGTTGATGGCGTTGCGGCGGTCGGAACGCGGGCCGTACAGCGAGCCGTAACGCAGGATGGTGTACGGCAGGTTGTGCATGGCCTGATAGTTTTCGATATACAGTTCGCAGGCCTGTTTGCTGCAACGGTAAAAACCGCCGGACTTTCCGTACACGTACAGGGAACTGGCAAAAACATAGCGCTTTACGCCAGCCTTGCGGCAGGCCTCAAGCACCATGACGTTGCCCAGCACGTTGATGCGCGCAGTATCCACCGGGCGGTTGTTGGCCTCGCCGATGTCGGCAATGCCAGCATAGTTGAAGACCATATCCGCACCGGCAACGGCGCGGTTGACGGTTTCTTCATCCAGAATATTGCCTGCAAGCATTGTCTGGTCGGGCCGCAGAAATGGCGAGGGATGCAGGTCAACAATGGTGACCGCATGCCCGGCTTCAGAAAGCTTGTCGCAGATATGCGAGCCCAGAAAACCGGACCCGCCAAAGACGGTAATATTCACAGTTATTCTCCCGAATTGGGGCGTTCAGCCGCCCGCCACAAAAAGACCGAATCAATGCCATAAGCGATAAAACGGCTGCCTGCGGCAATCTGCCGCGCAAGCTCCGCTGGGTCAGGCTGCACAATGTGCAGGCCCATGCGAGCGCCTGCCTTGGCGCAACCTTGGGCAATCCGCGCCATGGCAGCTTTGAAATCCGGGTGGTCAAACTGGCCCGTAAGCCCCATGGAACCCGAAAGATCGTAAGGGCCGACCATGATGGCATCCAGACGGGGATGCGCCAGAATGGCCTCCAGATTTTCTACTGCACGGATGTGCTCGATCTGGGCCACCAAAAATATCTCGGGCGCGCGGCTGGCGCGGTACTCGTCAAAATTTTTGCCAAACACGTTGGCCCGGCAGTAGCCCACGCCGCGGTATTCGGGCGCGGTTTCACCCGCAGCTCGCCAGGTGTCCTGCCCCGTGTACACTGAAAGATCAATGGCCCGGTCAAGCTGCGCGCGGCTTTCAATCATGGGGAAGATAAGCCCCTGAGCCCCGGCTTCCAGCGCGGCCTTGATCTGGGTTTTGCTGGCTTCGCCAAGGCGCGCGAAAGGCGCCGCGCCGCCGCATTCGATGGCGCGGAAAACATCCGGCAGCCCGGTGCGGCCAAAAGAGCCGTGTTCCATATCAACAGCAACCCAGTCATAACCGGCGCGGGCCATAAGCTCGGCCACGTCAGGCGAGGGCAATTGCAGCCATGTGCCAACTGTGGCCTTGTCTGCCGCCAGCCGAGCGCGAATTTCATGTACAGTCATATCAAGCGGCATGCCGCCGCAGGGTTGAAGGTTACGACAAACGTCCTCTACTATACGCCCTGCGTCCACCGTGCGCAATACGGCCAGAGGGCCTGCCGCCAGTGGAAATACAAACCCAATACTCGCAAACCCACCGCACTTTGAATCCAATGCAACAGCAGATACCTCGTACTGCCCGTCCAAAGCCATTTTGCGCCAAGCAAACGACAGCAATGCGGCGCTTTTGATAACCAAACCGTTATAAGAATGAAATTGTTACTTTTTTATCAAAGAAGGAATAGAGAAAAGACAGGGCTTGGCGTTTTACCGTGAGCATGCTAATAAAAAAGCCCCCCGTGGGTAACGGAGGGGCTTGGATAGGAACCAGACTGCGGCAGAACAGTCTGGTTCGCAGGAGGAGGCTGGAAAAACAAACAAGAACGTCAACGTCTTATGACGCTGGCACTTGTATATGGACACTCCGAAACTGGCATTGCCAGACGGGTGTTTGAATCCACTCTCCGCCGGGGCTCCTGGATCGCAAGATTCAGGAGCTTTTTTGTTTTTGCCCACAAAATCCCTCGCGGGGCACAGACAAAACAAACAAGGGGCTTCGGCGCAAAGCCCCTGCTCTTCAGCCTACGGGCTCAATGAACTGCGATCAACATAGAATGGAAGAATCCTTAGGTCAAGGAGCTGCGCAATTTTTCACATATTTTTTGCGCATTTCTTTTTATCCGCTCAGATAACTATTTAAATATAATAGTAAAAAAATAACGACTATTTTTCTATAATTTTTTAACCCTTTGCAATCAGGAACTAGGACCTAATTTGCCGTTTTCTGGTGACTTCACGCAAACACCCCGCCAACGCATGCAGCGCTGACGGGGTGTGCAGGTATCATCCCATACGGTGGATGAAGCGTCTAGAAGGGCCAGACGTTATCCATAAGCCGTGTGAACCAGCCGGGCTTCTGCTTGTCGGCCAGCACGCCCTTGCCGTAATATTCAATGCTTGCGTCCGCAATCTGGGTGGAAAGAACGCTGTTGTCGGCGCTGACGTCCTTGGAACGGATCATGCCGCGCACGACCATGTATTCCGTTTCTTCGTTGACGCGGATTTCACGCGCGCCCTCAATCTCCATCAGGCCGCCCGGCAACACCCGGAGCACACGCGTGGCCAGAGAGGTGGTCACGTAGTTCTCACGCTTGGTCTTGCCCGTGGCCGTCAGACCGCTGGTAGACCCCGTATTCAGGATGGGCAAGCCCACCGCTGGTTGCGGCCCCACAGCGACAAAGGGAATGAAGCCTGCGTGATCCTTGTTGAACATGGCGGAAACTTCGTAATCGTTGGAGCCTTTCTTGTTGGCTGTGGTTTCTGCCTTGTTCTGGGCCTTGGTATTTTCCACCAGTTTGACCACAACAATATCACCGACGCGCCGGGCGCGGCTGTCTTCAAAAAGGGTATCTGTTTCGCTGGCGGCAAAAATCGACCCCGGATTGTTGGCCGAATTGGCCTCCTGCCGATATTCCTGTGGCGGTGTTACCGGCGGATGCAGTGCAGGTCGCCGGGTTGGGCTGCCGCCGCAGGCGACGCAGAACAGATAGCTCAGCGCCAGAACGGGTATTATGTATCGTGCCTGCATATGCTCCTCTCCTTCCACCTTTAAACGCTAGTGGATTTCCACGGTGCTGCCATCTTTGACAATGGCGTATACCTGTTTTTTGGTTTGCAGATTTCGTACCGCAATGGTGGCCCCCGGCTCGCCGTCGGCCAGGGCCTGGGCCTGCGTGGCAATGCGCAGGTTGCCCTTTATATAGATGAGGTTGACCACATCACCGCGCCTTACCATCAACTGGCTCACAAGGTCGCTTTGCAAAATTGGCTCGCCGGTATTCAGCGCGCGGTTCACCTGCCAGGGGCCGCCGCGCCCATCCCACGGCAGATCACGCAACTGGCTGGCGTTGACCTTCATAAAGGTGACGGACTCTGCCGCCAGGGCTTCCCCTTTGTTCATGGGGCGCGATGCCGCAGGAGCCGTTATCCAGAGCGTGAGGTTGACCGTGCCGGAAATGCGCCGGAGCACATTGCCGTCCACTTCCTGCACAGCAAAGCGCAAGGGCACGCGGCCGGGCGACAGTTTGCCCGGTTCAAGCTGCACCCGCTGCTGCGCATGGGCCAAAAAAATGTAATCCGGCAGCCGAAAATCGCTCAGCTCCACCTGCCCCGGCATGGCGGACAATTGCGGCGTCAGACTTTTGACCACGTAGGAGCGCAGGTCTTCCTCATGAAACACCAGCCCCCCGCGCTGAATCACCAGCGAAGATGGTAAAATGCACCGCCCGGCAACATCCTTGCCCAAGGCCTGCCGCAAAGCCTGAGAAAGGCGGGAATGACTGATCTGCAAGGGTTTGCCTTCTTCCGGGGGCGCAGGCCAAAGCTGCTGCGCGCGCAGTTGCGCCCAGGTATCCTGCCCCATCTGCCCCAGCGGAACAGCAATATCACCCAGCAAAACCATATCTGAATTGGTGACCGCTGCTGAAAGGATTTTGAGCCGCCAATCGTCAGGGCCAAGCATGTTCAGCTGTCCATCCTGCGCCACGGGGGCTTCGCCTGCGGCAAGCTGGTTGCGCGCCTTGGCGGCCCGCTGATCCTGCGCATCGTCCGCAAGGGGCATTTGCCCTGCCTGCGCCTGCGGAGTGCGCAACTGTGTGACTATCTGATTGGGCGAACGGCGATGGTTGCGGTCATTATCCTGCCATGTGGCGCTGGGGACGCCGCCCTGCGGAGCCGCCACGGAAGCCGTAGCCCACAGGCAGCACACCAGAGCCGCAGCCAGAAGCGCGCGCAAAGGCAGCACCTGACCATCCCGCACTGCACATATGACCTGCAAAAACCGCATGACGCATACCCCTAAAATCTTTTCACGCTCAAATACCTGCATGACGACGGCAGCATTGCTGCCATTTCCCAGTAAGCCTTGCGTGGCGCGGATTTTTTCAAAATCAGCGCAACACAGACATTTTCAACAATAATCAGCCCTAGCTGCGCTTGAGCTGCACAGCGATGCCCAGCATGGAATCTGATGTCTGGATGGACTTCGAGTTCACTTCATAGGCGCGCTGACCCACAATCATATTCACCATTTCGTCCACAACTTCCACGTTGGACATTTCCAGAAAACCCTGAGCCAGGGTGCCCACATTGTCTGTGCCGGGTACGCCTTCTGTGGCATCACCCGAAGCCTGGGTGGGCGTGTAGAGGTTGCGCCCGCGGGCATCAAGGCCAGCCGGATTGATAAAGGTGTAGAGCGGCAATTCGGCCCCGGCCAGTTCCTGCCCCTGCGCATCCAGAGCCGCCATGTGGCCCGAGGATGAAATGGAGATGGTCTTGGTTTGCGCGGGCACGGCAAACTGCGGTTGCAGAATATAGCCGTTGGCGGTGACCACTGTGCCGTCCTGATTGAGCTTGAAGGAACCGGCGCGCGTGTACATGAGCTCGCCGTTCACATCCACCTGGAAAAAGCCGTCGCCTTCAATGGCTACGTCGAGAGTGTTGCCGGTGTTCTGAAAATCGCCCTGCGTAAAAAACTTGTGCACAGCCGTGGGACGAGCGCCCATACCGACCTGAATACCGACAGGCAGGCGGTTGTCACCCTCGGTGATGGCGCCGGCCATACGCATGGTCTGGTACATGAGATCTTCAAACTCGGCCCTGCTCTTTTTAAAGCCCGTGGTGTTGACGTTGGCCAGGTTGTTGGAAATCACGTCGATATTGAGCTGTTGGGCCACCATGCCGGTGGCGCCTGTCCAAAGCGATCGCATCATGGGAATTTCTCCTTATACATAACCAGCGCGGCTGCCGGTTGCTGCTAAACCATCACCGGTTAACCCTGGCGGCGGCCCACTTTTTCGTTGGCGGCGCGGTCCAGCGTGTCTGAGGTCTGCATGACCTTTTGATAGGCTTCAAACTGGCGCTGCACTTCGATCATGTTGACCATTTCGGACACGACTTCCACATTGGCGGCTTCCGTAAAGCCCTGCTCGACGCGCGCGCCATCGTCGTAGGCATTGCCTTCGACAATCTGAACTCCATCACGCGGGCGAAAGAGATTACCGCCCATTTTTTCAAGATTCTGCGGGTTGTTCACGCTGACCAGGGCCAACTGGTCAATAACGTTGCCATCGGCAAGTATCTGACCATCGCCGCTGATCTGCAAATGACGCGTACCAGCCGGAACGTTGATAACACCGCCAGCGCCTTGCACGGTGTAGCCCTGCGGCGTCATAAGGACGCCATCGCCGTTGAGCACAAAAGCCCCGTTGCGCGTGAGATACTGCCCCGTAGGTGTAGTGACCCGGAAAAAGGCATTCTCTCCATTAATGGCAACATCAAGGTTGTTGCCGGTATATTGCATGGAGCCTTGCGAAAAATCAGTGTTCGCCACAGATAAGCGGACCCTTGCGGCATTCATCGGTTCGGGAAACAGGGGCGTAGATTTGAGGTTCAAAATCGGCTCCCGAATCTCGTCAAAGGCAAAGGTCGGCATGGTATCTTTGAACGCCACTGTCTCACGTTTATAGCCACGCGTGTTCACGTTCGCCAAATTATTGGCGATGAAATTCATGCGGTGTTCCGTGGTCAATGCGGCAAAAAGTCCGCTAAACATGCCTGCTTGCATAAGCAGCTCCTTGTGTTGGCAGCAGCGCTAAAGATGAAGCGCCGCCGTCTACCTCGGGCCTGATGGCCCTTGCCAGAGCTTTTGCAATATGCGGGCCAATGCCTGTACATTTGGAAACAACCTCTGCGTGCTCGCTCAGCCCCGAAAAGGCACAGAAGACACAGGTGGCGGCACGCAGAGCTATCAGCCCAGGGGAGCAAGCATGGTGCCCAAGCGTTAATCAGCCAATTCTGAGGTCGCCCCCCTATTATTGATAAAAGAGTGTACGCGAAGCGCCCCCGCCAAGGCGGCTGAACTGCCGCAATCACAGACAGCCCTGACGGAAACAAAAGCGACATTTACACGCCCCCGCCCTGACCAGCCCAAAAATCGGCGTCAAGAGCCAACTTTTTAAGAAGCCGAAGCCTATCGTACTTGCCGCAATAAACTTTTTTTGCCGAAATCCAAAAAAATACTTGCCAGCCACCCCCTGTTGGCGTAAACACATCTTCGCGCCGAAGTGGTGGAATTGGTAGACACGCTAGGTTCAGGGTCTAGTTCTCGCAAGGGAGTGGGAGTTCGAGTCTCCCCTTCGGCACCATCTTTTAAGAGTCGTTACAAGCAACAGCCTGTAACGACTCTTTTTTTTGGCTTGTGTCCAGCATAGGCACCAGACCAAAACCCGCCCTTGGGAGCTTATGGGGTCAAAGCGCGGGGTCAAAGGCACGACAAAATTGGGAGCAAGCCCGTTTCGCGTTGCCAGGAGAAAACCCCATGCCCCTTCCTCTTCCTGCCCTTTCCAGCCTTGTGCCTGCCGTCGCCAGCAACCAGGATGATGACAAAAAGTCAGCACCTGCGTATCTTTATTGCAAAAGAAAAATCTACTATTTTCGATATGCCTTTCCCGCCAACCTGCGAAAATCACTTGGGCGGGCCGAGCTGCGCGTGAGCCTGCAAACATCCTACCTGAGGATTGCGCGATTTCGCGCCCGCATGCTGTCCGCAGAAATTGGCAATATGATTCTTGAGGGGTTTATGCTGGACTACAAGGAAATACGCCGTCGCATGAATATCCTGCTCCAGCGCTTGCTGGAGCAGGACCACGCAGATCTTTCAGAGCGTAAAGATGTCTCGATACGGAATGTTGATATCCAGTATGACCAACTGCGGCTCTCCCAAGCTGAAATACTCTTAAGCATAAAGACGCCAGAGCAACTTGAAAACATTGCTCCCGCATGTCTCATAGAATTATTTCGCTCAAGGGCTTTCAGCCGGGAAGAACTTTCTGCAAAAAACTACCTTCAGATAGTCAAGGCATATAACGAAATGCAAATCACGCTGCATCGAATTGATGCTGCGCGGGCCCAGGGAGATTTCTTGATGGAAGAGGAAATCATGGGCCGCGATTATGGGAAGTTGCCCTATGAAATTGATAGCTCGCTGGAACAAACGTTCAATGCGATCTCATCAACTCCAGAAAGCAATATTGGAAAACTTAAAGATTCGATACTATATTCCGAAGCTATGGAGCGATACATAAACCAAAAGCTTCAGGACAGAGAATGGCAGGAACACAGTGTAACTGACCATAGGGGACGTTTAAGCGAATTTTTGGCAATTATTGGTGACAAACCAATTCAGGAGATTACACGCGCAGACATGCGGCGTTTTCGCGAAACATTACGAAAACTCCCGCCCAACCGCACGCGAGTAAAAGAATTCAAGAATAAAAGCATTCAAGAATTGCTTGAACTCAATGTCCAGACCACTTTGAGCACCACAACCGTTAATATCCTCGTGGAAGCCGTGGGCAGCATGCTTGCGTGGCATGTTAGAGAAGGAATGCTGGCCGCCAACCCCGCAACCCACCTTCAGATCAAAGACAGCCGACAAGCTATTGAATTGCGCCAAGCCTTCTCTGACGACGAGCTCGCTAAAATTTTTGCGCACCCCAAATTCGCGAGAAAAGAGTTCAAATCCCCCTCATATTACTGGATTCCCATGATCGCCCTTTTCACGGGCATGCGCCTCGAGGAGATTGCCCAGCTTCACTGCGCCGACATCTATGAAAGCCAAACAAAGGGAATCTGGGTCATTGATATCAACAGCAACGGACTTGATGAACTTGGCAGGCCCAAGCTGCTGAAGAACAAAAACGCACGAAGGATTGTCCCCATCCACCCTGATCTGATAAAAATTGGCCTACTTGAATATCACACTGACATTGTGAAGAAAAAGCATATCAGACTGTTCCCCGACCTGAAGAAATCCGAAGGCGCAGTTAAATTTGGCAAGCAACCGGGCAAACAATTCAAAGCAATTGTGAGCGCAACACTGGGCGAGGCCTCTGGTAAAACATTCCACTCGCTCAGGCACACCTTTGCCGATTTCTTCAAACAGCGCGGGTTGCAAAATGATTATTTTCGACAAGTCTTTGGGCATGAGTTGCCAATGCTCGCAGCTAAGCAATATGGTGAAAAATTTCCGCCAGAGCTTTTATTTGAAGAAGTAATTCTAAAAATTGATTATAATACCGAGAAAATAATCACCATTCCACAATAGCCAATTTAAAAATCATACATAACACATCACATCCAATACAAGGACAATATAAATGTCAGATAAAAAACATAATAATTCTATTAATGAAAACATTACAATAGAAAAAAGAGGATATAACGAACAAGATTTAATAAAATTTAAACATGACGAGCACCATGAAACAGTTGGATATACAAATGATCACTGTTGGAATGTGAAAAATATCCCCCAAAGTTCATTAATTTTGCAAGATCGCATCCTTACCCAGTTGAAAAATTTCATTGTTAAATGGTCACCTCACAAATCCACTAGTAAACCCAAGGAGAGCATTCCCCTCGCAAGCAGCAGCATGTTTTCCCCTGCCTTTAACAATGCACTTAGCACCGCTAACACTGCTAATATCTTCGGCCTGGACGATGACCTGACCATGGAGGTATTCTTTGCGGCTCTCCTAGAGTGGGAAGCGTCATACCAGTTTCGTTCTGGCAGAAATAGTCATCTTCAGAGGCTTCTGAATATCAATACAGGCACTGACCGAGATTCGATAAGGGTAGCTGGAGAGCTTGAAACTGATGGCGAACTTAGATGGAGCATCAACAACGGCAGAATCACAGGAACGACATGGACGAGGCTGATTTGCACTGTTTTTAACTTGTCCCGCATGGACTCACTTGCGACTCTGGCTAACATTCTAAATATGTCGTTTGAAAAACTTTATCAGCTCTCCAGCGAGAGGAACACTGCTAAGTCGCGCTTCACGCTTCAAGAGCCCACAGAGCGTATACCCCAACAGCTTTACGTCCCAGAACGTTCTCTTGGATCGTCTTGCATTAAATTGATTGAACAAGCAGACATATATGGAACTGCTCGTCAAAAAATAGGATCCATCTTACACTACCAGCTGAATGGGACTGACTTCTGTCTTCCTGCCACGGTTGGCGATAGTGTGCTTTGCATGGGGAAGTACAAGCCAACTGCTCACTTCCTTAACCAGCATCTGATGGACCAGCATCCCCACGCCCCAGTCATTCTTTGCCAAGATATGCGTACGGCACTGAAGCTCCAGCATCTGCTAGAAGAAACTCGCGGGCACACCCCCGCAGAAAACATTGTCACAGCCCACTTGGGAACTGACCTGTCCGTGCTGCCGTGGAGTTACTTTCACGGTCACCACGTTGTATTTGTTCCTGCTCCTACAAAAGAGAGCATGGCAACGGTCAACCTGTACAAGGATCACATCATTGGCGCGCATGCCAGAAGCTTCCAGGTTTTCTGCGGTTTTCTACTTCACTCCCAACCAAACTATGACCAGAATGGACATGTGGAGGGCATCACCGATGCCGAGGATGAACTGCTGCGTAAGTCTATGTGGCTTGATGCCGTTGAGCGCCCCTCATGGCTGGCACAACAAGTAATTAAAGAAGCTGTTTCCGATGATGAATACATCTCGTGGGGACGGACGTTGGGCATTTTTAAGGCACCCAGGGCGCATGACAGGCCAGCGGTAACACCCCTCGAGGATGAACTGGTACTATTCACACCCAGTGTTGTGAATGTCGCCCAACAGCCGATGTCTATCACGGACGTCACAGTCCAGCATATCCTTCCCCCTCAGCGCAATGTACTGTTGCACGGCTTAAAAGACACGGGGAAAAGCTTTGTCTGCCTTGCCATCACCAAAGCTGTAATCAGCGGGAACGCCCTGTTTGGCTGCATCCCATCCACCGGAGGCGGCAATGTCATGTACATAAACAGCGAGACACCAAAGGAAGATTTTATTCAACGACTGGCTCAAGTTGGTCTCGCTGACGAAATATCTCAGCGCCTGTTCGTGCTTTCCAAGTATGACCATATGGCAACGGATTGCGCATTTTCACTCACTGAACCGCTGTTTTGCAACAAAGTTACAACCCTTCTGAAAAAAACTAATTGCCGTTACATTATACTAGATAACCTAACTACATTGATGCAAGAGGGGCAAGCAACCCAAACCATAGCGATCAACAAGGTATATGACTGGATTGAAAAACTTCAACAACGCGGCATTTGCGTTGTTGTGGTGCACCACACTCTGGATAATGGAAATGCAGGAACAATGCTGGCAAAAGCGCGTGGTAGCGCTGATACCAGCAATCGTAATCATGGCGAGCTCGTGTTGATTGGCAGTACGCAAATTCTTGAAAAAAAGATGGGGACTGAAGCTGTCCAGCATGCGGCGGCACAAGACGGTTTGACGATGGGTGTTCATTTTAAAGTTTGCAAGGCCGCCTGTGTTCTTCAGAAAAAAACATTATGGTTGCATTTACCGCTGGGTGCTTCGGAATGGGAATTTCTAGCCATTACGGGAGCTGATGGGAAAGAAATTGAGTTTCCCATGAACAGCATTACAACGGGTGTTAAAACTGCACCCGGCGAAGGATGTCCCTCGCCTTCACCGGACATCGCGCTTACAGCTCCCGCCGAGCACAATCTTTCTCCTGATCAACGGGCAGTGGTTGAAAGCTTGCGGTCGGGCTCTGCCAAACGTAAAGAAATAGAAGCAAAAACTGGTTTTTGTGAAGACAAGGTTCGTGACTTGTTGAATTCGCTCACTGCAATGCGGATAGTCCACAAAGAAGGCCAGGGAAAGGCAACGTACTATGCCCTTAAATCCATATTTTAGCTCTCCACCAGGAACACGCCTTTGTATTTCAGGGATTCGTTTGCCCCCCCCCCAATCGTCCGCCAAATGTGGGCGTTACCCCGGATTTGTCTTCCAGCAAGATGACCGAATCGCCCCCGGTTCGCCGGATTTGCGCCGCAAAACCCATAAAAACAGAGCCTCATATTTAATTAATACAATAATAACAAAGTGTTAATCTAGCCTCTTCCATTACGGGCAGGACATTGCCACTCGGGCAACGCCTCGGCAGTCGATGTTGCCGCCTGTTTTTGCCACCCCAAGGGCGGGCAGGCACCTTTTCAGCAATTTTTTTTTGAATCAACGCCCTAGATGTCTGCGAGCCAGCACCAGTTAGCACACCTCGTTTGACTTTGGCACTTCTGATCCCAACAACAGACTGATATTTCAAGAGAATATACTCATTCCAGGGATACAATACACCGCACAGATAACATTGTGCGCAATTTTGAGGGCAAAATCGCCCGTTTTTCAGGTGTTTTGTGTTTCCGCACAGACGCACAGCCCTCACAAGGATCAAAATGCGCTTTTAATTTCTGCATATGCCGGATAGTGGCGCGTTCTTACGATCCTGCACGCCGAAGATAACAGCTGCGAAGGACAAAGCCTGCCCAACGGCATCTGCCTGTACTGATAAGAGGCCCCCGAACAGGAACGAGGGCAAAAGCGGGAACAGCTGCATGCATTAGGCGGGCAGGACTGCGCATCGCATTCTGATTCGCAGAGTCCGTACTTCATTTACACGCACTGAGGCTCGATATGGCAGTGTCCATACCGAGCCTTTCCCATACCGAGAAACCTCTCGCTATCATGCCGGGTGCAGCCTCTTTCATAGATTGGATAATTTCCAGCCTAATTGTCTCCATATTTGCCATTGTTACATCATGATAAAAAACCATTGCGCGGCTGTGCGTTTGTGTGGCGACTGAAAACTCAGTAATATACTGATATTTAATGATAAAAACCACACAAACGCTTTTGTGCGCCGCACAGGTTAAAACTCCCCGCCAAATTCCATGTCCCCCGCTTTTACCTGGGGCTTCAGCTCAATATTTCCAGCCATACCCTCCCATGTAGACGGGATAAAACCGTAACCACGAACGTTACGCCCGCTGATCCACTTTGTGGTCACAAGGCTCCCCTTGCCGTTTGTCAAAAGCCAGCCCTGCTGTTTCATGTGCTCTAAAAGCTCATGCCTGTTTACTCCTTTGGCGAGGTCGTTGAAGGCCGGGGTTATCATAAAAAACCTCTGTTCTCCCTTGTCTTCCCACCTGTAGCCCGCAAGGTCGCGCATATTTTCCCCCAAACCGTTCACCTCAACAAAACGGCTCCTGCCGTGGCGTGCAAAGAAGTCCTTGAAGCGGTCAAGTGCCTTCATGATTTCCAGATTGCCGACGCCGCCACGGCCATCAAGCCAGATTTTGAACCATTCCGCCACAGCGTCACGTGATTCTTCCGGCGTCCAGGGCAGAATGCCGTTTTTCGCTGCGAACATGCCCGCAGCGGCTATCAGACCAAATTTTACGGCAACACGACGAACCTGGCCACACGAACCATCAGGGCAGTATGCCTTGGCAAATTTTTCGATATTTTCTTTGATATCAGCCCCATTAGCATCCAGTTCCTGATTGCTGACACCACACAAGGCCGTCAAAAAGGCCCTAAGAGGCGTACCGTAGAAATGCCTCGTGGCATCCTTTAAATGCTCACTCAGGGACGCGGGGTTTTCGAAGCCATGCAAACAGGAATAGGAGTTTTTACCGGCCCCACGATCAATAGGGAGATTGACAACGCGAACATTCTGACCCGCCATCGCGCGAAATTTTCCCGTTTCTTCAATCTTTTCGTCCATTGTCAATTCGCCTGTGGAAAACAGCTGGACTCGCCACTGATAGGCTTTGCGCTGCGTGGCATCGGCCCGCATGCGCTCCTTGCCCTGGCCGTTGGACAACATGTAAATCGTCTGGGCAACGGTGTCGGCTGTGGCTTGCCCGCTTTCATCCATGACCAGCAGGCCGTCATTGTGCTGAACTGCGGTATGCTCGATAGCGTTGTGCGTACTGCGCCACTGCCGCACAAACCCCTTGTTTTCATTGCCTCCGCAAAGACTACCCGCCAACAGAGCCAACGTCGTCTTGCCTGTTGATGAAGGGCCGAACAGATGCAACCCTCCCCCCTCAACCCCACAAATATGCAGAAGCGGCCCAGTCAAGGCAAAAGCTGAAACCAGCATCAACAGGGTATTGCCTCGGCAATAACGCCCAATGTGCTCCTGCCACTGCCCAAGCCCGCCAGAGCATTTGAACAAACTGTTTTCCTGCGTGTAGTTGATTTCTTCGTTTCCCCCCTCGCCAAAAATCGCATCTGGAAGGACATACCGGTTGCCATGCCACCCCAGACGTTCCACGTTGATGAATACCTTATCCGTAGCGGCAAGCCGCAGGTAATCCATAACAAATTTTCCCATCTTTCCGCCGGTCAGCTCAAGTCCATGATCGCAAAGTAGGGCCAGCACACTATCCCCCCGTCCCACACAGTCCCTCATGGCAATATCCAGTTTTTTATTCCTGCCATCAGGTGTAACCAGCTCCACCAACCTTGCCCATCCAGTGCCGTCCGTATTGCGCATTTTTCCTAGCACACGTATGGGGCTGCTCACTTTAAAACTGTCGCCTTCCAATGCGCCACGCGATGCGGAATAGTACAGACCGTCTTTCTCCAGACAGAAAGACTCAGCCGCGACCACGGCATCGCTCTGGCGCTTGCGTTCCAGGTCAAGAGGGCTGCGAACCTTGCAGCGAGGGCTACACTGGAAAATTGTTTGAATTTCCTGGCAGCTGGCCGGGTAGCCCTTATCCAGAGCATGCAAAAACTTGGCACGGGTTTTCTGCGCCGAGTATTCCGGGTGGGGGCGACTGTATTCCTGAGCCAGCTCAAGCCCTTTTTCACCCAAAGGGGCCAGCGCCCGCAGCATCATAAACCATTCAGGTTCGCTCAACGTTCGGGCATTTTCACGACAGTGGCCCATAAACTGGCATTCTGAAAGAGATTGAAGGTTGTAACTGCCTGGGTCTAAAGATTGCCAGCTTATCAGGACATGGTCGTAAAGATCTGCCATCCCCGTCGCGACCGGGGCAATTGCCTGGATTGAGGCTGTTCCAGGTTCTCGCGTCAGATCAAGCAGGGAATCAATATCCCGCTCAAAAAATGTTTCTACGCTGACCTGGACCTTGTAGCGCCCGTCAAGCCGCCTGACATTGGGAGCACGCAGCAGATGCCCCTTGCCCATGCAATACAGGCTTCCATCAACAAGGTCGCCGACAGTTGTATCCTTAAGCTTCGCGGGCACAGATTCTCCTAGAGCCAGTAATCCTAGCGCCTGGTTGTGGGGGGGCTGCGAAAAATGCCTTTCAAGCATCTTGTGATGCAACCGGGGCAGGAATGGGTGTCCGTTTTCGCCGCCAAAAATTTCAGCTGGAATGCGGATATGAACCCCTTTGCTGCCGCTCATGAAGTAATCGAGCATGGCTGGGTCAAAACCATCGTAAGCACTGGCCAAATCCGTGACAAACGTGCGTGCCGCGATCACTGCCAGAAACGGCGCTTCTTTGCAGTCGATGTCCAGCCACAGGTCGCCGTAACGAACTGGCTCAGGTTTCCCCTTCTCGGGTTCGTAAGCGAAGCTTGTGGTTGAGAACGCTGTATACCCTTCATCAAGCGCCTGTAAGCGCGATTCTGGTGTGTCTTCAATAAAAACCCAGGGACCATAACCTCTATCGGGTGTTCCAGCGTAAACAAATCTGTTCATATCCATGGTAAAACATCCTTTTTGCCTTAAATGTTGAAAAATTCCACAACGGGAAAAAAATTGCCGCATATAATAGCAAAGGGGGCATGATGTGGATCATGCCCCCTTTGCGGAACTGTCAGTGCAACTTTTGCTTTCGCTCATTGATGAACGTACTGCCGCAGCCATTGCAAAAAGCTTCTGCGCTCATAGCAGACTTTTTTTCGAATCCGAATTTTTACCCATGGCCCGTTGCCTGTGGCATCAAGGTTTGAAAGGGTTTTGGCCTTGATCAGCCCCCCCATCTGCCGAGCCGCTTCCTCGCGTGAAAAGACCGGCGGAAGATTTTTCTCCAACTGCTCAAAAACTGTGGTTTCAGATGCTAAATTGCTCATTATTCAATATCCTCCAGTAGTTTTCATACTATATAGGCATGTAATAGCCCGATATCGTAATTAATTATAAAAGCATGACCTCGTCGCGCAGATGCAAATAAAGACTACTGCACGGAATAAAAACCTTGCAGAATCGTTAGGCGCTAGGCACGCAGTAAAAATGGATTTTTTGACTTTGGCAGTGAGAGTTATAGCGGAATGACTGCTACGAATATGGTTAAAATTGAGGTCAGGGCTTACCAGAAGAATAATCATAACCCCAGTAACGTTGCCACGGCCCGCCATGCGGCACGCCTGAAATGACAACGCAACTTTCTGACTGGTTCACTGCCCGGCAGAACCCCTCGCTGATTTCCGGGGGCATGGTCGCATCCGTGCGGCTGCTTAAATGCCGCTGGGGCAAGTGCTGCAGCGATGGAGCCACCGCCATAGGGTTCAAGGATTCTGTAAGCGGACTCACGCCCTGCAGGTCTGCCCAAGCTTCAGTATCAAGATTGCCCGCAACCGTGCCCAGAAAGGCCACATCCTCCCTCGTGGCAGCAAGTAGTGCCGCAGCCCCGCCACCGCCAGAAAACCCGACCAGAATGACCTGCTCTGCCCCGCAAGCAGCCTTGGCTAGGGTAATTGCCGCACCAAGGCTGTTTATCACTTCTGGCCCAAGCCGCGCTGACGTCCAGTAGCGCTTTGAGCACTGCCGTCTGTCCTCGCCCTGAACATATTGGCATGGTCGCGCCAGATAAAGCACAGTGTCCGCCCCCGGATCAGCCATAGCCAGGCGCAGGGTAACAGGATTGCGCGGCGTGGGGTCTGTTGATGGCCGGGTGCGAGACTCCCAAGCGTGTCCGTCGCCTTCAATATACACGCGCAAAACTTTTGAGTGAGGCGATAAGCCAGGACGAAGCAAGCCGTACAAAGTAAACGGTTGCGTTGGCAGGCGCATTTCATGAAATCCACATCTCAACGCTTCCCGGTGGACATCGATGGCTAAGGGAGTGGTGCACCCCATGAAAAAGTTCATGCATATGAGCAAGATGATACAACGCATGAACATATCGTGGTTGGCGTGTCATATTTAGTCAAGTATGGGTGAATCCGATTCGTACAAAGACGGTGATACTCCACTGTTTTTAACCCGTTTGGGGCAACTGTCTGAGGTTTTTGGAAAGAAAAATTTTTGCTCTACAGGAATCAAACTTTCCATATTCTGGATTTAGGTGAAGCCATTATTCCCTCGCAGGCAAATGCCCGCGCAAATTATTGGAGGTAGCCATGTTAGGGAAAATACTGTGCGTTCTTGGGGGCGTAGTTTTGGGATATGTGGCCCGTGAAGAAATTAATAAAGCTGTTGAAAATGTTATGGAAGTATTTAGCGGGCAGAGTTCGTCTGGCTGCGTCAATGAATGTTCTGTTGAAAGCGAGGAAAGACATTCTGACGAACACGGCGATGAAAGAAACGAGAATGAAAGCAGTCCTTCTATAGCGTAATTGCCAAGCGCACAATTCTGATGGGTGGGAAATCTGCCCATCAGAATGCTACTCGTCTTAACCTATAGCTTGAAATCGTTATCTTATCTGATTATTGATTGAAAAAAGGTAAATTCCATGCCACCAAAGTTGGATCCTGATACCACTCCTGGCGTAAAAACATTGAGGCTGTTCCGAAAGCTTCTCTTAGACCGCCGCCGACACTACCAAACTGATTTGGCAGTAGAACTGCAGTGCTCCCCCCAAACGGTGGGACGCTTGGCCAACGAAATCGAAACAGTGATTGGTACTGCGTTGCATTCAGGATTAGACAAACGCAAGCGCTGGTACCAATACATCGTTAACGATGGGCGATCCTTAGGGCTGGATTATGAAGAACTCCGCTTTCTTTCCATATGCCGTGAGATGGCATCGGGAATTCTTCCAGACCCTGTTTTGAAACGTGTGGATGCATCTCTTCGCCATCTTGCCCTGCATATGGCTGATCCCAATAATATTTCTCCGCAGAAACATTTTTCGTTTAACGCCAAGGGGCGCATAGACTACACGCCACAAGCCGAACATATTGAAAAATTGATCACTGCAGCAGACAAAGGCCTGTGTTGTGAAGTAACTTATCGAGCTCCTGGCCGTGAAAAGCCAAAAGAGCATCTATTTGTCCCGGCCCGCATGGTTGCAATGAACAATGCCCTGTACGTTGTCGGTTTTATTGTAGACGCTGACACCTGCACACCAGAACGACCATGCAACATGGCCATACACCGTGTGCAGCACCTTACCACAACTGGCATGCGCATTCGCCAGCCACTTCCGCAAATCGATGAGGCCGGGTTTGGGTTGCCGTGGCATGAGCCCCGTACGTTTTGCATACGCTTCAGCCCAAAGGTCGCGGACTATGTGCGGGAAAGGGAATGGGCGGCCGACCAGCGGATTGAAATCATGGATGACGGAAGCATTAAGCTCACCCTTACAACTTGTGCAGAGCCAGAACTAAAAGCTTGGGTGCGAGGTTTTGGTGAAGATGCGGCATTTGCCAGCGGATATTAACCCCCTCAAAAAAAGGCAGTCCTCGCAATTCAAAAAAAAACTCTCATGCCAAACGGTATGAGAGTTTTTTTATTGTTTATTTTTCTGATATTTTTTTCAGAGTATTCACAGTCGATTCCACCTGCTCAATAACAAGACTCTGCAACTCTAGGGGCAAGCAGCTAATTTTTTCTGCAATACTTTTTGCAAGCTGCTCGCTTGGCTCATCCTGCTGTCTAAATAAATCAGCTACTGAGCAGCCTAAAGTATCCGCAATAAGCTGCAACCTTGAAAATTTAGGAGCAATTATTCCCTTTTCCATTCTCGACAAAGAATCTTGCGTGATATCGAGATGTTCTGCCAATTGAGCTTGGGTTAATCCCATTCGCTTTCTTCGTTCCGAAATAATTGCCCCAACAGCTGCCGACAGAGGCGGATCTTTTTCAATCGTCACTATGGCACCCTCCTAGTTTTAGAGTACAGGCGCAAAACGTGGCGAGAACAGCGTTAAACACATATTTATTGACGCAAAAAAACATATACAACTAGCATGCAGTGACATCCGCTTAAGCTTCCAGACCGTCACAAAAAATGAGCAAGTTTCCAGCTTCTGGAATGCAAAGGGGGGATGCCTAAGAAACGCATTGCGATGCCTTCAAAGCAGAGACTTCTTTGGCAGAAGACGGGCGTTCGTAATGTGCAAATTTTTTTAAGGAAGGCATTGATGACAAGGAACAAGAAAAAGCTCAGACGGCAGGAGAGAATAGGGACAATCCCCAAAGCAACGCAGATTGTGCTGCTGGCAGGCCTACTACTGGTTGGCGGCATTGAGGCAGCCTGGGGAGCCAGCCCCATCGCCATCAGCGACACGCATCAAATTGCTGACGGTGCGGCAGAGACCTACACCACAATTGATGTGAACAATGGCGGTACACTGGCCATTGCGCGCAACGCAAAGGTAAGCGGTTCAGACGTAACCGTTAACACCGGGGGCACACTGACTTCCGCAAAAAATCTGCACTTCGGCTCTTTCAGCCCAGAGCCGGGCACGGGTTTGCTTGGTAGCAGCCTCACCCTGGACGGTGGCACTATCAGCGCCCAGCACATGGGGCTGGCCCCCAGCGGAACGGCAACCCTGAAAAAAGGTATGCTCACGCTGAATTCGCTGGACATGCGCAACGGCACATTTGCTTTTAATGTTGCAGGCGGCGACAGCGCCACTCTCACACTGCTTGGCACCACCGACGGCACGGCGTTCCTTCAGGGAACAAGCCTCAGCGTTGGTACGGGCAGCAACGTTTTTCTGGGGGCGGATTCCGGCCCCGGCGGCAACCAGACATCCACCACATCTCTGGCTGTAAGCGGCGGTTCGCTACAGGTTGGGCACGGCAACTGGCAAACTGGCGACCTGACCCAGACCGGCGGGCAGGCCAAGATCAGCGGCAACGCGGTGCTGACTGTGAACAACCTCGACCAGACCGGCGGCCTGCTGACTGTGGGCGGCACCACCAATTCCGGCAAACTTGTGGTCAATGGCAGCGTGGCCAATGCAACATACGCTGCCGGTTCCACGGGCGTGGCAGTAACGGGTACGGGCACCTTGCAGGTAAAGTATGATGAACTGGTCAACGCCACTGGCGATGACTTCAAAGACGCTGCCACCCAGCACGCCATCAATGTTGCCAATGGCGGAACCCTGCTGCTGAATGGCTATGCCGGTTCAAGCATGACGCTGGCTGAATTCAAAACCCTGTCTGACAAGCTCTTGGCGGCTGGCAGCACGGGCACAGTCCAAGGCATCACGGTGGACACTTCCGGTGCTTCACTGCAGAACGTGGGCGACGCCCGGCTTGCCACGCCCACTGCCGTCATAAGCGGCATCGGGGGCCTTTCTACTGGTGCCGCAACGGTTGGCGGCATCACTGGCACAACCACTGTCAGCGGCAACGCAGCTTTGACCCTTACGGGGCAGACTTCCGGTAATGTTCTGGCAGACAGCGGCGTCACGCTCAACGGCGGCATATTGACGCTGGGCAATCCTGCAGGCGGCTCAACCGGCGGCACGCTACAGGGCGGCATTGATGCCTCTACAGGCACCAATACTATCAATGTGATCAACGGTACACACACCGTGGCCGGGGGCCTCACTGGCAACGCAACCACTACGGTTGCCGTGGGCAGCAGCTCCGGCAGCGGCACCCTTGTTGCCACCGGCGTCAGCATGAACGGTGGTCAGCTCAACTTTGACCCGCCTTTCGCTGCCGCTGGTGACACTTCAAACGCTTCCATGGGTGGTTTGACCTTCACCGCCAATACCGTGGATGCCCTGATGACCGTGGGCCAGAACAGCATGGTTTCGCTGGGCAGCACAGATGCCGAATGGCTGCGCACAGAAGTGCTGCGTTACCAGAGTGACGGAAAGGGCCTGTGGGGGCAGGATATAACAGCGGCTCTCGCCCTGCGCACGCCGCAGACGCTGAGCACCACTGGTGGCATTAATGTGGATGGAACATGGGTCACGGGCGGCGCGGCCGCCACGGCCAACACCGCTCATTTTGCCGATAAATCTCTGCTTGTGGTGGACGCTACGGGCATCGGCAGTGGCGTGGCCCTTTCAGGTGAATCCGGGGGCACCAGCACCCTTACTGTGGATTCCGGAGCAAAACTGCACATCGTGGGCGGTCAGGACGGAGAAACGCTGAACGTCACTGGCGGCTTTGGCGCTTCCACAAAGGATGCTGCCAGCTGGACAGGCAGCAACCTGACCACAAGCACCGCTCTGCTTTCTGCCACCGGCGGCACGTTTGATACAGCCAATGGCGCATACAGCGTGAGCCTTAAGGCCAATGCGGCGTCTTCGTCCTTCCCCATGATGTCGAGCAGCATGGGGGCACTGGTAGATCGCATGGTGGTTCAGACCGGGGTAAATCCGAATTCGCCCAACGCAGGCGTGCGATTCGTATCCCGTGCCATGAGCGACAATTATATTGGCACGACAGACCGCAACAAAGCCGCCGCAACTGTTGAAGGTGCGGCCCAGATGGCTGCTGTAGGTGCCGTGCAGGGTAGCACTCTGAGTGCTGCGACAGCTGCTTCTGGTGCGGTGCTCAACCGCACATCAATGACGTTGCCGCGTACGGATATGAGCCAAGCCGTGGCCGTGCGCCAAGATACGGATGGCAGCCTTAGCCTCGATTCTGGCCTCAGTGCCGGGGACGGCCTTAAAAACGGCCTTGGGGTGTGGATCATGCCGCTCTACCAGTCCAACAATGTTTGGGGCATGCAGGCAGAGAACTTCAAGACTGGCTACAACAGCAACCTGGGCGGCATTGCCCTGGGTGCGGATTACACCATCAACGACATGTTCCGCTTCGGTGCCGCGTTCAACGTCGGTGCCGGGTATGCCAAATCCACCGGAGATTTCAACAGCACGGACAACCGCTTCAACTTCTGGGGCGTGAGCCTCTACGGTGGGTGGGTCTACAACAACTTCGGCCTCTCTGCCGATGTGGGCTATACTGGCAACTACAGCAAGGTGGAGCAGGATATGCCCGCCTCCATGCAGATGAGCGACCTCAAGGCCGACGTAACCAGCCATGCTTGGAATACGGGCCTCAAGGCGGAATACAAATTCAACGCCGGTGCGCTGGATATTATTCCGCATGTGGGGGTGCGCTACCTCGGGCTTGTGACCGATGGTTATGACGTGAAGAGCGGCGGTACGGTCTTTGAGGTGGACGAGAGCACGCAGTCCATCTGGACATTCCCCGTGGGCGTGAGCTTTGCCAAAGCCTTTGAAACCGAGAGCGGCTGGCAATTCAAGCCACAGCTTGATCTGGGAGTTATTCCGGCGGCGGGAGACGTTAAGGCCAAGAGCAAGGCCCGCGCTCCCGGTGTGGACAGCCAGGCCGAAATGAAAATGCAGGTGGTGGACTACGCCACCTTTGACGGCGGCTTGGGCTTTGAGCTTGGCAAGGGCGACTTTACCCTTGGGCTGACCTACAACCTTCAGGCTTCGGAACACAGCACGGGGCACGGCGTGTTTGGCACGCTGCGGTATGAGTTTTAGATAGACGAACGTGGGCCGGGGAAATCCTTGGCCCACGTTATTTTAAAAACAATATTGCCAACCTAATGTTATTAATTTAGTTTTCTTGAAAAAAAATATTAACTGATTTTTTGTAAGGAGAGGCTGAATCTCTAGCAAGTCGGCCTATAAAAGTATTTTTTTATCTCATGGGCAGTTGCTCATAACTCTAAACACTGAGGAGACTACGGTGGGTGTTTTTAAAATTTTAGCATGTGCGGTAGTTGGTGTCGGCGCTGTTGCAGCTGCCCCGTTTACTGGTGGTGGTTCTGTTCTTGCTGGTGCGACATTGTTGGGGTCTTTGGCTGGTGCAGGGACCATTGCTGCAGCGGCGGGGGCAGCCGCTGTTGGCGCAACAGTTGGAGGCGCTCTCAGTGAAATGGATAACGAACAACAGAGAACTCATGCGAGCAATGCCTGGGAAGAAGGGTTTGAGGCTGGCAAAGCCCTGACCACAGTGGAATATAAAAAATTATTCACAGAATTTCAAAATAAACTATCCAGATATCATAATTTTGAACGACAGGTTGTCGGTTTGTATGCAGTTGGCATTGCCGCCGCTTATGCCGATAAAGATTTTTCAGAAGAAGAACGAAGGGATCTTGAAGAATTCGTATCAGGAGCAGCTTCAAAAGTATTACCGCAGCATATAAAAGGCACGCTTGAGGAATTGCGCAATAGACCTCCTTCATTGGAAGAGGCCATTGAAAAAGCAAAAAATTATGGATGTTGTGCAGAAGACATTACTGATGTCATTCTGTTAATTATCAATGCTGATGGTGTTGTGCTTCCCGAAGAAGTGCAATTCATGGAACGTTGGGAAGCGTTGAAGCCTTCCTACTCAACCGTTCAGTAGGGGAGGCGATAATGTCCAAGTTAGAACGCTTTCAACGGCGCAAGGATTTACTGCAACGAACGCGCGCTGAAGAAAGCCCCCTCAATAGTGTCGAGTCCTTGGAACCGCCTGCGGGAAGTTCAGTCTTAGATGAATTTGAAGCATCCCAGAAAGCTGAATGGGATGCTTTAGCAGCCCCTGTTGATGTAACCGTTGAACAAGTTGAGGGCATTTTATACCGTTTCAGTAAAGAATGGGAACAAACCAAATTCGACGATTGTTTTGATAACGTCCAAAAAAATATTCTTTCCAGCATTATCAATCCGTTGGGCTTGGGGAGTATTGTTGCAGCCTATGATAAAGTGGGAGGGAATGTAGATACTATCCACAATGTCCGCCAAGGTATTTATGCAACAAAGGAAGAGCAGGAAAAATACGACCAGAGGGGAAGCTATGATTCCTATAAATATCATAGTGACAAGCAATTTATTGATGTAAACAGAGAGCTTTCAGCTCAAAAAAAAGCTGGAAAGCTTGATGATGGATACAGAGGGGAACGATTTCAGCCAAACGCCAAAACAGATTTGGATCATGTCGTGTCCGCTAAAGAAGTACATGACGATGCGGGAAGGGTGCTGGCTGAAATGGACGGGACGTCTCTTGCCAATGACAAATCAAACCTAACAATGACATCACCGTCTGTTAATCGTTCCAAAAAAGATTCTTCGGTTGATGATTTCATCAACCGGAACGATCAAAAAGCAGAAAATCGTAAACTCCGCATACAGCAGCTGGAAGGCGAATCTGTCCTAAATGACAAGGAACGCAAAGAACTTCACAAGCTTAAACAGCTTGATGAAGTTAACGTTGATAAAATGCAAGAGGCTGATGCAACGTCGCGAAAAGCGATGGATAAAAAAATTAATACAGAATACTACACAAGTAGTAAATTTCTATGCAACACAGCCATTACTGGCGCTATTGAGTCTGGAAAAATGGGAATGCAGCAGGCTATGGGGTTGCTGTTTATAGATCTTTTTGAGGGCCTCTTTGCAGAAATAAAAGATGCATACGCTCACGGCATTCAAGCTGGCACTGACGCGGATTCCAATACCAAGGCGGTCTTGGTTCGTGGTGAAAGGATCACAAAAAAGATCATAGCGGATTGGCAGAACATTGTGACAGCCTTCAGGGATGGGGCTGTCAGTGGCTTTATCAGCAATTTGGCGACAACGTTAATCAATATCTTTGCGACAACAGGGAAGAATCTCGTTCGTATTATTCGAGAAGGCATGTTCTCCCTGTTCAAGGCAATTAAGCTGCTTGTTTTTCGCCCTGAAGGCATGAGCTTGCGTCAAGCTGCTGATGCGGCCCTCAAGGTACTCGCCGCAGGGGCGGTGTCGCTGGGGGGCATTACTCTTGACCTGTATCTTCAGGAAACCTTGGGGCCTGTCCTTGCCTCCATCCCCGTACTTGGGACGATTTCGTCAACGTTGATTACCATTCTAGCTGGCGGAGTAACAGGCATTGCCATGGCGCTTGCCATGTATTTCATCGATAAGATGGATGTCTTTGGCGTTAATGACCAGGAGCGCCATCGTTTTGTCTGCGAAAAATTGATTGCTCTGCAGGAAGAGGCAGACCAAGAAATCACAGCAATATCCGACGCAGCTTTCGCCCCACTCTACTGAAGCCATAGAGTGTTAAATTTAGCAATGTTGCCCGCTCGTTGACAAATTTTCCACAATAACTGTGGAATTACTGGACGATCCCATTTTTTCGAAGGGAAATATATGAGGTTGCCTAAAGCGGCGCAAACTCGAGATATGCCCCGAGTTTATGGATTATGGAGCCAGCAGCACAGGCAATAAGCGGGGCCGATTGCGCGCGGGGCATGGCGTGTACTGAGAGACTATGCAGAGAGGGCCGGGGATTTCCCCGGCCCTCTTTATTATGGCAGGCTATTTTCTGATAAATAAGAACAAGCTTTCACAGATTGGCAAGCACAATCCAGAGCACGATGCCGCGAAGCCAGCTTGACCCAAAGAACTATATTCGGTATTTATTTAGTCAAAGGAGCGTCAATATGCAACTCAGCACCGCAGTACGACCAATTAGTGAGGTCAAGGCACAGGCCGCAGAAATCATTCGCACTTTCAGTGAAGAAGCTGCGCCGCCCGTTGTGATCACCCAGAATGGCGAGGCCAAGGCCGTGCTCATGGGCATCCATGAATATGAGCGCATGCAGGAAACGCTTGCCATGCTCAAGGCTCTCAGCCTTTCCGGCAAGAGCTTTGAGGTGGGCAAGGGACGCCCCGCTCGGGAAGTTTTCGCAGGCCTGCGCACAAAGGGTAAACGATGACCCTTTCCGCTGGGACGCCATTTTTGCAAGTCTTGCTCTCTCCAGAGGCAGAACAAGACTTGCTGGAGATATACACCTATACAGCAGCCAATGCGGGGCAGGAGCAAGCGGATACGATCCTGGGCAAGTTAGAGCAGGCCATTCTCTCTCTGGAAAACCTGCCTCTGCGTGGCAATGTCCCCCCTGAGCTAGAAATAGTGGGCATCACCCGCTACCGTGAAATACATGTCCACCCATGGCGCATAATCTACGAGGCGCTTGAGGCCGTGGTGCATGTCCATTGGGTATTCGATTCTCGACGCGATGTGGCGGGGCAGTTTGCGCAAAAGATGTTGCGCTGACCGCTGCTAATTAATGTGCAGCACAAAACAACACGGTACTGCCCGCCCCCGTTTCACTGAAAATCCTCCGCACCGGACAGGAACCGCCGCGAAATGAGGGTTTTTCATAGTGAATGCGAACTGCTTCCTTGAAAATTTCAATATCGAGCGTTTCTTTGCAGAAAACGCCTTCCAATTGGTGGATTCGCTTTTTGAAGCCTTTACTTTGGGCTTCAATGGCGGATTTTCCGCCCTCACGCATCTGTTTTCTCACGGTAAAGCAGATTCGGAGATACACCCTACGTTCGCGTCACCAGGGAAACTGACTGATAGGGTCCATGCTACTTTTTCGCCAACTGACCAGCACTGACGGGCGTTATGCTTACTATCTTCACCGTTGGACTTGTTTTAGCACTAGTTCCAGACATAGTTCCAGCACCTCCTCAGTAGTTAGAGGAGGGTCCGGTCGAAATGGGGGCTACTCCAGGGCTCTTTTGTTTAAAAAACTTTTTTCGATCAGAGCGGTGTTATTGGATAGACTTTCTCCTCAGGCACATCTTGCAAATTAAGGATTCAAAGGATAGTTTATATCCTACAACATCATGTAACAACTTAAAATTACTGAAAGGTTGTCAGTATTATGCAAAAGAACTCTGCCAAGCTGAAACCAATAGTTCGTTTTCTTGCAGACGAGACTAATGGCAGAGCATATTCATCTTATAAATATTGCCATGACAGCATAAGCATTCCACAGTTCGACTATGATGACGACCCCAGAGAGCTATCTGCAGATTTTTTTGCAGAGACAGACTACCGTTCAAATACACCAATAGAATTATCTAAACGACTTTTCCAACACTCGCCAATATTACGTTATTTTCTAGATGGTTCACGCAAAACATATAAAGTAGACGATATCGAATATGATGGTGTAGTCTATCCTATTGTTGCAGGACAAATATGTGTGGCTTGTTGTCAACGCGAATCCTTTTCGCAGTTCAAAAAGAAAGAGATTCTTTCAGCCCGCACATTAGTTATTCCATCTAAAGCCAATGCTGATGGCGATGGCGTTCCTTCTTTTTATAAATCCACCTGCAAATGTATAAATACCGCATGCGCTTTAAATGGGGCTAATAAATTTGGCATAGATATATCCTTATCAGAGGTGCTGCCTTACGAAACTGGCCGCAAAATGGCAGATAGCAAATACGAAAATCGTGCAATTGCGAGAATTCAAGATAAAATGATTGAAATGGAGAAGGAACTCGTTGCCGATCTGGCGCAAAAACGCCTCCTCTCCTCTGAGTCATACCTAGTTAAGGATGGCTCCCTTCAGTATAAAGTACCCAAAGGTAAAGACTCTCACATATCTGCTATTACACGCGATAACTACAGATTTGTAGTTGGAGCTTCAAAAATGTTTAATCCCGAGCTTCTTGCTGGACGAAAAAAAATATTAACTGCAAAAAAACATTGCTGAACTTCCAACATACTACAGGACACCAGCCTTTAGATATCACAATAGAGATTTCTCTGGTGATACTCAATATGCTATTTGGTATGTCCGCATCAGAGATATGAAATACTCCAATTCCCCTTTTGCTGGAGTACTGAAGCTCGAAAAGATATTGGTTACTGAAGATGAGCGCGAAAACGGTCTACCTACTGACGAAATCGATATGATTACTGCCAATATTATCAATGAAAGGAGTCCGGTCTGTTATGGCTCAGACGAGCGCTGGGCAAATCATCTATACCCAATCTATCTGACAGAATCTTTTTTAAAGAGTCAGTTTCTTGGCGATCATTTTTTTATAAGCCTCTTTTAATTGCGAGGTTACGATGCCTTCAAAGTTAATTGGTAAAATATCTGCAACGGAAAAAAACCCAACTACAATAGATTATTTTTTATTTTGGACGGATAAATCCTGCATTCTTAAAACATTTGACATTGTCAAAGTTGACCACCTTCACGGCTCTGTCACCTATGGTGTAATTGAAGAAATTTCTCATATGACAGATGCTCCTAGTGCGATGACAAGCTATATCTCAAGTGATTTTGGAGAAGTTTCACACCAAGGAAACATGCATCGTCTAGGGATGAATCTTGTCAAGGCTAAAGTCATCGGCAACACTATGGGGATATATAATCCAACACTTGACGGACATAGTGTATCACTCGCATCGAAAGATGAAATCATGGATGCACTTGGCCTTAACAACGTAAAAAACCCACTCCCCTGTGGCCTTATCGAAATGTATGATGGCGATGACAAAGTAATAATTCCTGTCGATATAAACGCACATTTCTTAATTGGGCCTGAAGGTGCTCACTTCAATATTTCGGGCATTTCTGGTTTGGCATCAAAGACATCATATGCAATGTTTTTAATTAAAGCGATTCAGGACTTTTATTATGAAAAAGAGGAAGAAACAATTGCTTTTGTGATGCTTAATGTTAAGGGCAGAGATTTACTTGCGATTGATGAACTAACAGAAAATCAAAATGAATTGGAAAAAGAAATTTTTCCTATGTATCAGATGTTTAATGAGGGAAAAGAACGCCTACAAAGAACGCCATTCAGAAATGTTAAGTATTTTTTTCCTTATGCAAAAGACATGGCCGCCGGAACTTATGCGCATAAGGAAGATGTAGAAAAAGCTTTGTCAGAAAAAAAAGCCAAATTTTACAAATATATTTGTGATGAAACAGAAGGTGGCGACCAGAACAAAATTGACCTCTTGTTTTCAAATATAGACGATCCCCAGGGAACAATGGATGCAATAATTACTTACATTGTGAACGGTGAAGGACAATTTACAGGTATTTCGGAATGGAACAAGCTTCTTGAATCGATGGGACATTATACAAAATCTGGCAGAAAAGATGATCAGTCTATCCCAGTTGCAAGCTGGCGAAAATTTTATCGTATATTTAAAAAAGTTTACGATAAAAACGCTGGTTTATTCGCAGCTCGCGTAGATTCAAAAAAATCCGAAACGCGCCTGTGTGAATCATTGATGAATATCCAGCCCAATGATTGCTTTGTCATTGACATCGCTAAACTTGATGAGGAGATGCAAGCTTTTGTTTTTGGTGATGTTATGCGCTCGATTTATGACCTTAAGTTGGGTGCTGCAGAAGGACTTGGACGAAAAGCGAAAGAAAAAATTCCATCGAAGATAATTATCTTTATCGATGAGCTAAACAAATATGCTTCGGATGACTCTCCCAAAAATTCACCAATCTTACGACAAATATTAGATATCACGGAACGAGGACGATCATTAGGCGTTGTTCTCTTTTCAGCAGAGCAATTTAGAAGCGATATTCATCGGCGTGTTAAAGGAAACTGCGCAACCCACGCATATGGCAGGACGAATGCCATCGAAACATCCAAGGCCGACTATCAATATATACCCAGTACGATCAAGTCCATGCTCACACGACTTAAGCAAGGGGAGTACGTCATCCAAAATCCAACCTTTAGGTCGTTGCTGAGTATCAAATTCCCTAAACCTATTTACAAGCAGTATAAACATGGCTAAGCAGCGTACGCCGGTCATTGGCAAAAATATTATTGAATCTCTCACTTTAGGGATGTATGAAAACCCTCTCTGTATTTATCGGGAATACATACAGAACGCAGCTGACGCTATTGATAAATTTAAGTCACTTGAAATCCCCCCTTCTGACGCTTCATTTTCAATAAGTATACACATTGATGACAAAAACAATGAGATCCTCATTGAAGATGATGGGATTGGCGTTCCTCAAGCCAATGTATATGAAACGCTTACTGATATCGCCGCGTCTACAAAAGAAGCAGGAAAAGACAAAGGTTTTCGCGGAATTGGGCGGCTTGCGGGTTTAGCATATTGTGAAAAGCTTATTTTTGAAACGAGTTATGCGGGCGAGCCTTTTCGAAGTGTTCTTGAATGGGATGCCAATAGAATGCGTGCCCTAATTGCTGATCGCAAGACACCAGAACATGCGGCCGAGGTAATCCAGAAAATTACGCATTTAAGCACTGAAAAAGAATCTGAAGCAGCTCATTACTTTAAAGTGCACCTTGTCAAGGCTACTGAAGAAAAGCTCTTAGATACAGATATAGTCAAGGAATATTTAAGTTTTGTAGCACCTGTTAGATATCGTTCTGGATTTAATTATCATTCAAAGATCAAGCAATATATGACCAACAATGGGCACACGATTGATGAATATGCAATGCTCATTGATGGGCAAATTGTAGAAAAAATATATCAAACATATCTTTACATCGAAAAAAATGGGAAAAAAGAGCGATACGATGATGTCAGGGACGTAGTTTTTATTTCTGACACAACCCCTGATGGCGATACCTTGTATTGGGGTTGGTATAGTCTCACAGCTTTAGAAAAGCAGATCCCTTCCTGTAATCCTGGTAGGGGAATTAGGTTGCGCAAAGAAAACATACAGATTGGTGATGAGCTTGCCTTGGCAAAACTGTTTAAGGAGCCACGAGGGACTAGGTATTTCTTGGGTGAAATTTTTGCTGTACACCCCGAGCTGATTCCCAACTCACAGAGAGATTACTTTAGTGTAAATGAAACCGTCGTATTATTCGAAGAATCGCTTAGAAAAAAATTCTCTGAATTGGACTCGTTGTACCACCTATCATCAACAACAAGAAATCACTATAAGAAAATCAACTCTCTTATCACAGCACAAACTGAATTTTCACAAAAGTCACAAGAAGGTTTTACAGGAAAGGATGAAGCCAAAAAGTTACAAGCAGACCTAGAAGCAAAAGCTAAAGAGGCCGAATCTGCAAAGAGTTCTTTGTCCGCTCTATACAGCAGACATCAGGATGATACAACAACGGCAAAGATGCTAAATATCATCAAAGAAAAATTGGAAGTCAAGAGCACGCCTTGCAAGTCTAAGGCAGTAGCGCCCCGTGCCGAAGAAAAAATAAAGCTCAAGGTTGACAAATATAGTCATCTAAAGAAACAAGAACGCAAGTTGGTTTCCACAATTTATGAGGTTATCAACAATGTTTTGCCTAAAGACCTAGCAGCCAATTTAATAGAAAAAATTGACGAGACACTTTCTAAATGATCAGAAATATTCTTTTAATTGAGCCAAATTACAAAAATAAATATCCGCCTCTTGGCTTAATGAAAATAGCTTCATATCACCGAATTTTGGGAGATAATGTCGTCTTTTTTAAAGGTGAATTAAAAGACTTATTCAAAATAAGCCTTACCTACTCCTGTATCCGGAAGCTTGCGAACATCTCGCAAGTTATCGATTGGGAAAGCTATTTTACAGTTCTCATGAGTTTCATTTCGACTGGTTGTGCAGACTCAAAAGTGAGCATTCTTGAACTCGACCCCAACAATAGAGTTCTTATTGATGTTACTATCTCTGCATATAGGAAGTCAGCAATATCCGGAAAAATAACTGAAGATTTTTATTGGGACAGAATATATATCTCTACATTATTTACTTTTTTTTGGAAAATAACGATCGAAACAATTAATTTTACTAAAAAACTGATACAAAATTCTACGGATATAAAGGTAGGCGGCGTTGCTGCTACAGTTTTGGCGGAAGATATTGAGTCGGAGACAGGCGTAAAACCCATCTGTGGGCTTCTGGATAAGCCTGGCGTCTTCGATGACAACAATATTATAATTGATACTCTCACTCCTGACTACTCAATTCTAGAAGAAATTGACTATAAATATCCAGCAGGAGATGCCTTCTTTTCATATACTACCCGAGGATGCATCCGTAACTGTTCTTTTTGTGCAGTAAAAAAGATAGAACCAAAATTCAATCCTTATGTCTCAATATCAAATAGCATTAAAGAAATTCGTGAGCGATATGGAGATAAACAACACCTTTTACTGTTGGATAATAATGTTTTAGCCTCTAACAATCTCAAGGATATCGTAGCAGAACTTGTTAGCCTTGGGTTTTACTCTGGAGCGACATATGTTGATGACAATAAACTTGAAATAGCAATCAAAAATATAAAGTCTGGGTTTAATAAAAAAGTATACATCAATACTTCTCTTGAAATATATAAAAAACTTCTTCATAAACTGACAGGCGAACAGCAAGACATAGTTTATGAAGCATTAAAGACTAACACATTACTGCAGAATGTTTTCCCATCCCAAGAGCAAATTCTAGCAGCTTACGAAATTATTGGACCCATATATGAAAAGAAGCGCTATAAAGGCAAAAGGGCTCGATATATAGATTTTAACCAAGGCCTTGATGCTCGACTAATGACGGATGAAAAGGTTGCATTGCTTGCACAACTTTCAATCAGACCCCTCAGGATTGCTTTTGACAGCATGGAATATGAAGAAATTTACACTAAAGCTGTAAGGCTTGCCGCAAAACATGGTCTGAAACATTTTTCAAACTACCTACTATACAATGAAAAAGATAAGCCGGTGGAGTTATACCAACGGCTGAAGATTAATGTTGACCTATGCTCAGAACTGGGGGTCAATATTTACTCTTTCCCTATGAAGTACCACCCTATTACAGGGAAAGATCGATTCAACCGTGACTATCTTGGTGAACATTGGAACCGGAAATACGTCAGGGCAATTCAAACTATTCTTAACGCCACAAAGGGTAAGATAGGCGTTGGGAAAAGTTTTTTTGAGAAAGCTTTTGGTAGCAATGAAGAAGAGTTCCACCGTTTGTTAATAATGCCTGAGCTCTACATTCTGTTACGATTTTTCTTTGAGAAGACCGGACTAACTCAAGAATGGGAAAATGACCTCAAGGCACTGAACAGCGAAGAGAAAGAACTGGTTCTCCAGAAGGTTTATACCAATCATATCAGCCCGTCTGACATTTTCACTCTACCATTGCCATTGAAAAAAGTGTTACGCCACTACACCTTAAACCGTGACCACGTCTTAATGGATAAGAATAAAAATTACTATTTACTGGAAGCGGCAAAGCGTATTTTGAATTTACAATTCTAATGGATTTTTCATTGAGGGCCGAACGCCTTATCTTTTTTGTTAATTAATGCTTAGAGCGCATTTTTTCTGGCATATTGCTCATGTTACACAATATTTTAATAACAAATTTCTATGTATCTCCCCCAATATGACTTTTGAAGTTAACTCTCCCAACACCTTCAGAGGATGAGTCAGCGTGGATTTATTTAACAGTCCAGGAGTATAAGAGAAATAGTGTTATTCATGAATATTTGAAAACATATAATTACTACAAGAACACTAAAACAACGTTTCAAATCAACCAGAAAGCCCTGCCAAGCACCATGCTTGGCAGGGCTTTCTCATTCTTGGAGGAATGTTATGGCTATATACCAATCCGACAATATCACGGAACTAGCCAAGGCCCTTCTTAACGTGCAGCGAACCGTGCAACCTGTTACAAAAGATGCTGAGAACCCCTTCACCAAGAGTTGGTACGCCAGCTTCAACAGTGTCATGGACGCCTGCCGCAACGCGCTCATCGAAAACGGCATCTGGCTGTGCCAGTACCCTGTGCCTGTGGAGCAGCCCAACTCCTTAGGACTGGTTACCAAGTTGACGCATGCAGAGTCTGGTCAGTGGCAAAGCTCCCTTGCGGTAGTTCCTTTGCCCAAGGCCGATCCCCAGGGCATGGGATCGGCAATGACATATGCCCGTCGCTACGCTCTAACCGCCATGTTGGGCATGGTAACTGAAGATGACGATGGTGAAGGTGCAAAAAATGGCAAAAAATCACCTGTGCGGCCTAAATTGCCCGTAATTCCCCCTGAATCGCAAAAAGCTCGTCAACGCGACCCATCCACTACAAACGAATCTTCAGCGCCCTCAAATCGACCGCCAGCAAGCCTTGAAAACCTTCCACCGCTGGAAGGCGTCACCTACCAGCAGGTTACTGCCCAGGACGGGCGTCCTTGCATCATTGCCACCGGCAACACGCAGACCAAAAAGGAATTGCTGACTGGCTCAGGCTTCCGCTGGAACCCGCAGAGAAAATTGTGGTGGAAGTATGTCGATGCCGCATAACAAAAATCAAAATACCGAGCGAAAGGGCCGCCTAATGGCGGCCCTTTCGCTTTTATGGAGACTACCCCATGGAACAGATGGACCGCACGGAGGGATTGAGGGCGTTAATCAGACAAGGTCTGCAAGCCGTTGCCCATAACGACACACTTGCACACCTAGGCGACCGCTCCAGATATGTGGGAATGAGCGACATTGGCCAGCACTGGGAATGCCCACGGGCGGCGTTGGCCAGAAAGGTGCGGCCCACCACAAACAGCCTGGAACGTCTGCTTACGCTGCAGCGCGGGCACTGGTTTGAATCCGGGGTTGGGCAGGCACTGGCATCGTTGGGTCTGCATATTTTGCCCCAGCTTGAGATTAACTGGCAGCATCAGGGCGTGCCCATCAAAGCTCATCTTGATTTTGTGCTGGTCTGGGGCGCGCCTGTTAACGCCATTCGCATTCTGGAAGTAAAAAGCACCGACAAGCTTCCCGGCACCCCGCACGATTCCCATCTGCTGCAACTGCACGGACAGATCGGCCTGCTAACAAAAGCATGGAGCAAGCCCATCTTCAGCCTCCGTGCTGAGGACGGCACGCTTCTGCATGACAAAATGACCTTCCCGCAACTTTGCCTTGCCCAACTTGGCCTTCATTTGCCCGCAACGGCTGCCGAGGCAAGCGTGGAAGCGTGGTTGCTCTGCCTTTCCATGAAAGAGGTTAAAGCATTCGGCCCCTACGGTTTCAATCAAGCCATGCTCGATACGGCCCTTGACCATGCGGCACAACTTTGGGGCGAACTAGCAGATTTCCGCGCCGGACACATAACCCTGGCACAGGTTGATTGCGCTCAGGGCTTTTACCCGTTGTGCTCGTACTGCGAACACAACGGTGACTGCCCCAAATTCCCGCAGGGCGTGCAAATGCCCCAATGGGAACCAGCTCTGGAAAAGCTGGCTGCCCTCAAGGAGCACCGCACCGCTTTAGATAGCGAAATCAGAGAGATGGAAACTGTGCTCAAACTTGTTCACCGCCAGGCTGGCACTCGGGACTGGGTAGACACGGGAAACTATCGCTTCCGCATGTCAGTGGCAGCTGGTCGCACCAATTTGGACAAGGATGCTCTGCGGGAGGAGTTGACCGAGATTTTTCATACGGGGCATCTGGGCGACATCGACGTGGATACCTTGCTGGCCCGCTGTGAGCGTACGGGCTCACCTTTCGAAAAATTGAGCATTTCGCCCATAAACTGAACTTCGGGAGATCTCATGGGATATTATTCTGACGTGGCCCTGTGCCTGACAAAAAATGGCATGGATCAGTTAAAAACAGCTCTTGCAGAGGCAGAAAAGCCCCCCCCCCGACAACTTTGCAGCAATCAAAATGCTCATCGGTGGCGAACCCAACAAAATCGATGAAGGCTCAGGCTCAGTTGTCTTTCTGTGGGAAGGAGAAAAGTGGTACGATGAATTTGCTGAAATAGCCTTTGTTGGTGAGCTGATGGACAATTTGCCCCACGAAGAATTCCTGTTCATCCGTATTGGCGAAGATTATGACGACATTGAAGCTCGCGGTAGTTATCAGTGCAATCCGCATCGGGTGCGAATTGCCCGGGAAATTGCAGCGGACTAAGTTTCATTGACTGATGTCAAATTTGATGTCATAAAAGATATCGAATTTATCCAACTTGGAGGATTTCATGGATTCCATACTCTCCAATATCACCGTTAGCGTCACAGAACTCAAACGGAACTTTGCGAATGTCCTGGCAACTGCCAAGGATGCGCCGGTGGCAGTTTTGAACCATAACAAGCCAGAGGCCTACCTGTTGTCCGCAAAGCACTACGAAGAAATCCTCGGAATTCTTGAAGATCTTGAAGACAGAAAGATTGTTGAAAAACGCGAAGATGGCCCTTTTGTCAAGGTAACGCTTGATGAGCTATAGCCTGCAGTTTCATGAGCTAGCACTGAAAGAATGGAAAAGGCTTGATTCCAGCATCAGAGAACAGTTTAAAAAGAAACTGGCAGAACGGTTACAACAGCCGAGAGTTCCCTCATCTGCCCTGTCTGGCATGCGCGATTGCTACAAAATCAAATTGCGCTCCATTGGGTATCGCCTGGTGTACAAGGTGAATGATGACATTCTCTTTGTAACGGTCATCTCCATTGGCAAGCGTGAACGCCTTGAGGCATATCGACAAGCCCTACGACGTATGCCCTCTGAAGAATAGTGCCATAAGGAGAACACTGCTTCCTGATAGGCAAATTGTAAGCAGTGCAGCGGAGGCATTATGCCACTTCCCCTTGAAGAGCTGGTTGCAACTGCCATTGAAAATCAGCATGTTATTCTTGAATTTGAGCTTAAAAAAGGCATTCCGTTGAACTATCTGGATGAAAAAGGGCAATACACCCTGCGTTACCCTGATGGTCATACGGAAACCGTCCCGCTGCCTGAGACCGCAGAAGTTCACCTGCCAGTCAATTCCGTATAATTCACAAAAAAACATCCTAGCCAGACTGATACCATATTTCGAAGAGCCCGGTTCCCTTAAAAGGAGCCGGGCTTTTTCTGCATCTAAGGAGCAGCAATCATGAACACAAATTTGATCGAAGGACTTAGTAACCTTAAACCCACTGAGGTAGGCTGGAAAAAACGGACGCCATAGTTCATATCCATATGAGGAGGTTCT